>NZ_JBILKJ010000254.1:0-3023 GCF_044376735.1 Gemmatimonas sp.
CGAATCGCACGGGCGTTCATGAACGCTGAACTCGTCGCGGCCAACGAGGCGCGCATGATCATCCCGACGGTGTACCGAGACGACTACCTTACCGGACTTCGGACCCTGAGCCGCGGAGGAGAACCACGCGCACTCATCAAGGTCCTTGACTTCGCGCAACGGTGGACGGCCTCGATCGACTGGACGAGCCTAGCCAACGCCGAAGCAGCGATGGCCGAGACGAACGCGTTTGTACGACCCAGCAGCGAGAGTGTGCTGAGACTGCCGGTGTTGCGCGAACGCTGAAGGCTGAACAGCGCGGAACTGCCCAGTCGGAGTACTCAGTACTCTGAACTCCGGCGTCAGACTGGGTATAGTGGTCGGAATTCAGCAACGACAGTCCACAGTACCGAGCGGGTTTCGTGGAGCTGACGATTCACGAGGGCGGGGATATCAACCGATCCCCGCCCTCGCACGCGCCGTCAGGAAATGCTCGGCACCGAGCACTGTAGCTGCTCAACTCTGACCACTATACCCAGTCTGACGCCTGAATTCAGTTCACTCAGTACTGGGCCGTTCCGCGCCCTTACCGCTGTGTCCCCACGCACAGCGTTGGTGCCGCCGCCCCCACCGCGAACTGCAGAATCGACAGCACGTCACCTGAATCCAGAACGCCGTTACAGTTCGCATCCGCGCGAGGCATCGGGTTCGGCGCACTGGCCGGCAGCACGCCCACCAGCGCCTGTTGCGCCAGCGATGCGTCAAAGGCGTTCACGGCTCCATCCGCGTTCACATCGCCGCGCAGCACGCTCGCGCCGGCCGTGATCGTCGTGGCCCACAGTCCGCGACCGTAGGTGCTGGCGTACAGGTTGCCGGTAGCCTGCTGGTACACCAGGTCCAGCACTCTCGCATTCGGAAAGCCCTGATTCGCCACGATCCACGAGGCGCCGTTGTCGGTCGATTCATAAATCCCGACGTCGGCACCCACGAACAGCCGCGACGTTCCCGGCACCGCGACCACGGCGTTGAACGGGATGTCCGGCAACGTCCCCGTGAGATTCACCCAGTTCGCGCCGAAGTCGTCGGTGGAGTACACATGCCCGGTGCCGGTGCCGGAATACGTAATCACGGCGCGACCAGCTGCCGCGACATCGGGAGCGACATCGGTGACCGCACGGTTCGGCAACGTGCTCGAGACCAGCGCAAACGTCGTACCGCCGTCTTGCGACAGCTGCACGTTGCCGTCGCTGGTGCCCACCCAGATCACGCGCGAATCCACCGGTGAAACCGCGACACTGGTAATGGTCCCGATGCCACCCTTCGTGAGATCACCGGTGAGCGCGGCCCATTGCACGCCCTCGTTCTGCGTGCGCCACAGTCGGTACGTCGCGTAATACAGCGTCGTCGAGTTGAGCGGGTCGATCACCATCGGCGACAGGAATGCCTTGCGGTCGGTGCTGGTGAAGCCGCGCTGCACCTGGCTGATGCTCGTGCCGAGCGGATTACGCGTCACGCGCACGATGAAGTTCGTGACGTAGCTGGTGGTCCAGAACACGTTGGCATTGGTAGGGCTGAAGGCATTCCATCCTCCATCACCACTGGGCGCCGACATCGTCCAGAAGCTCGAGCCGAACCCCCACAGCGAGCTGTTGTCTTGCAAGCCACCGGCGAGGAAATCCGGAATCGTGGGGTGCACCGCGATGCCGGGATAGAACTGCGTGACCGAGATATTGGTGTTGCGATTCACCCAGCTATTGCCGCGATCGTACGACGCATGCACCCCGCCGTCGCAGCCGCCCACAATGACGTTCGGATCGCTCGGCGCGTACTCGAACGCGTGCCAGTCCACATGTAAGTCGTACGCGATCGCCGAAAACGATTGCCCGCCATCACGCGAGCGATAGATGCGCGATCCGCCAAGGATCACCGTGTTCGCATCCTGCGGGTCCACCTCGAGCACCAGGTTGTACGTGCTCTGCGTGCCGAAGTCGAGGCGTGGCTGCCCGCCGTACACGCCTTGGGCCGCGAGCACCGTGGGCGTGGCATTCGCCCCATTAAGACGCACCAGCTTGTCCATGCGCGAATTCACCACCTCCACCGCCCACACGGCGTTCGGCGCATTCGGGGTAACGGCCAGCGAGATGCGCTGCACCGTGTTACCGGTGGAGTACACCTGGCTCCACGTGGCCCCGCGATCGGTGCTGCGGTACACGCCATTCGCCGTCGTGCCGGCACCGGCGCGGGCGGCCCACACGATGTTGTCGTCGGCCGGATCGAACTCCACATCGGTCACGAACCCCGACAGCACCGTGGCCCACGCCGATCCGCTGTTGATGCTGCGATGCAGTCCATTGCTGGCCGCGTACAGCACCACGCTCGTGCCCTGCGTGCCGGCCACGCTCGGTGCCACGCGAATACGGTACGCGCGCGTGGTCTGTGTGCCATTCACCGGCGCCAACACGCCACCACCATTGATCTCGGTCCACGTCGTGCCGCCGTCGAACGAACGCAGCAGGCCGCAGCCGTTCGACTGCGCCGGCTCACCCGTGCCCACGTACACGATACTCGGATTTACCGGATCGATCGCGATCGAACCGATGTTGAGCGAGCACTGGCTGTCGCTGATCGGTGTCCACGTGGCACCGCCGTTGTTCGTGCGCCACACGCCTCCACTGGCCGCGCCGGCATACACGATGCTCGGATTGGTAGGGTGGATGGCGATGGCACGAATACGGCCGCCATCGGCGTTCGGCGACGACCCGTAAAAGCCGCTGGTCTGGAAGCCGAACGGCCCCAGTGCGCGCCACGGCGGCACCAGCATGCTGGAGGCGGCACTCGCTGTGGCGCCAGCGGCCGCACCAGCCGGCGCGCGAGACGCGGCGCCGAATACCGCGGCGCGCGCGGCATACACCGGGTTTTGCGTGTACTCGCCGAACGGATACGCCCGCAGCTGTTCCATCCACTCACGCCGCACCTCGAAGCCGGCTTCACGCTGCTCCACCACCTGCCCCTGCACCACGCTCGGCACACCCGCCCCAAACGCC
>NZ_JBILKJ010000029.1:0-32428 GCF_044376735.1 Gemmatimonas sp.
CGTCCAGGGTCCCGCCGAACCGGGTCGGCTCCGTCAGCACGGAAATCGCGGCGGCGCCGCCCTCGACGTAATGCGCGGCCTGCAGAGCAGCGTCAATGCCAGGGTTAATGGCGCCTTTTGAAGGGGACGCGCGCTTCACCTCGGCGATCACGCGAAGGGCCGGACCGCGCAGGGCGGCGGCAAACGACTCGGCATCCGGTGGCACGATCGGCATATCGCGGGCGACGCGTTGCAACTCGGGCAGCGTCGCCTGGACCCGACTCGCTCGCTCGTGGGCGGCGTGGGTGAGCTCCCCCAGGGTCCCTGAGGGGAACGTCCACCCTGGTCGTGAAGAAAATGCTTGCACTTCGGCCTGTGTTCGGTTAGCGTGGCTTTGGTAGATTCGGCCTGCCTTCGGGGCCGATTCTGTAGGTCCCCCTTCGTGGAGCAACCATGCCGCTCACCAAGCGACAGCGGGAAATTCTGTCCTTTCTCTCCGATTACAACGAAGTGAACGGATACGCCCCGAGTTTCGAAGAGATCGCGCTGCAGTTCAACTATAACTCGCTGGCGACGGTGCACGAGCACCTCACCAACCTCGAGCGCAAGGGCTACATCAAGCGCTCGTACAACGAGAGTCGTGCCATCGAGATTCTTCCCACCGAGCTCTTTCAGCGCTCCGTGGAGTTGCCGTTACTCGGCTCCGTAGCGGCAGGTGCGCCGATCGAAGCGATGCACACGGGAGAAACGATGTCGGTGCCGGATGGTTTCCTGCGACGCAGCGGAAGCCATTACGTCCTCAAAGTCCGTGGCGACTCGATGATCGAGGAGCAGATCAAGGACGGGGATTTCGTGGTCATCAACGATCGCAATGCCGCCGACAACGGCGAGATGGTGATCGCCATGCTCGACGGATCCGGTGCCACGGTCAAGCGCTACTATCGCGAGCGCGACGGACGGATTCGCCTGCAGCCGGCTAACGAGACGATGTCGCCGCTGTTCGTGCACGAAGACGATGTGCGCATCCAGGGCATCGTGGTCGGCGTGCTGCGCCGGTACTGACCGCGACTTGACGACACGACCCGGCTAGCGGCGGGTCGCGAGGGATGCCGCGCGCAAGCGCCGCAGCGCGGCGAGGCCGACGCCATCGGCCATCGCTTGTCGTGTCCGGTCCACGGCATCCGCGAAGGTACCTTCGTCGCGGCTGACGTAAAGCGCCGCCGCGGCATTGAGGAGGACGGCCGACCGTGCCCCGGCGGACCCGCCGCCGCCCAGCACGTGTTCGATCAGGGCGGCGTTGTGTGCCGGATCTCCGCCGTGCAAGTCGGCAAACGAAACATCCGGAATGCCGTGTTCGGCTGGATCAATCGTCCACGACGCAGTGCGCCCCTCACGCACCTCAATGACGTGCGTCGTTCCGAGTGGCGAGATCTCGTCAAGGCCCGGCTCGCCGTGTACCACCATGGCCCGCACCGTACCGAGTGCCGACAGCGCATCCGCGAGCAGCGCAAGGCGTCCGCGCTCCGCGACGCCGACCACCTGACGCCCAGCGCGCGCCGGATTGGCCAGCGGGCCCACGATGTTCATGACGGTCGGTACCGCCAGCTCACGACGGACCGGACCGACGTGGCGGAGTGCGGGGTGCATCAGCGGGGCGAACATGAACACGATCCCCGCCTCCGCCAACGTCGCGGTCATCGCCGATGGTGTGGTGTCGATCGCCACGCCGAGCGCTTCGAGGACGTCGGCACTCCCTGAGCGCGAGGTGAACGACCGGTTTCCGTGCTTCGCCACGCGCACACCCATGCCGGCCGCCACCAGCGCCGCCGCCGTCGAGATGTTGAAGGTGGTCAGCGACCCACCGCCAGTGCCGCACGTATCCACCAGCTCGTCGGGACGATCGGACGGCAGCACAATCATCGACTCGCGCAGGGCCTCGACGACGCCAGCCACTTCGCTGGACGTTTCGCCTTTCACGCGAAGCGCCATCAGCAGGGCGGCCACCTGCACCGGCGTGCCTTCGCCACGCATGATGACCCCGAAGGCGCGCTGCACACTCTCGGCGTCGAGCGACTCGTGAGCCGCCAGCCGACGAATCGCGTGGCTCAGCGGGTCAGCTGACATTGATCGATCCGAGTAGCCGCTCAGGGAGGGCATTCCGAGACATGATGAGCGAAATTACAAGCCCCAGCAGTCGCACCCGTTCCACGTCTTCGTCCGAATAAATGCCGCGCTGCGCTCGATTCGTGAGGTTGAGCACGCCAACCAACTCGTCGTGGTAGACCAAGGGGAAGCTGATGAAGCTGCCGGTCGTGAAGTACTGATCATGAAGCAGCGGGTGCTGCGAGGCGTCGCGCACATCGCGAACCAGGAGGGGTTCGCGCGCGGCCGCCACCCGGCCGGCGACGCCCTCCCCGATGCGGATACGCATGCCCTCAACGATGTTCGGCGCGATGCCGCGCGCGGCCGCCAAGTAGAGGTAATCGGGCTCGGGCGCACGCAGCATCAGCGAGCACCGCTGCGCCTGCATGTCATCGCCGACCAACGCCAGCAGTCCGTCCACCAGTGTTCTGACGTCAATGGTCTCGGCGTCGAGCGACAGGGCGCGGTCGAGCAAGAACAGCGTGCGGGTCCGCTGCCGGAGCGCCTCACTGCGGCGGTGCAACTCGACATGCGCCTGCTCGAGTTGTCCAACCGCCGCCGTGAACTGCTGGTCGGCGAGCTCCGACCGGCGCAGCGCACGCCGGGCCTCTTCAGCGGATCGTGCGGCGTCGGCCCGAAGGGCAATCGCTTCGGCCGGACTCATGGCGGAGAGGTTTCGAGGTGTGCTGCGGACCTCGCGGAGTTCCGTTTCGAGCACCGTCAGCTTCCGGACATACTCGCCGTGGACGCGCTGCGTGACATCCTCGAGCGTCCGCACGGCTTCCTCGCGAGCATCGCGCTCCGCGAGCCGCACATAGGCGAGGTCGAACAACGCCACGGCCGGCGCCAGCCGCTCAGTCGTTCGGGTCCCGAAAATCTTGCGCGGTTCGTACAGCGCGAGGACGGCGCCCAGCAAGCCTTCAACCTTCAATCCACGGACCGCCAGAATGCCGCCGTCGAGTGCGGCGGTAAAGCCGCACAATCGCGCATAGTCGGCCGATCGCTCACTGACATCAGTAAAGGGGCCACCCGCCAAAATGCTGGTGCGTACCGCCTCTGGAAGATGATCAAAAGTCGTTTCCATCGACGTCCGGATGACGCGCGCGCCGACTGGGGTGAGCCGGTCGCGGAGCATATCGCGTCGGGCGTCGTACTGGAGCAGCGCCACCGACGCGCCGCGGTCCAGTTCGGCCAGGCACTCACCGAGCGCAATGAGGGCACCGTCGAGGTCGGACGTGGCGGAGAGCGCGTGCGCTAGCGAGGAAAGTGAACGAGGAGGCATAGCGAGTGGAGGAAACGTCAACGGACGCGACGGCGCAATAGTCCCGCCACTTTCCGCGCGGGTCAGTTGAAGCGAACGCCCATGCTGCCTACCTTCATCTGGGTCATGGACCCGCGACCGATCCTCCTGGTAACGCAGTATGACGGGGGGCGCTTCGCCGGCTGGCAGCGCCAGCCCGACGTCCGCACGGTGCAAGGTGATATGGAAGTGGCCCTTGGACGACTCTGCGCCGCCGCCGTTCCCGCCATCGGCGCCGGTCGAACGGATGCCGGCGTTCACGCGCACGGCCAGAGCGTCGGTGTGCGGGTCCCCGCGCGGTGGAACCCTGATGGCCTCCGCCGCGCCCTGAACGCGATCCTTCCTGATGATATCTGGGTCGCGGCGGCGCATCGGATGGTTCCCGACTTCCACCCCCGCCGGAGCGCCATCGCGCGACGATACAGTTATCTTATCGGCACGGATGAGGCGGCACGGTCCCCGTTCCGTCGCCGGTATGAGTGGGCCGTGCGTTACCCGCTCGACCCGGTGGCCCTTCAGGGCGAAGCCGACAGTGTATTGGGTGACCACACCTTCCGCGCGTTTGCGGTCGCTCACACGGCGCCAGCCGACGATCACCACCGCTGCGTCATCCAGCATGCCCGGTGGGTGGAGCGGGATGGTGGTTGGGTGTTCGAAGTGGCAGCAAACCGTTTTCTCCATCACATGGTGCGTTTTCTCGTCGGAACGATGGTCGAGGTGGCTCAGGGACGTCGGCCGCGCGGTACGATAGCGCGGCTGCTCGTTGCGCCCGACAATTCCGGCACGCCGGCACCGGCACCAGCGCACGGACTCTCGCTACGCGAAGTGACGTATCCGCCCGAGCTGTACGCCGATGCCACGTGACCCGGGCAACCCGCTAATGGCCCGGCGCTCCACGCTCACGCTGCTGGTTGCCCTGACGCTGATCGGCTGCGAGGGGGCCAACCCCAGCACATCGAGTGCGCAGGCCCGCACGCTACCGCCGGCCACCGCTAAACCTGTCGGACCGGTTCCTGCGCAGACCATCGATGCGTCGCGCCGGACCGCGATCACCACCGCCGTGGAACGCGTGGCGCCGGCGGTCGTGACCGTACAAACGGAAACCGTGCAGAAGGTTCCGGTCGATTTCTTCGAGTACTTCATGGGCGGACGGACCGGCGAGCGCCGCAACGCCGGCATCGGCTCGGGCTTCATCGTCCGTCGCGATGGCATCATCGTGACCAATGCGCACGTGATTTCCGGTGCGACGAAAGTGTCGATCGGCATGCGCGACGGGACGTCGTACGACGCCACGGTGGTCGGCATCGACGAGACGAACGACCTCGCGGTCGTCCGCATCAAGGCGACGGACCTTCCGGTGGCGCCGCTGGGCAGCTCCTCGACGCTGATCGTCGGCGAATGGTCGATCGCGATCGGCAACCCATTCGGCTTCGTGCTCGGCAACAGCGAGCCCAGTGTGTCGGTCGGCGTCGTGAGCGCCGTTGGTCGCAACCTCGCTGGCCGCGGCGATGGCGGTGGCGTGTACGTCGACATGATCCAGACCGACGCGGCGATCAACCCCGGGAATTCCGGCGGACCGCTGGTGAACGCGTTGGGGGAAGTCGTCGGAGTGAACAGCTCGATCTATTCGCCGAGCGGCGGATCGGTGGGCCTCGGGTTCGCCATCCCGATCGATCGCACGAAGCGGATCGTAGAAGACCTGCTCGAGCATGGCGCCGTGCGACAGCCATGGGTCGGCATTCGGCTGAAGACGCCCGATGTGCAGAGCGCGCGGGAAGCCGCCGCCGTCGGGGCAGTCGTCGCTCGCGTGGTCCCGGGATCGCCGGCTGATCGGGCCGGCGTGCGTGCCGGTGACCAAGTCGTGGCGGCCGGGACACGACCGGTCAAGAATCCGTTCGACTGGGAAGCACGCCTCCTCGACCTGCGCGTCGGGGAGACGCTGCCGGTGACGGTGATCCGCAGCGGAAGCGAACGACGCTTGACGTTGCAGGTGGCGGACGCACCGGAGGTGAGTGCGCCCAAGGTCACCGTGTTACGTGAACTGCAGCTGGTGTCGCTCACCGATGTGATTCGACAAGAGCGAGGCGTCGCCTCGAACGCTGGCGCCCTGGTCTATCGCGTCTCCGATCGCATCCGCGACGAGATCGGGCTGCAGGATGGCGATGTGATTGTGCAGGTGGGACAGTCCCGGGTGAATTCGGCCGAGGCGGCGTCCGCCGCCATCGACCAGTACGGTGCTCGCGGTCCCGTGTACGTGGTGTTCGAGCGCAATAAACAGTATCTCCAAACGTCGTTCTCTCTCCGCTGACTCCGTGACCGCACCCGACCGCACGTCGTACACCTCGCCGCTCGCCGATCGCTACGCATCGCGCGCCATGCTCACGCTGTGGGGCCCGCAAACACGGTACGGCCTGTGGCGCCGGTTGTGGCTGGCGCTGGCCGAAGCGCAACAGAGTCTCGGCATCGCCATTCCCGACGCCGCGATCGAGGACATGCGCGCGCACCTCGATGACATCGACTTCGATGCCGTGGCCGTGTACGAGAAGAAGTTCCGCCACGACGTCATGGCGCATGTGCACGCCTTCGGCGATGTCGCGCCGGCCGCCCGCAAGTTCATACATCTGGGCGCTACCAGCTGCTTCGTCACCGACAATGCCGAGCTGATTCTCATGCGGCGCGGGTTGCAGCTGCTGCGCGAGAAGCTCATCGATTCGCTCGAGGCCCTTGGCGTGTTCGCACGCGAATGGAAGGATGAACCGGCCCTCGGGTACACGCACCTGCAGCCAGCGCAGCTCACCACAGTAGGCAAGCGCGCCACGTTGTGGATGCAGGACATCCTGCTCGACCTCGAGGATCTCGAGTACCGTGTTGCACAGCTGCCGTTTCGCGGCGTGAAGGGCACCACGGGCACGCAGGCGAGCTTCCTCTCGCTGTTCGAAGGGGATCACGCGCGGGTGCGCGAGCTTGATCGGCTCGTCACCACGCGCATGGGTTTTTCCACGTCGATCCCCGTGAGTGGACAGACGTATTCGCGCAAGGTGGATGCGCAGGTTCTGGGCGTCGTGGCCGGCATCGCGGCGACGGCATCGAAGTTCTCTGGAGATATCCGGATGTTGCAGGCGTTCGGTGAAATCGAGGAGCCGTTCGAGAAGAACCAGATCGGATCGTCGGCCATGGCGTACAAGCGGAATCCGATGCGCTCCGAGCGCATCGCCTCGCTGGCGCGCTTTGTCCTCTCGTTGGAGCCGAATGCGAATCAGACGCACGCCGTGCAGTACTTCGAGCGTACGCTCGATGACTCAGCGAACCGCCGCCTGGTGATCCCCGAATCGTTTCTTGCCACCGATGCGATTCTGGTGCTGATGCAGAACGTGGTGCGCGGGCTTGAAGTCCATCCGGCCAGAATCCGCCGCCGAGTCGATGACGAGCTGCCATTCATGGCCACGGAAGAGATTATCGTGAGGTTCGTTCGCGCCGGTGGTGACCGCCAGGAAGCGCACGAGCTCATTCGCGGTCATAGCATCGATGCCGCACGTGCGGTCAAGGACGGCGCACCGCGTAATGACATGCTGGAGCGACTCGCCGCCGACCCCGCCTTCGGGATTCCGCTCGAAGATCTGCAGGCGGTGACGGAGCCGACGCGGTTCGTGGGCCGATCCCCTGAACAGGTCGTCGAGTTCCTCGAGGAGCACGTGGCGCCCTGGCTCGCGCGTGAGCGCGTCGGCGTTGCCGTGGAGGAGGTCCGCGTATGAGCACCGACCTTCCTAGGGCGATGATCGAGACGTCGTTGCCCTTGCCGCTCGTGCGCCGAGGGAAGGTGCGCGACGTTTACGCGGTGGATGACGACCGTCTGCTGCTGGTCACCACGGACCGCATTAGCGCGTTCGATGTCGTGATGAACGAGGCGATTCCATACAAGGGCGCCGTGCTTACGCAACTGACTGCGTGGTGGCTGTCGCAGCTCTCTGGCGTGGTTGAGCATCACTTGCTCTCCGCCGACACCGATGAGATCGTGCGCCGCGTCCCCGCACTCGGGCCGTATCGCGCGTTGCTGGCGGGGCGCAGCATGCTGTGTGTGCGTGCCGACGTCGTGCCCATCGAATGCGTGATTCGCGGGTACCTCACCGGATCGGCGTGGAAAGAGTATCGGGGGCATGGTACGCTGGCGGGCGAGCCGCTTCCGGCCGGGCTGCGCGAGAGCGACCGGCTCGATCCCCCAATTTTCAGTCCCGCCACCAAGGCGGAGACCGGCCACGACGAGAATATCACGATCGGCTCCGTGGTCGCGTCGGTCGGAGCGAGCACGGCGGCCACCCTCGAATCGCTGGCGCGTACGGTTTACGAGTTCGGACGCGCCACCGCCGAGCCGCGTGGGATCATCGTGGCCGACACGAAATTCGAGTTTGGGTGGCGTGACGGGCGATTGCTCCTGATCGATGAGGTGCTCACGCCGGACAGCTCGCGGTTCTGGCCGGCCGACAGTTACGCACCCGGGCGGGGGCAACCCAGTTTCGACAAGCAGCCGCTTCGCGATTGGCTCGAGGTGGAACGGCGTGCCGGTCGCTGGAATGGTGACGCACCACCCCCCGCGCTGCCGAACGAGGTGATCCGGGCGACAAGCCTCCGCTACCGCGAAGCCTTCGCGCGACTGACCGGAGCACCGATCGACCTGGCGCGTCTTGGGCTTCCCGAGGATTTCGTTTGATGTTCGCGAGCGAGGGCTATCCGCTACTGCTGGGCGCCGTCGGATTGGCCACCCTGGCCTTCGTGGCCGCGCTACGCCTCCGCTCGTGGCCGTGGTGGCTCGCTGGATACGTCCTCACGCTCGTCGCGTTGGCGGTAGCGTGGGTCTCCCGCACCGCAGTCGGGGTGCCCCAGTGAGCCGCCCGGATTCGCGCGGCCCCGGTGCCGACGATACCGAGCGGCCGCGGAGGCCTCGCCCGCGTGCCGCCGTCGCCCTGCCCAACGGGTTCACCCTCGCGAACCTCTTTTTCGGCATCTTTGCGATCGTCGCGGCCTCACGCGGAGACTTCGATGCGGCGGCCCGCTTCATCGTGTTCGGCGCGATCGCCGATACGCTGGATGGCCGGATCGCGCGCGCCACGAAGTCCGGCACACGCTTCGGCGAGGAACTGGATTCCCTCGTGGACGCGATCTCCTTCGGCACGGCGCCGGCGCTCATCATGTACTTCGCCGTGTTCCAGAGCACGCGGTGGGAGTGGATCTTCTGCTTCTTCTTCACGGCCTGCGCCGTAATGCGACTGGCGCGTTTCAACGTCGAACAGGCCGGTACCAAGAACACGCACTTCACCGGGCTTCCCAGCCCGGCCGCCGGCATGACGCTCGCGACGTACTACTGGTTCAGTCAGACGCCGCTCTATACCGAGACGATGATCGGCGATCTGCCCTGGCATCAGATGCTGCGCTGGGTCATGCTCGGCCTCGGCATGCTGATGATCAGCAACGTGCAGTACGCCAAAGTGCCGACGGTGAATTTTCGAACGTTGGATGGCATCCTCGGATTTCTGTTGGCCGTCGGCACCTTCGTCGGTGTGATCTTCCTGCCGAAGAAGTTCTTCTTCCCGGCGCTGATGGCCTACGTGCTCTACGGCATCGGCCGCACCGTTTTTCTCGGGTTGCTCGATCGTATTCCCGGCGCGCGTGAGGATGACGACGCGACCGAGGATGACCTCGATGAACCCATCGACCCCCGACGCCGTCGTCGACGCCGTCGTCCTTCACGACAGAACATCGCGCCGGATGACGGTCGCGAGGAGCCCCTGGCATGACCCGTTTCCGCTGCGCCATCCATATCGTTCCGCGTCGTGGGATTCTCGATCCCCAAGGCAAGGCGGTCGCCGACGCGCTCCACTCGCTCGGCTTCGCCGATGTCGGTGAGGTGCGCGTGGGACGCCACGTGATCGTGGAGACCGAGGCGTTGACGGCCGACGCCGCGCGCGCGCGCATCACGGCCATGTGTGAGAAGCTGCTGGCCAACCCGGTCACCGAAGACTTCGAGATCGCTTCGGTGGAGCGCGCGTGAAGGCCGGCATCGTTCGGTTTCCCGGTTCGAACTGCGATGAGGACGCGTTCCATGCGATCGCTGATCACCTCGGTCAGGAAGCCGTCTACCTGTGGCACAAGGATCACGACCTCCAGAACGTTGACCTCGTGATCCTGCCCGGTGGGTTCAGTTACGGTGACTACCTGCGCGCCGGCGCGATTGCACGCTTCAGTCCGATCATGCAGGAAGTGGTCGCCTTCGCCAAGCGCGGTGGACCGGTGCTCGGCATCTGCAACGGCTTCCAGATCGCGTGTGAGGCAGGGCTGCTGCCCGGCGCCCTCCTGCGCAATGCCAGCCTCCGCTTCGTGAGCAAGCCGGTGCATCTGCGGGTAGAGTCGATCGCCACGCGCTTCACGTCGCAGTACCACATCGGCCAGGTCGTCTCGATTCCGGTCGCACACGGAGATGGCCGCTATACGGCGGATGGCGACACGCTCGCTCGACTCGAAGGCGAGGGACAGGTGGTGTTCCGCTACGTCAACGCCGACGGTGAGGCCACCGCGTCCGCCAATCCGAACGGCTCACTGCGCAACATCGCTGGTATCGTCAGCGCGGAGCGCAATGTGCTCGGCATGATGCCGCACCCCGAACGTGCGCTCGATTCGACGCTCGGGTCAACCGACGGCGTACCCTTGTTCGCGTCAATCCTGGAATCGATGCTCGCTGAGGTGAAGGTATGACCGCCGCGTCCAATGCACGTCCCGTGGAGTCACGTCCAGGCGATCCGGTGATTACGCCGGCAATGGTGGCCGAGCATGGCATTACGGAGTTCGAGTACGAGCGACTGATCGCGATGCTCGGCCGGACCCCGACGTTTACTGAGCTGGGCGTCGTAAGCGCGCTGTGGAGCGAGCATTGCTCCTACAAGCATTCGCGCCCCATGCTGAAGACGCTGCCCACCAAGGCCCCTTGGGTGCTGCAGGGCCCCGGCGAGAACGCCGGTGTGATCTCCGTGGGTGACGGGTGGGCGGTCGCGTTCAAGATCGAATCGCACAATCACCCGTCGGCGGTCGAACCGTATCAGGGCGCCGCGACCGGTGTCGGTGGCATCCTGCGGGATGTGTTCACGATGGGGGCGCGGCCGATCGCCCTGCTCAATTCTCTCCGCTTCGGGCCGCTCACCTCGAGCCGCGTCCGCTGGCTCTTCGCTGGCGTCGTAAAGGGGATCGGTGACTACGGCAATTGCGTCGGCGTGCCGACGGTCGGTGGCGAAGTCGTCTTCGATCCGTCGTACGAAGGCAATCCGCTCGTGAACGCAATGTGCGTCGGTCTCATGCGCGAGGACGAACTGATCACCGCTGTGGCGTCCGGCGTCGGCAATCCGATCATGGCTGTGGGTGCCCGCACAGGTCGCGACGGAATTCACGGCGCGTCTTTCGCATCGGAAGACCTGTCGGCATCCAGCGAAGCCAAGCGCCCCATGGTGCAGGTCGGTGATCCGTTCACCGAGAAACTGCTGCTCGAAGCGTCGCTCGAGCTGATCCGAAGCGGCCATATCGTCGCGATTCAGGACATGGGCGCCGCCGGTCTCACGTCGTCATCCGCGGAAATGGCCGAGCGCGGTGATGTCGGCGTCACGATCGACGTTACGAAGGTGCCGGTGCGTGAGCAGGGAATGACGCCGTATGAGATCCTGCTGTCTGAATCGCAGGAGCGAATGCTCGTGGTTGCGAAACTCGGACACGAAGACGACGTGCGCGCGATTCTCGCCAAGTGGGATCTCGAGGCGGCGGTGATCGGCGAAGTGATCGCCGAGCCGGTGTACCGCGTGACTGAAGGCGAGCGCGTGGTGGCGGAGTTCCCGGGTTCGCGGCTGGTGACCGAGTGTCCGCAGTACGTACTCGAGCCGCGTGAAAGTGACACGCTGAAGGCGGCGCGCGGCCGTTCGGCGCACGCGGTCGTACCACGCGACGAGGAGCGCGACCACGCGTGGACGCTCGAGCGCCTGCTGTCGTCGCCGACAATCGCGAGTAAGAAATGGGTGTGGCAGCAATACGACTCCACCGTGCGCGCGAGCACCGTGCGTGGTCCGGGCAGCGATGCCGCCGTGGTGAAGCTTCGCGGCACCGACAAGGCCATTGCGCTCTGTATCGACGGCAACGGCCGGCATGTCGCGCTCTCTCCGCGCAACGGTGGACGGGCGGCAGTGGCCGAAGCAGCCCGCAACGTGGCGTGCACGGGCGCCCGGCCGATGGCGATCACCAACAATCTCAACTTCGGCAATCCGAAGAAGCCGGAAGTGTATTTCCAGCTGAGCGAAGCGATCGCCGGCATGGGCGAGGCCTGCACGGTGCTCGAGACGCCTGTGACGGGCGGCAACGTCTCGCTCTACAACGAGAACCCGCAGGGGGCGATTCATCCGACGCCGACCATCGGTATGGTCGGACTCATCGAATCGCTTTCCCATGTCACACCGTCGGCGTTTCAGGCGGTTGGCGACGACATCGTGCTCCTGGGAGACTGCACCGACGAGCTCGGCGCCAGCGAGTACCTGCTCGAGATCCACGGCTTGACCATCGGCGAACCACCGGTCTGTGATCCCTCGCGCGAGCGCGCGCTGATCGAGGCGCTGTTGGAGTCGATCCGCAGCGGGGTGGTGCGCTCCGCGCACGACTGCAGTGATGGCGGGCTCGCGGTGGCGCTGGCCGAGTGTGCGATGGCCGATCGCGAGCGGATGTTTGGATTCACCGTCGATCTCTCGGTGTGGGCTACCCTGCCTCACCGGGCGCTGCTGTTCGGCGAAGCCCACGCTCGCGTCGTGGTGTCCACTGCGGACAGCGCTGCCATCGTCGGAATCGCACAACGCCACGGTGTCCCAGCGCGTGTGATCGGCAAGGTCACCACGGCTGACGTCGGTGCACAGTTCACGATCTCGGATGACACCTTCTCGGCGCCGATCGCCTGGCTTGCGAAGGCGTTTCACGAGTCCATTCCGCTCGCCATGGACGGCGAGACGCCAGCCGAGCACGCGATGGCCTCATCGCTCGCTCCTACCAACGACTGATCGGGAGTTCTCCCATGTGTGGTATTTTCGGCGTCTACGGAGTTCGGGACGCAGCAGCGCTGACGCAACTCGGTTTGTACTCGCTTCAGCATCGCGGTCAGGAGTCGGCGGGTATCGTTGCCGTCGACGACGCGCGGCATGCGCGTGTCAGCCGGGCAATGGGCCTCGTTTCGGAAGGTTTCGGCGACGCCGAGATGGAATCGTTGCGCGGGCCGATCGCAATCGGTCACACGCGATACAGCACCGCCGGTGCCTCGGCGATCGAGAATGCGCAGCCGATTCTCGCCCGTGTACGTCGAAGCCATATCGCACTCGCCCACAATGGCAACCTGACGAACGCGGTCGAACTGCGACGCGATCTGGAGGACGGTGGCGCGATCTTCTCGTCGACGATGGACTCCGAGGCGATCGTCCATCGCATCGCGAGGGCGCAGGCTACGACACCTGAAGCCCGCGTGGCAGAGGCGTTGCAGGGCGTTGAAGGCGCGTATTGCCTGCTTATCGTCCTCGACGAAACCGTGCTGGTGGCGCGCGATCCGCATGGGTGGCGACCGCTCGTGATCGGTCGGCTTGGGGACGGCTGGGTCTTTGCATCGGAGACGTGCGCCCTCGACATCGTCGGCGCAACCTACGATCGCGAAGTGCAGCCAGGCGAGATCATCGCAGTCGACGCGCACGGACTCCGTTCGGTGCAGGCGTTGCCGCCGGCTCCGATCAATCGCTGCGTTTTCGAGCATGTGTACTTTGCCCGACCGGACAGCGCCGTGTTCAGCGGTTCCGTAGACCGGTCGCGACGCGCGCTCGGTCGTCAACTCGCGCGTGAATGCCCGGCGCCGGATGCGGATATTGTCTTTGCGGTACCAGACTCCTCGAACTCGGCAGCACTCGGCTTCGCAGACGAATCCGGCACCTCGTACGAACTCGCCCTGATTCGGAACCACTACATCGGGCGGACCTTTATCCAGCCGACACAAGCCGGCCGCGATGCCAAGGTCAAGGTGAAGTACAATCCCGTGCGCGAATTGCTCGAGGGAAAGAGTGTGGTGATGGTGGACGACTCGATCGTGCGCGGCACCACTACACGTGGTTTGGTGTCGCTGGTTCGGGCGGCTGGGGCGCGTGAGGTGCATATGCGCGTGTCGAGCGCGCCGATCATCAGCCCGTGTTACTACGGTATCGATACGCCGCGTCGGGAAGAGTTGATTGCCGCGCAAATGACCCATGCGGAGCTCGTCCGCCATCTCGGCGTGGACTCGCTGGGGTATCTGTCCATCGACGGGATGCTCTCAGCGATGCCCGAAGGACCCGGGGGATACTGCCACGCCTGCTTCTCTGGGCTATATCCGACCGCGACGCCGAGCGATCCCGAGCTGTTACGCGCCGGCAGCGCGGCTGGTCTTCCTCTCAGCATCGCCTAATCCACGTTTCACACACTGCACTGGAGAGCGGAATGTCCCGGTCCGTCTATTTTTTCGGCAACGGCAGCGCTGACGGTACGCGAGACATGAAGACGATTCTGGGTGGGAAAGGTGCAAACCTCGCCGAGATGACGAATCTCGGTGTTCCTGTTCCCCCCGGCTTCACCATTGCCGCCCATCGGAGCGTCTCGTATCTCGCCGATGGGCTGATTGACGACGCCTTTCGATTGGAAGTGACAGGCGCCCTCGAACGACTCGAGGAGGTGAGCGGTAAGCGCTTCGGCGATGCGTCGAATCCGCTGCTCGTGTCGGTGCGCTCCGGTGCGTCCGTCTCCATGCCTGGGATGATGGAGACGATTCTCAATCTTGGCCTGAACGACGAGACCGTCGAAGGACTGGCCCGCGCGAGTGGGAACGCGCGTTTCGCCTACGACTCCTACCGCCGCTT
This sequence comes from Gemmatimonas sp., assembly GCF_044376735.1. GTDB lineage: Bacteria > Gemmatimonadota > Gemmatimonadetes > Gemmatimonadales > Gemmatimonadaceae > Gemmatimonas. The sequence goes on from NZ_JBILKJ010000029.1 coordinate 14,356, forward strand.
CCTGCAGATGTACGCCGATGTCGTCCTCGGCGTGCCGATTGGGAAGTTCGAGCAACTGCTCGGCAGCAAGCGCGTCACCAATGGCGTGACAACGGACAGTGAGCTCAGCGCGGAGGCGCTGCGCACGCTCGTGCATGAGTATCAGCAGCTTATCCGATTCACCACCGGACGCGATTTTCCCATGGATCCTCAGGTGCAGCTATGGGGCGCGATCGAGTCCGTGTGGAATTCGTGGACGCTGAAGAAGGCGGTCGATTATCGGCGGGTGAATGGCATCTCCCACTCCCTTGGCACCGGCGTCAACATCGTGTCGATGGTGTTCGGCAACATGGGTGAAGACTCCGGAACGGGCGTCGCCTTCACCCGTGATCCATCCACCGGCGAGCGTCGGTTCTACGGGGAGTTCCTGGTGAATGCGCAGGGCGAGGATGTCGTGGCAGGCATCCGCACGCCGCTCCATATCGACGAGATGGCGACGATGCTGCCCGGCGCATACACCGCGTTGATGGCCACGCAGGATCGCTTGGAACAGCACTTCCGCGACATGCAGGACATCGAGTTCACCGTCGAGCGCGGCACGCTGTACTTGCTGCAGACGCGCACTGGTAAGCGTACAACGGCGGCCGCCCTCCGCATCGCGCTCGACATGGTGGACGAAGGGTTGATCTCACAGCGTGAGGCCGTGCTGCGGATGCAACCGAATCAGCTCGATCAGCTGCTCCATCCCGTGATCAGCTCGGACGTGCGGGCGACAGCCCTCGCGGTCGGCTTGCCGGCCAGCCCCGGCGCAGCCAGCGGCATCGTGGTGTTCGACCCCGATGTCGCTGAGCGGCGCCACGCGGCCGGCGAGCAGGTAATCCTGGTGCGCGAAGAGACGACCCCGGAAGATTTTCACGGAATCGTGGCGGCGCGCGCGGTTCTCACCGCGCGCGGCGGGATGACGAGTCATGCAGCCGTTGTGGCCCGTGGGATGGGAAAGTGCGCGATCGTGGGATGCGCCGCGCTCGAGATCTCCCACGAGCAGCGATCCATGCGCATCGGGGAGCACGTGATCAACGAAGGCGATTGGATCACGCTCGACGGTGGAACCGGCCGCGTGTTCGAGGGAGATCTTCCCACGCAGCCGAGCGAGGTCATGCGCGTGAACAATGGTGCGCTCGCTGCGGCGGACGCGCCGACGTATCGGGGATTCGCCACGCTCATGGGTTGGGCCGACGAGGATCGCCGGCTGCGCGTGCGGGCGAATGCGGATACCCCACGCGACGCGCGTGTGGCGCGCAACTTTGGCGCGGAAGGCATCGGGTTGTGCCGCACGGAACACATGTTCTTCGAGGGCGAGCGCATCACGGCGATGCGTGAGATGATCGTTGCGCGCGATCTGGGCGGGCGGCGGCGGGCGCTGGAGAAGCTGTTACCGATGCAGCGCGCCGATTTCGAAGGAATTTTCCAGGCGATGGATGGCTTTCCTGTGACCATTCGCCTGCTTGATCCGCCGCTGCACGAATTCCTTCCGCACGGTGGCGAGGAATCCACGTTGTTGGCGCAGTCGCTGGGGCTCTCCCGCCCGGAGCTGGCCCGCATCGTCGCGGCTCTCCACGAAACGAATCCGATGCTCGGACATCGCGGATGCCGTCTCGGCATCGTGTATCCCGAGATCACGGAGATGCAGGCGCGCGCGATCTTTGAAGCAGCCGTACGCACGCATCGTCGCGGAATCGATGTACAACCAGAGATCATGGTCCCGTTGGTTTCCGATGTGACCGAACTGCGTCATCAGCGGGAGATCATCGAGCGTGCGGCCGAGCAGGTCATGGGTGTCATGGGCGAGCGCGTGCCGTACCTCATTGGCACGATGATTGAGCTCCCGCGTGCCGCACTCACGGCCGACGAGATCGCGACGGAAGCCGATTTCTTCTCATTCGGGACCAACGACCTCACGCAAACCACGTTCGGATTGAGCCGTGATGACGCCGGTCGTTTCCTGCCGCATTACATCGAGAAGGGCATCCTGGCCGAGGATCCGTTTCAGGTCCTTGACCGGAAGGGCGTGGGTAAACTGATCAGCTGGGCGGTGCGCGATGGGCGAGCCACGCGTGCCGATCTGAAGGTCGGCATCTGCGGCGAGCATGGTGGCGAGCCGCAGAGTGTCGCGTTTTGCCATCAGGTCGGATTCGACTATGTCTCCTGTTCTCCGTATCGCGTACCGGTCGCTCGTTTGGCGGCAGCGCACGCTGCCCTTGCCTGACCATGTTGCCGCGTGACGCACACTTTGCCATGATCGGGGCCGGACCATCCGGCATCGTGGCCGCGATGAAATGGCTCGACGCAGGATTCGCCAACCTCGTGTACTTCGACCGCAATGAGGCGGTTGGCGGCAACTGGCCGATCTGACTCGAGTCGTCTCGGGCGAGGAATTGGCGCATCTGGATGATCCGCCGCTCGTCACGCCGCGCCACACCATCACGGTGGACAACTACAAGTTCAGGGCGCGAGTACTCAGTACCCTGCCCGCGCTCTCATGCTCGACCGCCCCCCTCGCAGTGGCCGATGAAACAAAAGCGCCCCACCGCGAATGCGGTGAGGCGCCCAAGTGGAGGTGAGGGGAATCGAACCCCTGTCCGAGACTGAATCGACCCCAGCGTCTACGTGCGTATTCTGTTGATTGAGGTCTCTGTCCGCTGGCCAACAGAAAGCCCACGTCCAGACAAGCCAGCTAAAGTTTCGCCCAACGCCCGCAGGCGTGACATCGGACTAGCCCAGATTTTCGATACTCACATGCCGCCCCGGGCGGGCTGCCTTGTGAGCACTGCCGGTAACCCGAAGGTTAGGCGGCGAGCGCGAGGTTGTTGTTCGCGATTGGAATTTTCCCGAGTGTTTTACCAGGTGCTCGAGGACCTGGGCACGCAACCAGAGCTTCACCAACCCCGTCGAAGCCAGTCACCCCCGGCTAACGGTCCTACACAACACCGTACACTAGACTAGTACCGAGGGTTCCCGCAACTGCCGCAGCCCGTCGAACCACGCCGCGCTCAGGCCGCCTCGCAGGTCAACTCCGCGACGTCCGGATCGATCGCCGCAAGGCGCTGTGCCCGGTATTCCTCGTAGTGCAGCAGGTAGTTCGAGAAGATCGCCTCCACCTCGCTGAAGTCGCGAACCTGATGCAGCAGCTTCCGAAGGTCGGCTGAGTTCGGCAATCCCTTCACGTACCAGCCCAAGTGTTTTCGGAACTCGAGGGCGGCGCCGATGGCGTCCACCTCGTAGTCCTGAACGAGCCGCGCGTGATCGAGGGCGACGGCGAATCGCTCATGAACGCCAGGAGTCTCCGGCATCGGTTGGCCCTCGAACAGCGCCCGGGCCTGCTTGAATACCCAAGGCTGGCCGTACGAGCCACGTCCAAGCATGATGCCATCGGCCCGCGTGTGGTCGAGCATGCGCTTCGCATCGGCAGCGGTCTTGATGTCGCCGTTGCCAAGCACGGGGATATCGAGCGCCTCGGCCACCTTGGCGATCTCGTCCCAATTCGCCTGCCCCGTGTACATCTGCGTCCGCGTCCTCGCGTGCAGCGCCAGCACCCGCGCACCCGCGTCCTGACAGCGCAAGGCGATTCCCACGGGATCGCGCATCTCCTCGCTCCAGCCGCTGCGGATCTTGCACGTGACAGGAAGCGGTGTGGCCCGAGATACGGCGCGGATGATCTCCTGCACCAGAGCGAGATCGCGCAGGCAGCCCGACCCGCCGTTTCGCCGGACGACCTTCTTGACCGGACAGCCGAAATTGATGTCGACGAAGTCAGGCATGAAGAGGTCCGTCACCAGCGCGGCCGCATCGGCCATGGCGGCGGGGTCCGCCCCGAAAATTTGGACGCCGATAGGGTGCTCGTCGGGCGAAAAGCGCAACTTGCTGATCGTCGCTTCGTTCTCGCGCCGGATGCCTTCGGCCGAGAGGAACTCGGTCACCACCACGTCGGCGCCATGCGCATGACACAAACGCCGGAAGGGAGATTCCGACACGCCCGCCATCGGCGCGAGATACAGTGGCACCGAATGGGGCACACGGAAGGGAAACGTCTTGCGGGGCATGGGGTTGAAGCTAGCGGGGTCCCGTCGGGCGAGCAACGCGGAGGTTTGACAGCGGCGTCCCCGTGGTTAGGATACAAGGCTATGGAACTGCGCGAGTTCTTCTCCGAAGACGCTGTCCAGCTCGAGCTTCAGGGTACGAGCAAGGACGAAATTCTCAAGGAACTGATCGGGCTGCTCAAGCTCGATGAGAAATCCGAGGGCATGCTGTTCAAGATGCTCAAGCGGCGCGAAAATCTCGGTTCCACCGGCATTGGCCGTGGAATCGCGATCCCGCATTGCCGCAGCCTCGTCGTCAACCGTCTTCGCGTGGCGTTCGGCCGCAAGAAGGACGGGGTCGACTTCAAGGCCATCGACGACAAGCCCGTCAACTTCTTCTTCCTCATTGTCGCGCCGCCGCTCGAGGTCTCGAACCAGTACCTGCCGGTACTCGGGAAGATCGCGCAGTTCAGCAAGGAGAGCGACGTCCCGGGCCGTCTACTGGAGATCACGTCTTCGGCGGACTTCATGGCATTGCTCGAAGAAAAGCGCGTGTAAACGGCGGGCGCGGGCGACCACATTCCATTGGTCGGCAGCGCGCGCAGCGCCAGCGTCGTCGTCGGGTGCCCCTCAGTGATCAACGACGACGCGGCCAATATCCAATCGCAGACGATGCGCCACTCGCAAGCTTTGTAGGAGCGCGGCGGCGGCGAGTCCGGCAACCAGTCCCAACCAGAGTCCCCGTTCGCGCAGCGGCGTCTGGAATCCCAGATACGCGCCGAGTGGAATGCCGGCGCCCCAGAACGCAACCAGGTGAAGCATGGCGGGCACGCGGGTGTCCCCCGTGCCTCGGAGCACGCCACTGGTCACGGCCTGAAGACCGTCGAAGACCTGAAACATCCCCGCCAGCGGAATCAGCGAGACCGCGACGGACACGGTCGCTGCCTCCGTCGTATAGCGAGTGGCGAGCCATTCTGGCGCCAGTACGAACAGCACACCGCTGAGGCACATCACGCCGCCGCCGCAGACGATCGCCGCCACCGCGTCGCGCCGAGCGGATGGCATGTCGCCGCGTCCAATGGCCCGACCCACCACGGCGGCGGCGGCACCGGAAATGCCGAGCGGCACCATGAATGTCATCGCCGCCATGTTCAGCGCGATCTCATGGCCGGCGAGTGACGCCGTGCCCATCCAGCCCATGAAGAGCGCCGTGATTCCGAATGCGAAGCTCTCGAAGAACCACTGCACTCCGATCGGGAGACCGATACGCAACATGCGCAGGAATGGAGCCGTATGCAGTGTCTCACGGCGCCACGGGAGAATTGCCGGACGCAGCAGCGGCCACGCCGAGGCCAGGAGCACAAGCGCCATCACCCAGGTCGACGCGGCCGTCGCATAGGCCGCGCCCTCCACACCAAGCGCGGGCGCGCCCGCATTACCGAAAATCAGCAGCCAATTCACGATCACGTTCACAACATTCGCAATCGCCGCCGCGATGAGAATGTGCCGAACGGGGCCCATTGCCTGCAGCGTCTGCCGGAATACGGTGAAGGCGAAGAATGGCACGATCGCCAGCGCACGCCGATGTGTGTACACCGCCGTGTCCTTAACTACTTCGAGTGGTTGATCGAGCCGCAGCAGCATCCATTCGACGGGCAGCAGTGCCAACAGGACGACGACGGACACGAGCGCCGCCAGGACGAACCCACGCTGCACGCCGCGCGCGACGCCATCGTGATCGCCGGCGCCGACCGCCTGCGCGACGACGGGATCGATGGCGCACAAAAGGCCCATGCCGAACACGCTGGCGTTGAAAAAATAGAAGTTGCCTAGTGCGACCGCCGCGATCGCGGCCCCGCCGAGCTTTCCCACCATGAGCGCATCGATAACGCCCATAGCTTGAATACCGAGATTGATGAACACGACCGGCAGAGCCAATCGCGCCATGTCATACAGGTCGCTGCGCCAGTCCCGGCCGGGCTCGACGGCCACGCTCAACCGGTGGCGCGTGTCGCGGAGGACACCAACGCACGAGCCTCACGAAGCAGGCGCGGCCCACGAGAGAGACTGCCGATCTCGATCGTGCCGGAAACTCCACCGCTGGGACCGGTGGACACATCGGCGCGTAGAGGAAAGATCACCGGCAGCGATTCGTGCGGCTGTGCGCCAACACCACGTGCTTCCCGTACGTCCTCAACCAGGGTGATCGACCCCGGCATCACACGCCTCTCCGTCGTGCACCGTCCGTGTGCCATGCGTGGTGTCTCCCCAGATGATTCGCGACGACTCGCAATCCGCGAGCGCATTCGCCGGTGTGTGGACCGTCACGGTGCCGTGATCGAGCACGGCGTACGCACGCTCAGCTGCCGGGTGCCGAAGAGACACCGCCCTCGACGGCCGAGTGGTAGCCGTCTGCCGCCTCAAGCGCGCCATGAACGGAGCGCGTATCGATCCGGCTCACGCCTCGCGCGCTACTCCCACTCGATCGTCGCCGGCGGCTTCGAGCTGATGTCGTAGACCACTCGGTTCACGCCATCGACTTCATTGATGATCCGGTTCGAGATCCGTCCCAGCACCTCGTGAGGGAACGCGAACCAGTCGGCCGTCATACCGTCGGTGCTGGTGACGGCACGCAACGCGATGACATGCTCATACGTCCGCCCGTCACCCATCACGCCCACTGAGCGGACCGGCAGAAAGACCGCGAAGGCCTGCCAGATCTCCTGATACAGTCCGGCGGCTCGGATCTCCTCGAGATAGATCGCGTCAGCTCGACGAAGGATGTCGACGGCATACGGCGTAACCTCGCCGAGCACGCGAATAGCCAGCCCCGGACCCGGGAACGGATGCCGTCCCACCATCTCTTCGGGAAGACCGAGCTCTCGGCCGACATTACGCACCTCGTCCTTGAACAGCTCGCGTAGCGGTTCGATCAGGCGAAACTTCATGTCCGGCTTCAGGCCACCCACATTGTGGTGCGTCTTGATTGTGGCCGACGGACCGCCCTTCGCGCTCACCGACTCGATCACATCGGGATACAGCGTACCCTGCACCAAGAACTCGGCCCCCTGTCCCGCATCGGCCGCCGCATCCTCGAACACATCGATAAACGTGTGGCCGATGATCTTTCGCTTCTTCTCGGGATCACCTTCGCCGGCCAGTCCGTTGAGAAACCGATCCTCCGCGCGGACGGTGATCAACTTGATGCCGAGATGCGCGCGCATCGTGCGCTCGACCTGCTCACGCTCGTGCAGGCGGAGGAGGCCGGTATCCACGAAGATGCAGGTAAGCTGGTCGCCAATCGCCTTGTGCACCAACGCCGCCGCCACGCTGGAATCCACACCGCCAGACAGTCCGCAGATCACCTGCTTCTCGCCGACCAGCTCACGGATCTTCGCGACCTCCTGATCGATGAAGTGGCCCGGTGTCCAATCGGGTGTGCAGCCGCATACGCCGAACAGAAAGTTCTGGATGATCTCGGCGCCGCGCACCGTGTGCGCGACCTCGGAATGAAACTGGACCGCGTGAATCGGACGCGTCGTGTGGCGGAATCCCGCCAAGGTGTTGCCGCTGTGCGCGGTTGCGACGTAGCCGGGTGGCACCTGTTCCACATGATCGCCATGGCTCATCCACACGGTGGTCCGCTCGCCGGCATCGAAGCCGCTGAACAGTCCCGAGGGCTCATCAACCGTGACCTCGGCGCGCCCGTATTCGCGCCGACCGCCACCGACGACGGCGCCGCCCTCGAGATGGGCGATCAGCTGCATGCCGTAGCATACGCCGAGGACGGGCGCGACGTCGAGGAGCGCACGCGCGATCGTCGGCGCAGCGTCGTCGGTCACCGAGCTGGGGCCACCGGAGAGAATGATGCCATCCGGCTTCCACGCGCGAATCCATTCCAACGATTGCGATGGCGGGTGGATCTCGGAATAGACGCGGGCTTCGCGCACCCGCCGCGCAATCAGCTGCGTAAACTGCGAACCGCAATCGAGGATCAGGATACGGCTGTTCATCAGTACTTCCACTCCGGACCGATAAGCTTGAGAAACTCGACGGCCTTCGTGTCGAGATCGAGAATGGCACCTGTCGGTGCACCATGCAGCCAGCCGCACCCTTCTCCCGGATTCACGAGTAGCGAATCACCGCGAGACTTCATCTCGGGGACGTGGGTGAAGCCGTGGACCACCACCTCATGTCGATCAATAGACCGCTGGTGCACGTCGGCGAGATCATGGATGAGCAGCACCGACTTGCCGCCGAGATCGAAGCTGTGTGGTGACTCATACAGTTCGGTCGCTCCAAACCCCGATTTCGCCGCCGCTTGCAGCGCGTCGTGGTCGCCGTCGTTTCGCCCGAAGACACCCAACAGCGGGATCGACAGGTCGTGGAACGGCTGCAACGTAAAGGGGGAGCAGTAGTCGCCAGCATGCATCACGATCGACACGCCCCCGGCGATCATCTGCGTGAGCAGCTCCCGGACAGCAGGCACGCGGTCATGGGTATCCGACAGTAAGCCGATCCGCATCAGGCAGTTCTCCACTGGAGGTGCGCACGCTCGAGGCGTACGAGGTCTTCGAGCCGTTCGCGCTCGGTGATCACGGCAAAGCGATCGCCATCCACCATCACCTCGGCGGGACGCGGACGGGAGTTATAGTTGGACGACATGGTGTAGCCGTACGCGCCCGCCGTGTGCACCGCGAGCAAGGCGCCTGCTGCCACGTCCGGCATCGGCCGTTCCTTCGCGAAGAAGTCCCCCGATTCACAGATCGGGCCGACGACGTCGGCGATGACGGTTCCGTCGAGGGACTCCACCGCGTCGATGCGATGGTATGCCTGATACAGTGCCGGTCGGATCAGGTCATTCATGCCGGCGTCGGTCACGATAAAGTCCTTGCCGGCGGCATGCTTTCGGTAGAGCACCTCGGTAATGAGCGCGCCGGCTTCGGCCACCAGGAACCGTCCCGGCTCAAGCAGCAACGTCAGCCCCGTCTCGCGGGCCGCGGAGAGCACGATCGCTGCGTAGTCGTTCACGTCGGCGTCCCGCTCATCTGCGTGATAGGGAACGGACAACCCGCCACCCACATCCAGAAAGGCAATGGGGTGGCCATCGGCGCGGGCGAAGGCAATGGCGTCGAGCAGCCGTGGCAAGGCGTCCCGCATGGGATCGGCGTTGCCGATTTGCGACCCGAGATGCATGCCAAGGCCGCGCAGCGCCACATGCGGCAGCTTGTGCACCATCGCCACGAGGCGGGACACATCGTCTCGTGGAATGCCGAACTTCTGCCCCTTTTCGCCGGTCTTGATGTAGGCGTGCGGCGTAGCGACGGTCACCTCGGGGTTGACCCGGATCGCGATGGGTGCCACGACACCCTGCCGGCCCGCCACAGCGTCGATCGTCACCAGCTCTGCTTCCGACTCGACGTTGATCAGCAGGACCTGTGCCTCGAGCGCCTGCTCGATCTCGCGCACGGTCTTGCCGACGCCGCTGAACACCACATCACGGCCGGTGAATCCGGCCTCACGGGCGCGAAACAGCTCGCCGCCGGACACGATATCGACGCCAGCCCCGAGCTCCTGCATCAAGCGGAGTACGGCAAGATTCGAGTTCGCCTTCATCGCGAAGTGAATGCGATGGGGCACGCTCGCGAACGCGTGTTCAAGCCGCTCCAGACGCGCCCTGATCGTATTTGCGCAGTACACGTATGTGGGCGTGCCCACGGCCGCGGCAATTGCCGGGATGGGAACCTGCTCCGCATGCAGGACTCCCCCACGCCGTGGAAACGCGTGGACGGATTCCGACGAGGACATCGCGCCGTTCAGTACGATCGAGCCCACAGGACCTCGTACTTCGCGGGCTCGCCCGTCACCATACACGTCGTCGGCGCTTCTGGCGAGCGGAACTCCAAGTCGGGGATGACTCGGATCGTCGCCTTGGTCTCCTCCTTGACCTGCTGCTCCACGGCGGGATCACCGTTCCATCCGGCATACACGAACGCACCCGGGCCATCCATCACTTCCTTGAACCGGCCGTAGCTGATCCGCTCGCGGATCGTATTCGCTTCGACGCGGGCACGGGCGGCCGCCAGCATATCCGCCTGAATCGTGTCAAGCACCACGGGCAACTCCGTGCGTAGCGTGTCGAAGCTGATCGAGCGCTTCTCACGCGTATCGCGACGCGCCAGCATGCCGGTGTTTGACGCCAGATCACGCGGGCCAATCTCCATCCGCAGCGGGATGCCGCGAAGCTCCCAGTGATAGTACTTCGCCCCCGGCTTGACGCCGACGCGGTCGTCGACGTGCACGCGAATCCGCTCATGGTCGGGGCGCTTGAAGCTCCCCAGATCGTCGGCGATACGCTTGGCCATCTCCACCGTGGCTGCACGTTCGTCCTCGGTCTTCCAGATGGGCACGATCACCATCTGGATCGGCGTCAGCTTGGGCGGGAGGCGCAGCCCCGCATCGTCGCCGTGTGTCATCACGAGGCCACCGATCATGCGCGTCGATACGCCCCAGCTGGTGTTCCACGCGAACGCCTGCTCACCCTGCTCGTTCTGGAAGCTGAGGTCGAAGGCCTTCGCGAAGTTTTGCCCGAGGTTGTGTGAGGTGCCCGCCTGCAACGCCTTGTTGTCCTGCATCATCGCTTCACAGGCATACGTGCGGAGCGCACCGGCAAACTTCTCCGAATCCGTCTTCTGACCGGTGATCACGGGCATGGCCATGTAGCCTTCCATGAACTCGCGGTACACGCCCAGCATGCGGCGCGTCTCCTCTTCGGCCTCGTCGTGCGTGGCGTGAGCAGTGTGGCCTTCCTGCCACAGGAATTCCATGGTGCGCAGGAACAACCGCGTCCGCATTTCCCAGCGGACCACGTTGGCCCATTGATTGTAGAGCAACGGCAGGTCGCGATAGCTCTGCACCCACTTTGCGAACATCGAGTAGATGATCGTCTCCGACGTGGGGCGCACGACGAGACGTTCCTCGAGCACCTTGCCACCGCCCATCGTGACGACCGCGCATTCCGGAGCGAAGCCTTCCACGTGCTCCGCTTCCTTCGAGAGAAAGCTCTCCGGAATGAACAGCGGGAAATACGCGTTCACGTGGCCCGTGGCCTTGAACATGTCGTCGAGCGCGCGCTGCATGCGCTCCCAGATTCCGTACCCGTGCGGGCGTATCACCATGCAGCCGCGCACCGGCGAGTAGTCGGCGAGTTCCGAGCGCAGGACCAACTCGTTGTACCACTCGCTGAAATTGTCGGCGCGCGTGGTCAGCTTCTTGTCGTCACTCATGGATGGTATCCGTTCGATTCAACGTCGACGATGCCCACGCGCTCAGGGCATCAAGGGAATGCACAATCACGTCTGGTGCGCCGCCGTGCGGCGCCGCGGCTGCGCGTGCGCGGTACGTCACGGCGTCACCCGATCCCTCTACCACGATGGTAGCGAGGCTGCCCACCCTTCTGGCGGCCTCTAGCTGTTTCTCCAGTCTCTGCTCACGCAGCGCGAACTCCACCGCGTGCCCCGCGGCCCGCAACTGCGCTGCGGCCCGCAGCATCGCCGCCGGATACGACGCGTCATCGGGGGCCTGCGCGATCCACAGCGCCACGACCGGCGCGGGTGCCTTCATCAACCCGCGTGCCTTGAGCAGCTCACCCAGCACCACATCGCCCATCCCGAAGCCGAGGGCCGGGAGGTCGGTGCCACCGAGCGACTTGAGCAGGTTGTCGTACCGGCCGCCCCCGCAGATCGCACGGAACTCGCCAACGTTGTCAAAGAGCTCGAATACGATGCCCGTGTAGTAGGCGAGACCACGTACGATTGTCAGGTCGAAGCGGAGCCACTCAGCAATCCCGAGCGCCTCGCAGTGCGCCACGTACTGTGCGAATCGCTCGACATGCGGCGCCACCTCAGGCGCGTGGCCGTAGCGGGACTGGAGCGCAGCAAAGTCGAGGGTGGCGAAGCCGAGCACTGCGTCGACCGTCGGCGCGGACAAGCCGGCCGCGGAGAGCTTTTCCGCCGAGATCTCCTGCGGCTGGCGCTCCAGTTTGTCGAGTACGGCGTACACGGCCACCCACGTCGCCTCGTCGATGGCGAGGTGCGCCAGCAAGCCATTCAGCAATCGGCGATCACTCACCCGTGCGCGTACGTCAGCTGCGGTCAGCCCGAAGGCGGCCATGATTTCCACGGCGACCGATAGCAGTTCAGCGTCGGCGAGCACGTCCGCTTCACCGACGATGTCGACATTGAGCTGGAAGTGCTCGCGGAGCCGCCCCTTCTGCGTACGCTCGTAACGGAACAGTTGCGGCATCGAGAACCAGCGCACTGGCTTGCGCAGCGTCTGAGCGCGCGCGCCGACCATGCGGGCAAACGTCGGCGTCATCTCGGGACGCATGGCAACCGCGCGCCCGCCCTTGTCGACGAAATCGAATAGCTGACCGACGATCTCGTCGCCGCTCTTCTGCGTATAAAGCTCGAGCGGTTCGAGCGGTGGCCCATCATACTCCTGAAACGCATAGCGCCGCACGATGCGGCGCCAGGTGTCGAAGATGTGGGCTCGCTCGGCGAACGGCTCGGGATAGAAATCTCGAAAACCCGGGAGGAGCTTTGATGGCATCTGCGAAAGTTACCGAGCGAGCGGATCGACCTGCAACCGCTCCATGGCATCACCAACTGTATGAAATGAGCCCGTCACGAGGACGGTGGCCGCTTGCGCCCGCGCCCGATCGAGCGCTAGCGCAAAATTGTCGACCCGCTGGACGGGCAGGCCCTCGGACTCAGCCCACGCCGTGACCTCATCCAGGTTCCAGGCGCGCGCCACCGGGGCCGTGGGAGCCATCGTAACCACGATGTGCGTCGCGACCCGTGCCACTGCCTGGAGAATCCCAGCCCAGTCCTTGTCGCGCAGCACGCACACGACCGCACTCACCGGTAACGGCGCGCCGACGTCGAGGAGGTTGGCAACCACAGTGGCCGCGCCATCCGCGTTGTGTGCCACATCGAACAACCACGGAGCGACGTGATGAAAACGACCGGCGAGCCGCACCGCGGGGAGGAGCGCGGAGGCATTCCGCTCGATCTCCAGCCACCGCCCGCCCGCTCCGCGCAACATCGCCAGCGCCACCGCCGCGTTGTGCGCCTGGAACTCGCCGATCAACGGCGTCGTCAGGCGACGCTCGCCGTCTGTCGTGACCAGCGTAAAGCTTGTGCCGGACGCGCCGACCACGATGTCGCGCACTTCCCAGTCACGACCGGTGACCAGCACGCCGCGGGCCCCCACCGACTCGGCGTGCGCCGTGAGGTGCGCGCAAATGGACGGCCGCGCCTCGCCGACGACCGCGACCGCGCCCCTTTTGTAGATGCCAGCCTTCTCGCCAGCGATCAACTCGAGCGTATCGCCGAGAAACTCGAGGTGGTCAAAGCCAATCTGCGTCACCGCGGCCGCGAGCGGCTCGACGGTGTTCGTGGCATCGAGCCGACCACCCAGACCAACCTCCACGATCGCCACATCAACCCGCTGCGCCGAGAACCAATCGAGGGCCATCGCCGTCGTCGCTTCGAAAAAGGTGGCGCCCAGACGCGTCAACTCAGGCTCCCACTGGGTCAGCCACGCAGTAATCGCATCGTGGGGCATCGGCGCCCCGTCCACGACCAGCCGCTCCGCGAAATCGACGAGGTGCGGCGACGTGTACCGACCAACGCGCAGCCCCGATCCACGCAGCAGGGCGTCGAGCGTGGCGACCGTACTGCCCTTCCCGTTCGTACCCGCCACATGAAAGACGGGGTACGCGCGTTGAGGGTTGCCGAGGAGCGCTAGCAACTCCGAGACACGCTCGAGGCCGAGCCGCCACGCGCCGCCGGTGCGCGCGAACAGCCGGCGGAGCGCATCGTGATATGCCGCATCGGCCATCGAGGCCCGGTCCGCGGCCGACGGCGGCGGAGGGGCGAGCGGATTCGACGTCAGCTGTCCTGCGTGTGCCCCGCCGACGCGGGACGCCCCGTCATATGCCGCATGAGCCGCGAGAGTGTATCGCGAAGCTCCTTCCGATGCACGACCTGATCCACCATCCCCTTCTCGACGAGGAACTCCGCCGTCTGGAATCCTTCGGGCAGGTCCTGCCCCAACGTTTGCTTGATGACCCGCGGTCCTGCGAAGCCGATCACCGCACCGGGCTCCGCCAGTATCGCGTCGCCGAGCATGGCGAAACTGGCGCTCACGCCACCCGTCGTCGGATTGGTCAGCACCGAGATGTACGGAATGCGACGTTCGGCCAGCTGCGACAACACCGCCGACGTCTTCGCCATCTGCATCAGGGAGAGGATACCCTCCTGCATACGCGCGCCGCCCGACGCACAGATGATGACCAGTGGGTGCTTCTTCTCGAGCGACCGCTGCCCGAGTCGCGCGATCTTCTCACCGACCACCGAACCCATCGATCCCCCCATAAAGGCGAAATCCATGATCCCGATCCCGACGGGCAGCCCCTCGAGGAGCCCCACGACGGTGAGAATGGCATCGCTGTCGCCCGCGTTCGTGAGGGCGCGCTTCAGGCGGGCGGGATAGTCGGGGAAGCCGAGCGGGTCGACGGAGCGCAGCTCACTCCCCACTTCAACAGTCGTGCCCTCATCAAGCAGCATCGCCGCGTAATCCCACGCCCGAACGCGGCGGTGGAAATCGCACGCGGGACAGACGTTGAGATTCCGCAGGAACTTGTCGCGGATATCCGTATGACCGCATGCCTCGCACTTCTCCCAGGTATCAGGGGGAATTTCGAGGCGCTCGCGCCGCAGCAGTCGGGGCTTTTTCTCCTTCCGGAACCAGGCCATAGAGTACTAATGTTGGCGGTCCCGCCCGCGAAGGCTAGACCTTGCGCCCGGGCAAGATTGGTGTCCCGATCGATCAGAGCCCGATCGCGTCCGGCTGACCGCGCCCTTCGGCGGAGATTCGGAGGAGGACGGCGACAGCCGTCCAGCTGACCAGCAGGAACGACCCACCGTAGCTGAAAAACGGCAGCGGTATACCCGTGACCGGCATGAGATTCAACGTCATACCGACGTTGACCATGACGTGCACGAACCACGCGGACACCAGCCCAAACGCCACGAGACTCGGAAAGGCATCGTTGGCCCGCGAGGCCACGCGCGTACTGCGCAGGAACAGGGCGAGAAACAGCGCGAGCGCGATACTGACGCCGACGAAGCCGAGCTCCTCACCGACCACCGAGAAGATAAAGTCGGTGTGTCGCTCGGGCAGAAACTTGAGGCGTTTCTGACTGCCCAGCGTGAATCCCTTCCCGAACAGGCCGCCCGAACCGATGGCCACCTTGCTCTGGGTGACATGATAGCCGGAGGCCTGCGGATCGACATTCGGGTCGAGAAAGACCAGCAGACGATTCTTCTGGTAGGGCTTCAGTGTGTCCCACAGGATCGGCGCCACGCCTCCCATGATCACGTTCATCACCACGATCACGACCCCTTCCAGAAGGTAGGGCCGGTACCACAGCACCAGCGCCACCAGGATCAGGAACCAGGCGCCCCAGACACCGGTGCTGAACGCCAGCACGAGACTGATCCCGGGGCTGGCCAGCAGCAGCAACAACGGCCACGGCACGCCGGCCCAGAAGAGCATGGCGAAGCATATGCCGATGAAGACGATGCCGGTGCCCAGGTCGGGCTGGGCCATCACCAGCAGCCACGGCACCCCGACGACGAGGAGCGGTCGCCACAGATCAACCAGCGATCGCATCGATTCACGCTGCGCGGCGAGCACGCGCGCCAGCATCAGCGTCGTGGCCAGTTTGGCCAGTTCGGCCGGTTGTCCGATCCGGACGCCACCAATACTCAGCCACCCTTTGACACTGGACGCGGTTCCCGCCCCGGTACCGACGAACAGGACCAGCAGCAAGAGGGTACAACTCACGGCATACAGTGGCCACGCAGTCCATTCGATCAAGCGCACCGACCCACGCGAGATGATCCACGTCGCGACTAGCGCCGCGCCGAACCAACCAAGCTGCCGCTTCCAGGCGTTTTCGATGATCGGGCTCGGGCTGTCGATCTGCCCGGCCGAAAAGACCATGGCGATACCAAAACCCGTCAATAACAACGCAATCACCAGCAACGGAATGTCGACACTCTGTCGACGCAACACGGAGCTCCCAGCCATGGTTTCGCGGCCTCAGTCGGTGACGAGCGCGGTCATCGTCAACCGCGCCTTGAGGTACCGCTCCATCAACTTCGTCGCGACGCGAGCCGCCGTGGAGCCGTGCAGCCCCTCTTCGATAATGATGGCGACGACAATCTTCGGATCGTTCGCCGGTGCGTAGCCCACGAACCACGCGTTGTCGAGCTGCCCGTTCACCTGGGCGGTACCGGTCTTTCCAGCAATGGTCAGCCCTTGAATTTGCGCGCCGGCAGCGGTGCCGCGAGCCACGACGTCGGCGAGGGCCATCTGAATGCCCTTCAGCTGCTCGGCATCGAGATTGAGGATCTGCTGACGCTCGGGCGTACGCGCCACGATCTGCGGGGTCGCCGCGCGGCCATCGGTGGCAAGCGCCGTATAAAAGCGCGCCATGCTTAGCGGCGTCTGTGCGTTGTTGGCCTGGCCGATCGACAGACTCAGCACCACCGAACGGTTCCAGCCGCGAGCGCCGTAGCGTTTGTCGAAGTAACGGGTATCGGCCGGCCACTGCGGCCGCCCCTCGTTGGGAAGGTCGATGCCGGTCCGGTCACCGAACCCCAACGAGACGCCGCCGGCCAGCAAGTTCGTCAGGCCGATCTTCAGGCCGAGCTGGTAAAAGTAGACATCGCAAGACTTGGCGATGGCCTGTGCCAGGGTCACGTCACCGTGACCGCGCTTGTCCCAGCACTTGAAGACGCGGCCGTAATAGTAGCCGCCGGTGCATGGTACCGGCATGCGCGTGTCCATCGTGACGAGCCCGCGCTCGATGCCGATCACCGCCGTTGCCAGCTTCCAGGTGGACGCTGGCGCGTAGGTGCCCCGGACCGCACGGTTGAACTGCGGCTTGTGCGGGTCTTCCTGCAATTGGCGAAAGAACGTCGGCGACGCGCCGCCGATGAATCGATTGATGTCGTAGCTCGGGGCACTGTACAGCGTGAGCACGCCCCCCGTGTTCGGATCGAGGGCGACCACGGCGCCCCGTAGCGAGTCGCCGAAATACGCGTGGGCATAGCGTTGCAAGTCGAGATCGATGTTCGTACGAAGCGCGGGCGGCGCGTCCGGCTGCTCTTCCGGACGAACGCCGGCGTCGCGGACCACGCGATTGCTTGCATCGACTTCGACGAACCGTCGACCTTCCTTCCCGCGCAACTGCGCTTCGTACTGCAGTTCGAGCCCAGTCTTTCCGACCTGTTGTCCCGACTTGTAGCTCTCGTATTTCGGCTTCGACAGATCTTCCTCAGAAATCTCGCCGGTGTAGCCGATAAGCGCGGCCATCGCCGCGCCATCGGGATAGTACCGCTTCGGCGAGCTTTGGATGATCAACCCCGGAAACTCGACGCGACGCTCCTCCAGCACCGACACGACTTGAAACGACGCATCGTTGAAGATCACGGCCGGCCGCGTGCGCGCCCGACGGAAGCGGCGCACCGCGAGCTCCTGCTGCGCCGAGTCGATCTGGATGACTTGCGAGAGCGTCGTCAACGCCGAGCGAAGCGAATCTTCCGTCGGACTGAGAATCGACACCGAATACCCCGGCAGATTCTCGGCGATCACTTCCCCACGTCGGTCGTAAATGGTGCCACGGGCGCCGGGCAGCGGCACTTCACGCAGCCGGTTGTTCTCCGACTGGAGCACGTACTCCGCATTCTGCAACACCTGCGCACGAAAGAACGCGCCACCCAGTGCCAGGAAGGAGGCGAACCACAGCACGCGAGCGAACCGCGCCCGCCGAAGAATCGCGTTTGGATGGTAGCTCACGACTTCACACGACGCCTGATGTCCGAGCGTTCCGGAGGACGTGCATGGTCAACCTCAAAAGGAATTCGGTCGATACAACGGACGGA
>NZ_JBILKJ010000255.1:0-3010 GCF_044376735.1 Gemmatimonas sp.
CGGAAAGCCGGCACCACCCCGACCGCGCAGGCCGGAATCCTTCACCACGGTCTGTAACTCCTGCGGGTCGGTGCTGAGCGCCTTTTCGAGCGCCTCATACCCACCACGCGCACGCCACCCAGCGAGAGTACGCGCCTCCGGATCGCCGAAATACTTGGACAGGATCGGCGTCTCACGCGGATGCGACGGATGCGGGTACCCCATTACGTCAGCTCCGCCAGAATCCGCGGCACCGACTCCGGTGTCACCGATTCCACAAAATCGTTGTTGATCATGAGCGGCGTGGCGAAGCCGCAGGCGCCGAGGCATTCGACTTCGACGACCGTGAAGCGGCCATCGGCGCTGGTGAGACCGAGGTCGCCACATCCCGTGTGCTCGAGCAGCGACTTCACGACATCTTCGGCGCCGCACACGTTGCACGGCGTGGTCGTGCACACCTGGATGAAGTGGCGACCGACGGGATGCTGATGGTACATGGTGTAGAAGCTCACCACGCCCTTCACGTACGCCGGCGTGATGTCGAGCGCGGCGGCGACTTCCTCGATGCCGCCCTCGCTCACCCAGCCGCGGGCGTCCTGCAGCATCCACAAGGCTGGCAGCAACGCCGCCTGCTTGGTCGGATAACGCGACAGAATGCGATCGAGTTCGACGCGTGCGTCGTCGACGAACACGGGCGCGTGCGGTTCATCGTGGTGCGTACCATGCGGCGGGGCCGCGACGAGTGCGCCACCATTGGCGGAAGGTCCATGACTCACCGGTCGATCTCTCCCATCACGATGTCGATGCTCGCGTTGATCGCGATCACGTCCGACAGCAAATGTCCTTCCACCATCTTCGGAATCGCCGACAGGTTCACGAACGAGGGCGGACGAATGCGCCAGCGCACCGGCTTCGACGTGCCATCGCTGACCATGTAGTACCCCTTCTCACCCTTCGGGCTTTCGACCGGCACGTAGCATTCGCCGGCGGGGGGACGCGGGCCTTCCATGACGAGCTTGAAGTGGTGGATCATCGATTCCATCTCACTCGTCGCCTTGTGCTTGGGCGGCAGAATGAGGCGAGGGTCGTTGATGTTCACGGGTCCGTCGGGTAACCGTTGTAGCGCCTGTTCGAGAATACGCACACTCTGGCGCATCTCTTCCACGCGGACCAAGAAGCGATCGTAGACGTCACCGGCCGTGCCGACCACCACGTCGAAGTCGTAGGTCTCGTAGTCGAGATACGGAAAGTCCTTGCGCACGTCGTACGCCACGCCCGAAGCGCGAAGCATCGGACCGGACAGGCCGGCGTTCACCGCTTCCTGCGCACTCATGGCGCCCAGACCGACCGTCCGTCCAGCCCAGATGGCATTGGTTTCGAGCATGCGCACCGATTCTTCCAGCGTCTTCGGAAAGCCGCGGAGAAACGCCCGCAATCCGTCGAGCCAGCCATCAGGGATGTCGGCCGCCATGCCACCAACGCGCGTCGCGGTGGTGGTGAGGCGCGCCCCCACCCAGCCTTCGAGCAGGTTGTACACGTTCTCACGCTCCTGATACAACCACAGGAACGGCGTGAACGCGCCAAGGTCCACCGACGTCGTACCGAGCCAGACCAGGTGTGAGATGATGCGCGACAATTCCATGAGGATGACGCGCAGCACTTTGCATCGATCGGTCATGCCCACGCCGAACAGCCGCTCAGCGCCGAGCACGAAGGCGACGTTGTTGCCCGGCGAGTTGAGATAGTCCTCGCGATCGGTCCACGGGATGATCTGGTTGTACTGACGATACTCGCCGATCTTCTCGAAACCGCAGTGCAGATAGCCGATGTGCGGAATACAACGCACCACCGTCTCGCCATCCAGTTCGAGCACCAGACGCAATACGCCGTGGGTCGCCGGGTGCTGCGGACCGATGTTGATCAGCATGTGGTCGGAGCCCATCTCGGGCTCGGGCCCTATCACCGGCGCGTCGAGGGCGACCGCTTTGCCGCCCTGCGCGACCAGCGGTGCGCGCAACGGCATGCCGTTCGCGTCGAGTCCGCTGGTGCCGAGGGCCACTTCAATCGTACGGCGTGAGCTCATTCGCCCACCTCGTCGTTGACGTCCGTCACGTCGGTCACGTCGTGCCGCTCGGCACGTGCGGCGAGACGGCGCTTCATGTCCTCCGGCAGCGAATCGAAGGCATCGGCGATCGACAACTCTTCCATGGAGTAGCGTGCTTCCGGATCGGCCGCCAACGCCTGCTTCAACTGTTCGGCTCGACTGAACCGGCCGCGCAACGGGAAGTCCTTACGGAGCGGGTGGCCTTCCTTGTACGTCTCCCACATCAACAAGCGCCGCAAATCGGGATGACCCTCAAAGCGAATGCCGAACATGTCGTAGCACTCACGCTCGAGCCAATCGGCGCCGCTATAGACGTCAATAATGGACGGCACGGACAACAGGGCGCGCTTCACGAGTTCGACCTTGAGTCGGAGGAAGCGACGATGGGCCAGCGCGCGCAGGTGCCACACCACTTCAATGGGGCGATCGGCGTCACGATACTCGACCGCCGTGACGTCGACCAGATAGTCGTACCGTTCACTGGGCTCGTCGTGCAGCCAGCGTACGATGTCATGCAGCGCCTCGTTCGTGACGTACACCGTCGTCTCGCCCCAAGTGACCTCGGAGCGCACAATGGCTGCGCCGAAGCGCGCCATGAGTGCGGCGGCCGTTGGATTCACCGGGCCGCCACGATGCGCGATGTTGGTCGGTGTAATCGGCGCGCCGTGAGCATCCGACGCAATCGCGGCCTGCAGCACCACGGAGGGCGCACCGTTGTCCGTCGCCGGAACGATCGGCGCGGTCACGGCGCCGACCGGGTCTGGTGCACTGAATTGCCGAAGGGCTCCGAGAGTTCGTCGATGCGCGAGGGCGGAATGTAGAGCTGGCTCTCGGTATCGGGCACGATCTCCACGTGGCGCGTGGTGTCCTTCAGGCGCTCCTGCATCACCTTCTTCTGCAGCATCATGATGCCGTGGATGAGCGCCT
>NZ_JBILKJ010000111.1:0-9336 GCF_044376735.1 Gemmatimonas sp.
GCTGAGTAAGGACAAGGGGGTATGGAGAAGGGAGATGTTCGTACCCCGTACTCCTCCTTACTCCCGACCCCTTACTTCGCCGTCATCACCCAAACCACTCCCGCGGCGCCGTCCGCTGCTGATCGGCCGCTTCGAGCACCCAGGATTGCGCCACGGGTTCCGTGACTTCGTCGGCGACCCGTTCAAACCACTGCCGCGCCTGCGCGTCGTCACCGACACGCCGCCACAGCTCTCCTACCAGGTACGTGAGCACCGCCCGTTCTTCGGCGGGCACACCGTCGTACATCTCGAGGGCGTCAGCAAAGCGCCACGCGGCTTTCCGCCGGAAATAGCGCTCCGCTTCGGTGTCGAGTTCGTCCACGCAACACCACGCTGCGCGCAGATACAGATCGGCCAGATATCGCGGCTCGCTCTCCTGCCACTCCGCCACTTTGGCGGCATGCTCGTACTTGAGGGATCCCGATGGCAGCTGCGACGTCATCGCCGGCGCCAGCTCGTTCCACACCATCGCGCGAAGCATGGCGTCCGGCTGTGCGTCCGCGGTGAAGTCCCGCTGGATACCGGCGTAACCGCAGTGCGTGCATAGGTGGACGAAGTACGGCAGCGGCTGCATGCCGGCGGCGCGCTCGTGGAAATCGGTGCGCTTGCCGCCAAGTGCATTGGTCGCCACGACAGTCTGCGAGCGAAACAGCCGCTCGCACACGGGGCAGGTCAGTTCGATGAGATGCAACGTGGTCATGGCACGGCGTGAGGGGACACGGAGAAGTGTCGGCACCAGCCGCCGCCGAGTTGAACGCTACCCCCAGAGATTCGGCGCGGCGAGCTTGTACGTCCCCCTGCGCTCGGCTAACTTCTCGCGGCTCATTCGGCGATTAGTGCTTGGTGCTCTCGATCGCGTCGGTCTCCTGTTCCCGGATCGTTGATGTTGATCAATCTGGTACCGGATTTCCTCGCCGTACTCGACGCCGACGATCGCGTCGCGGCGTACCTCGCGTATTTCGAGCGTCACCGGCCACTATTGGCGGCATATTGGGACAACTATGTCCTCGAGCCGTCGGGGCCGCACTTCGAAGAGGTCGTGCAGGCCACGGTCAACGCAAATCGCGACGACCTGCTCACCCTCCTCTCGCGCACCGACGTGGTCGCGCTGGCGCGTCAGGCCGAGGAAAAGGTGCGCACGCTCCTCGACATCGATGTGAGCTACGATGTGGTGCTCATGGTCGGCGTCGGCGCCGCCAACGCTGGTGAACTGGTCGTCGATGGCCGGGGTGTGGCGTTCGTGTGTCTCGAGCACTTCACCGGTGTCGCCAACCCGGACACGCAGGGGCTCGGGCTCGATCCCGAACTGATCCCCATGTGGCTCGCGCACGAAATCACCCATGTGGTGCGGTACACGTCACCCTCGAGCCGCAGTGACATGCGCGGTTTCGTCGCCGACGCCGGCGGGTACTACTCATACTGGGAAACCGGACGGCAAGCCTCGTTACGCGAGCTGCTGATCAACGAAGGGCTGGCGGTGCATGTGTCCCGCGCCGTCAGCCCGGGGCACGCCGCGTGGGAGTATTTCGGGTTCGCCCGGAAGCAGTATGCGCGCGCGAGAGAGATCGAGCCGGTGCTCCATCGCGCCCTTGTCACTGACGGCGACCGCGCGGCCCTCGGCCTGCGCCTGCGCTACCTCTCCGGCGGCATGAGCGACGAAGCCCGCACCGTGGAACGCACGGTGCTCCCCGAGCGCGCTGGCTACTTCTTGGGCGCTCGCATGGTGGAGGCCGCTATCGCCGCCCGCGGATACGCTTGGGCCACCCGTGCCAGCGTGCAGGAATTGGCCAGCGTGAACGATCCGGTCATGGAGCGGCCGAGGCTCACGATCGTCGGCTGACGTTGGCTGGGACGGTTCGACAACTACAACGGCAACGGCAACTGCCAGAACACGGATACCACGGATTTACACAGAAAAAACACGGATAAGCAAACAGCGCTTTTGGCTTATCTGTGGCCGTTTCCGTGTCATCAGTGATCTCCGTGTTCTGGCTGTTGTTTTTGCTGTTGTTTTTGCTGTTGCTGTTGCTGTTCGCATCCTACTTCCCGATACAGAACTCCCGGAATACCCGGTCGAGCACGTCCTCGGTGTCCACGATACCGATGAGATCGGAGAGAGCCTCGCGAGCCGTGTATAAATGCACCGCAGCGACCGGCGCCGGCAGCGCACCGCTTTCCCACGCCAACAAGAACTCGGTGAGTTCATCGTGTGCCGTGGCCAGTCCGGAGCGATGACGCTCGCGGGTCACGAGCACGTCATCACCAGCGGGCAACGCCACCGAGCTGGCCATCGCAGTTCGATCAATAGCCTCGAGCAACTCCCGGAGCCCCTGCCCCGTCTCCGCACTGACACGGTGCACCGGCTCGTCGGATGCCGATGCATCGAGATCTGCCTTCGTACGCACGGGAATCACCATCCCGCTCGTGCGCGACGTAATGGCCGACGTTGTCGACTGGATATCGGCCGCACTCGCGCCGCACGCCAGCACCACCTGCGCTTGCCCCAGATAACGGGTGCTCACTTCGATGCCCAGCCGCTCGATTGCGTCGTCGGTGTCCCGAAGGCCCGCGGTGTCCACGAAGCGCAACGGCAGCGGGGTGCGATCGAGGACGGCTTCGATGGCATCCCGGGTGGTACCGGCGATCGGGGTGACCAGGGCGCGCGACTCGCCCAGGAGCGCATTGAACAGCGACGACTTACCGGCGTTGGGGGGGCCCGCGATCACGACGAGGACGCCGTCGCGCAGGACGGTGGCCTGTGGGGCCGTCTGCAGGAGCCCGCGCAGCGCGTCGCGAAGCGACGCGGCCGCCTGGTGAATGCGGGCGGGAGCGATCGGCCCGTCGTCTTCCTCGGGGAAATCGATGTCGTACGCGATCAGGGCTTCGAGTTGAATGACCTCGTCGCGCAACGCCAGCAACCGCCGAGAAAGCCCGCCATCCAGCTGTGACAGCGCCTGCCGTTGCATCGCGGTGCTGCGTGCATCGATCAGATCGGCCACCGCTTCGGCCTGCACCAAGTCCATGCGGCCATTCAATACAGCCCGCCGCGTGAATTCGCCGGGCGCGGCCGGACGGGCACCCGCCGCGACGCACGCCGCCAGCACCAGCGCCGGCACCACATGGCCACCGTGGATCGAGATCTCCACCACGTCGTCGCCCGTGTACGATCGCGGCGCCGCAAACCATATGATCAGCGCGTCGTCGAGTGGGTCGCCATCGGGATGGCGCAGGGCCACGCGAGTAGCGCGGCGCGGCACCAGCTCTGATGCGCCAAGGGCGCGAGCGATGGATATCGCTCGCGCCCCTGACAGCCGAATCACGGCAATCGCCCCGCGTCCGGCAGCTGTGGCGAGGGCAACGATCGTGTCGTCGCCACCAGGCAGCTGCCGCGCCGTGAGCACGTCGTTATCCGCGCACGACCGGTGGCTGCGTCTTCGTGCGCTCCTGCGAGATCAGCCACTGCTGTGGCAATGACGCGAGGTTCTGCACGAAATAATACAAGTTGAGTCCCGAGGCCATGTTGAAGAAGATCACCATCATCATGGCGGGCATCAGGTACATCATCATTTTCTGCTGTTCGTTCGCCTTCATGCCACGCATGCCGATGTACGAGAGCGCCATCGCCGTAATCGCCACGAGCACGGGCAACACGAAGAACGGATCCTTGAGCGAGATGTCGGGGAACCACAGGAACGACACACCGCGGAACTCGATCGTGTTCTGAAACACAAAGAAGAGCGCGAAGAACACCGGCAACGGAATCAGCATCGGCAGACAGCCCGACAGGGAGCTGAACGGCGACATCCCGTGCTCCTTGTACACGCGCATCATTTCCGCTTGCAGCTTGGTCGGATCGCCCTTGTACTTGGTCTGGATCTCCTGCAGATGCGGCTGAATGCGCTGCATCTGCATCGAACTGCGCATGGCCTTCTGATTGAGCGGCCACAGGATGATGCGCACCGCTACGCCGAACACCACCAGGATCCAGCCGTACGACAACCCGAGCGTCGACTTCATCCACAACAGCAGGCGAATGACCATCGTGGCGAACGGCTGCACCACACCCTGCAACCAGCCGCCATATGGGTTCGACGTTTCGAACGACCGCCCGATCGCCACGAGCCGCTTGAACTCCTGCGGACCGGCGTACACCTCGAACGCCACCGTACCGCTCTTGAGCGAGGCCACAATGGTCGCTTCGCTGCGCGTGGCCGCCTTCGCCACCCGCGCGCCGCCGGTGAAGTTCACCTCGGCGAAGCCCGGCACCCCCTGCGGGGCCAGCACACCAAGCAGGAAGTACTTGTTCTTTGCCACCGTCCAGTTGATCGGGCCGGCCTCGATGCGACGCTCACCCGGATCGAGTGAGGCGAACGTGACCCCCTTCGCATTCTGCTGATCGGGCCGGTAGGCATACGCGAGATGCGACTGATCTTCGGTGGTGTCGGATTCCGATGAGCGGAAGCCGGGCGGCATGTCGATCAGCAGGAAGCTGTTCTCAGGCGCGCCCTGCACGCTCGCGGACACATTCACGCGGTAGCTGTCGGGGAGGAACGAGTAGGCGATCGTGATCGCGCGGGCACCCACGGTGGCGTCGTAGCGCACCACGGCGCGTCCGTTGTCCTCGCTGCGCGTCGTGGTGAACGTCTGCGTGTTCAGCGCCACCGTGTCACCGGGTGTCACGAGACGGAAGCTCAGCAACCGGTCGCCCGCCTTCGCGAGCTCCACCGGGCCACCCCTGGTGCGACCCTTGTTGGAGAGCGCGACGTACTGCTGCATTTCCACGCCAATGAGAGAGGCGCCACGGTTCGTCGTCCGGAAGACGGCTGGCGTGGTCGTCACCACGGCGGTGTCGACCGGCAACGCCGTTGGGAGCGCCGTCGCCGAGGCGGAGTCGGGCAGAGCGCGCATCCCCGGCGTCGCCGTCCCGGCGGCAGCCGCCGCAGCCGTATTCGCGGCCGTAGTCGCGACGGCAGATGTCGAGGAAGCGGCCGTCGCCGAGTCGGCGCGACGCAGGGAGTCTGTTGCCGCCGTCTTGCTTCCGGGTGCCGGTACCGGCGTCGGGAAGAGGATCGGCGTCAGAATCAGGACCGCCGCCATCAGGACGACGGCGAGGACGATGCGGCGTGGTTCCATGGTCTTGATAGGGGAGCGCTCAGGGCACCGGATCGAATCCGCCGGGCCGGAACGGATGACAGCGCCCGATTCGGCGCAACGCCATCCATCCTCCACGTAGCGCACCGTGACGCGCGAGCGCCTCGATCGCGTACGCAGAACAAGAAGGATAATAGCGGCAGGCGCCCCCGAAGATGGGGGACAGCGTAAGCTGGTACCCGCGCACCATCAGGATGAAGAGCCGGGCGATCATGGCCGGGGTGCCGGAGTCACCGCGACAGCTTGCGCACGGCCTGCAACACTTCCGCGCGCAGCGTCTCGAAGTCTCTGGCGTAGGCCACCGGAAGCACCTTGAACACGAGGTCGACGGGCGCGAGTCCGGGGAGGACGTCGAGGCGGGCGACTTCGCGGAGACGGCGCTTCAGCCGGTTCCGCTCGACACCCGAGTGCTTGTACTTGGGCACCACGAAGCCCACGCGGGGAAATGCATGAAGGGAAGCCAAGGTGCGCACGTCCAATGAGGCGGTGCGGACTCGCTTCCCTTCGTGTCGGACCCGCTCGAGGTCGGACCCGCGCGTCAATCGCTGCGCGCGCGGGAACGACCGGGAATCAGGCGCCGGCGTACTTCGACGGGATCTGGACGGTCAACACCTTGCGGCCCTTACGGCGGCGACGGGCGAGCACCTCACGGCCCCACTTCGTCTCCATACGCGCACGGAAACCGTGCTTGCGGACTCGCTTGGTGTTGCGCGGACGATACGTGGGCTTGCCCATAAGAATGCTCGAGGTAACGCGGGATGAATCGCGACGGTTCGACTGGAAGTTCTCAGCACCTCCCCCACCAGCGCAGCGTGCCATCGGCACGATAGCTCCAGCGTGGAAGCGTCCTGACCTAGCCCACGAAATTACTCGCGGGACAGGGGTGCGGTCAACCCCGCCAAGTACACCCGCGACAACGATTTGCCAGCGCCCGCTCAAGTCGGTGTGCCAACTTGCTTGCGCTCACGAATCCAATGCTGGTGTCACATCACTGACGCGATTGACTTATCCACACCGGCGAATAACCTTCGCCCCCCCCGCCCCTTTTTCGTCCGATGCTCGCCCATGGCCGGGGCCGCCCGAACCCCGACCTCCCGCCATGTCCCTGACGCCTGCCGAAACCTGGGATCGCCTGCGCCAACGCGCCCGGCAGGTGCTCCCTGAGCAGACGTACCGCACGTGGCTCGAGCCCACCGACGCCCTCGGCATCGAAGGAGACACCCTCCTGGTCGGTGCCCCTGATCAGTTTTCGGCCGACTGGAACGAGTCCAAACACGCCGACCTCCTCACCGGATTCGCCGCCGTCGCCCTCGGCCACCCCATGAAGGTGCGCTTCAAGGTGGCCGAAGAACGCTTGGGGCGGGTGCAGATGGACATGTTCGTCCAGCCACCGCCAGCACCTGTTGCCGCGCCACTAACAGCGCACCAACAGCGCTTATCGGCGCCACTGAACCCTCGATATACGTTCGACCAGTTCGTCATCGGCAAGTCCAATGACGTCGCGGCCGCCGCCGCCCAGGCCGCCGCCCAAGCGCCGGGAAAAGTCTACAACCCGCTCTTCATCTACGGCGAAACCGGACTCGGCAAAACGCACCTCATGCAGGGCATCGCCCACGAGCTGCTCAAACGCACCCCCGGGCTCCGCCTCGCGTTCGTCGGGACCGAGCAGTTCACCAACGAGTTCGTCAACGCGATCCAAACCGGACAGATGGGTGATTTTCGGCGCCGCTTCCGGGAGATCGACCTCCTCCTCGTTGACGACGTCCAGTTCTTGAAGGGGAAGGAATCCACCCAGGAAGAATTCTTCCACACCTTCAACGCCATCTATGAAGCAGGACGCCAGATCGTCCTGACCTCGGATCGGCCCCCCAAGGAGATTCCCGGGCTCGAGTCGCGTCTGGTGTCCCGCTTCGAATGGGGGATGGTCGCCAATGTCGATGCGCCTGATTTCGAACACCGGATCGCCATTCTCCGCAAGAAGGCGAGCCTCGACCACCTCGAACTCACCATCCCCGACGAGGTCATCGAGTTCATCGCCCAGCATGTGAAGTCGTCGGTGCGCGAGCTCGAAGGCTCCATCATCAAGCTCCTCGCCTACGCCTCCCTCAAGCACCGCGAAATCTCCATCGAACTCGCCCGCGAAGCACTCCGGGACAAGCTCAAAAGCGCCGCCGCGTCGGATTTCCCCGATATTCCCCCCACCACCATCACGGTGGCCACCATTCAGCAGGTGGTCTCCCGCGAATGGGGGGTCACCCCCGACGGGCTGCGCTCGAAGACCCGCACCAAGCAGCTCACCACCCCGCGGCAGGTTGCCATGTACCTCTGTCGGGAGCTCCTGGCCCTCCAGTTAGTCGAAATCGGCAATGCCTTCGGCGGACGGGATCACTCCACCGTGATCCATTCGCTCGATCGGGTGGCTGAAGACATGGGCGGCGAGCCCGGTTTTGCCGACCGCGTCCTCAAGGTCCGAGGCATGTTGGAAACGCTCCGATCCACTGGACAACTCGGGACCTGATCCCCAGCCGTCCACATGGAAGCCCAGCTTTCCCCCGATTCCCGGGCCCCGATGTGCACCAATGCGGAGAAAAAGCACGACTCGACATGGAATGCACATGATGCGGCATGGCGGAAGTGCTTTGACACATGTAGCTTGCGGCGTTTATAGACAAGCCCACACGCCCTGCTGCTACTACCAGTTTTATCTCCAAAACTCTTTTTAACAGCAGTCCTTCCACACAACGGGCATGCGCTTCACGATCTCGCGCGAGAAACTCCAAGAAGGACTCGCGGCAGTAACCGCCGCCGTACCGGCCAAGACCACCTTGCCGGTCCTGTCGAACCTGCTCGTCGAAACCACCGAGCGCGGTATTCGCTTTTCCGCGACCGATCTCGATATCGCCGTCAGCACAGAAGTCAGTGCCGATGTCGAAACGCCAGGGGCGATCACGATTCCCGCCAAGAAGTTGAGCGAGATCGCGCGCGAACTGCCGCCATCTCCCGTCAAGGTTTCTGCCAGCGGCGAACAGCGCGTCACCATCGAATGCGGACGATCCAAGTTCAAGCTCCTTGGACTGCCGCGCGATGAGTTTCCCACGTTCCCCACCGTGCGCTTCAATGATTCGTGGCGCGTGAAGTCGGGCGAACTGCAAAAGCTCATTTCGCATGTCGCATTCGCCGTAAGCACCGAAGAGTCACGACCCATTCTCAATGGCGTCCTCTGGGAGTTGCGCGAAGATCGCATGCGCATGGTCGCCACCAATGGGCACCGCCTCTCCAAGATGGAAGTGCCGGTTGAATCGAGCAGCGCTCCGCCGGGCGATTTGATCGTACCGCCGAAGGCCCTCGAACAGATCAAGCGCCTCTTCCCGGCCGAAGAAGAGCTCGAGATCGCGCGTGGCGAAAACCACCTCGGGTTCCGTTCGCCGTTCACGTCGGTGTTCACGCGCCTGGTTGAAGGCCCGTATCCGAACTACGAACAGGTCATTCCGAAGGACAACGATCGCTTCTGTTTGTGCGACAAGGCGGCCCTCACCAGTGCGCTCAAGCGCATGAGCGTGATCGCGTCCGATCAGACGCACCGCATCAAGATGTCGTTCAATACCGGCATGCTGAAGTTCAGCGTAACCACGCCGGATCTGGGTGAAGCATCCGACGAACTGCCGGTGAACTACAACGGCGACCAGCTCGATATCGGCTTCAATGCCACCTATCTGCTGGAGATCCTGCGCTACATGCCCACCGAGCAGGTGCGTCTCACGTTCAAAGCCCCTGAGCGAGCGGCCACGATCGAGCCAGAAGGCTGGGATGATCCGGCCAAGTATCTCTGCCTCGTCATGCCGCTGCGCTTGATGGACTGAGCAGCACCGCGCGGCACACCGCTCAGCGAATTCGTTCCGCCCGGAGCTCCACCCGTTGCAGCACCTGCTGCGATCGCGGAGTTCCGGGCGGAATGCGTTCCACGACCTGCAGGGTGAGCGTACTCGTGCCCCGGAGCGTTTCCAGTATGCCGGTTGTCGCCGCAATCTCGATACGCTGCAATCCGGTCCCGGTCCCGGAAAGTTCGAACGCGCGGAATGCGGTGCCGCCTTTCCCTTCCAGCTTGCTGCTGATCTCGCGAGTCACCACGAGCGTTTCACGCGTTCG
>NZ_JBILKJ010000112.1:0-9334 GCF_044376735.1 Gemmatimonas sp.
CCCCGAGGAAGCCAGCCATGAGCACGAGTGGGATCGACATCCGGGAATCCTAGCGAAACCGCCGAGAGGCGGTGCGCCCCGTACCCGAGCCAATTGCCTTTTATTGATTACCTGTTATCATTATCATATGTCTTCTCTTTCGCTGCTTCCGAAGAAATGATGCGGCCGCCGATGTTCAGCAGCTCGAATCTCCGAGGCGGGTGGCTCGACGCCGCGGGAATCACCGTGTCGGTGGTGTGCGCCATCCATTGCGCGGCCAGCGCCATGTTTCTCACGGCACTCACGCTGCTCGGGGTGACCCGTGCGATGCCCGATTGGCTGGAATGGGCATTTCTGACCGCGTCGCTGGTCATTGGGTTCATCGCCCTGCGGAACGGACACCGTGTGCATCTCCAGTCACGGCCGCTGCGCCTGTTTGGGCTTGGGATTGGGGCGTTGGTGCTCGCTCGGCTGACGGGTTGGGAGTCGCCGATCGAGGTCGCCGCCGTGGTGATGGGCGCAACCGCGCTCGTTGCCGCGCACGCGCTCAACTGGTACCACAGTCGTCGCTGTACGAAATGCGCGTTGGGCGACGAGGCGCCGAAACACGCGGACTTTGCGGTCGTAGGCGCGGCGTGAACGTACGGCGGCGTGCCCCTCGCGTGGGGAACGCGCGCCGACGAAACCCGTCGTCACACACCGCGTCGCATCACCGCGCGTACGGATCCTCTTTCGCCACCATCATGTCACTCCCGCGTCGCATCGTCCGACCGGCGGCAACTATCGCGCTCGGCCTCCTCAGCGCCGCATGCACGACCTCGTCGACGCGGATGGGCTCGAGCACATCGCCGACACCGGCGACCGCGTCTCCGGCCCGCGTCGATGCCGCGTCGTGCTTTCCGATCGAACAACTGCCCGCGTCCGAACGGGCGCTCGCCGAGCGTGTCCTGCTGGAATTCTCGGATCGTGAGGGCATGTACACGTTGGCTGGCGGCTTGAAGCCCGTCTCCAGTGACGTGCGCGACTTACAGCTGCGGATCGCGCCCTCGCTGGACACCGTGAAGCTCGCGGAATTGGAGCGACTGCGCGTGGTGTCGCGCGCGCTACACTGCGGCGAATTGGGCGTGTTCGTGCAGGTGTTCACCGCGACGTACCCGGGACGTGACAGCAGCATCGTGCGCAGCGCGTCCATGGTGCTCTATCACCGACAGTCGCTGCGCACCGCCATCGCGCGTCACGCGCCGTTCTTCGCCCGCCTTGGCGTGACGCCGAGCGCCGATCCCCGCGAGGTGGTGGGCGCGGTGGAGAATGCGCCGCAGGCTGATCGCTGGCGCGGCTACGGCTATCTGTTCGGCTATCCCGATGACGCCGTCGACTTCTTCGTACAAGCGGGGATCGACGGCGAGCGGACCAAACAGATCGTGCCGCGCGATTTCCGTCGCGTGGAGACGTTCACGAAATTTCCGGAGCGACAGGGCGGTCCATTGGTGAACTCGTCGTTCGTCTACGCGGTCCCGAAGGGCGCGGCGGAGAGCGCTGGGGATCGTGCGTTGCGCGAGGCCGCTGCCCCGCTGTTTACGCGCTACCGAACAATGCGAGCGCAGCACATAAGGCCGGATTCCACCGGGGCGGTGGCACTCTGGCGGGCGTGGTATTCGCGTCGCTGACGTGATCCGTTCCGGAGGCTTCGACCCATCACGCGTGACGCGGACACTAGCATCGGCGCTCCGCTGGGCAATGGTGATCGCCGCAGCGGGATACTGGTCGATTCGTCCCGCGCCGTTGCCGAACGATGTGCTTTATGGACGCTCGAACGCGGCCCCATCGTCACCGACTGCCGCTGCGGGCATCCATCCCACGATCGCCCCCGCGACGACACTGGGCGTCGACGCCACGGTACGCACGATCGACTGGCACCTGCTGTCAATGCTCAACGTTCGCTCCGCAATCGTGCCCCCGAAAATTGCCGCCCTCAACGGCCAACGCGTGCGCGTTCCTGGATTCATTGTGCCGCTGGAAGATTTTCAGGAGAAGGCCAAGGAGTTCCTGCTTGTGCCGTATTTCGGTGCGTGCGTGCACACACCGCCCCCACCGCCAAATCAGATGATCTTCGTGAAGATGACCGGCGGCTCGGCGTCACTGGCACTCTTCGATCCCGTGTGGATCGAGGGGGTGCTCGAGGTACACGACGTCATAAGTCCCTACGGTGTCGTCTCGTATCGCATGCGCGGCGAGCGGATAGTGCCCTACCGCGAAGACCAATAAGGTCGCGCGGCCAGAGACACGGCCTGGCACTGCGAGGCCTTTCAGAGGCGGAACGGCAAACACCCCGCGCGAGCGATATCGCTCCGCGGGGTGTTCGCGTGGTCGAGCACCCGGCCGCTGTGCTGACGGCCGTTCCGTGTCGTTCAGACGGACGTGAGCACCGGTCCGTGAAAATCACAGTGCCCATTGTGCGGGTGATGCAGGTGTCCGTCGACCAGATAATCGATATGGTCGCCGTGCGGCACGGCCGTATGGCCACACGTCGCGGAATGCACGTGTCCGGCCTCGTGTCCACCGCAGCGATGGCCCGGGGTGCAGTCGGCAGGATTCGTGGCGGACACGTCGATGACGTGTTCGACGACGGTGCCGTTCGCCTGGTGATGGAGGTGCCCGTCGTGCAGATAGTCGGTGTGTCCGTCGTGCTGGACGGCGGTGTGACCGCAGCCGGCGCCGTGGACGTGATCGGGTTGGGAATGGACGGTCGGTGTCATGGCGACTCCTGATGGGCGCGCATCGCGCGACGGTGATGGATCACGCGTCAGGCCGGTTCTTCAGCGTGGCGCAGGATGTTGGTGATGAGGTCGAACACGTGCTGATCCGCCACGGCGTAGAAGACGTGCTTGCCGTCGCGCCGACTCGAGAGCAGCCCTTCCCGTCGCAAGACCTGCAGTCGCTGGGAGACCGTGGGCATGGCGTCGCCGGTATCGGCGGCGATGTCCGTGACGCATCGCTCTCCGGCGCTGAGCAGCTCGAGGAGCCGCAAGCGGGCGGGATCCCCCGCCGCACTCAACATCCGAGCCGCGCGCCCGAGGACGGCCTCGGAGGCAGCCGCTCGGCTGGACGGACTCGTACGCTGATGCGCTTCGTCGATGGCGCCGCACGACGGCTCGAGTTCGGCCAGATCAATAATTGATCGTTTCATCAAATATGAAATTGATTGATTATCCGAGAAGCGCAAGAGCCAGTTTCACCGATTACGGCGCCACGTAGCGCGCTTCGACCTCGCACCACTGCTCGCCGAGGCCGGTCACCTTCGCGAATCGGCGGCGCTTGTGGCGTGGCAGCGTGTCCATCACGTGGGTCCGATGCGCGATGCCCAGAGTGCGCTCCGCCCATGCTTCATAGCGAGCGAGCTGCCTGGCCAAACGGACCACCCCCGCACGGAGCTGCCGGTGCTCCCACTCGGTCTGCGGCATATCGAGACGGGGAAGCTCGCTCGGCTTGTGCAGCGGCAGGCGCATCATCGGCCACACGAGGCGGGCCGACGCCGCCTGACGCATCAGTAGGACGCCAGCCGGCGAGGCGAGGCGAGTCGCGCTGGTCGTAGCGCGCTCCGCGTCGGCCGCCCGCGCCGTCGCGCGTCCGCAGTACAGCGCGAACCCCCAACAGAGCAGCTCTTCACCGGGCTCGTCGCGGAGGGCCAGTCGATAGCAGGTGGTCCCACCGCCGTCGGTGGAACGCTCACGCTCAAACCCGAACCGTACCAACGCGTTCCCCTCGGCATGTCGAATGTCATGGCCCAGGAACCACAGTTGCTGGTCGAGCAGCAGGTTCAGGCGAAGCTGACGAGGCGAGACTTGCGTGGCCATTTACTGATATTACGTTCTCATTCCCAATATCTCAATCCTCTGCCGAGGCATCGTATGGCGAAATCAGGGCGAGTCCAGGTCAAGCTGCGCTCCACGGAGAGTCACGCGATGTACGTGACCACGAAGAATCCGCGCACCATGCCCCAGCGCATGGAGAAGCGCAAATACGATCCCCACGTGAAGCGCCACGTGCTCTTCAAGGAGTCGAAGTGAGCCAGGCTACCGCCACCACGGACCGTCGGCTCCCGGTCACCGTGCTCTCGGGCTTCCTCGGCGCCGGCAAGACCACGCTGCTGAATCACGTCCTCGCCAATCGTGATGGTCTGCGCGTCGCCGTGATCGTGAACGACATGAGCGAGGTCAACATCGACGCCCAGTTGGTGCGTGGCGGCGAGGCCGCGCTGTCGCGTACGGAAGAAACGCTCGTCGAAATGACCAATGGGTGCATCTGCTGCACGCTGCGCGACGATTTGCTGCACGAGGTGGCGCGGTTGGCCGACGAAGGGCGCTTCGACTACCTCCTCATCGAGAGCACCGGAATCGGAGAACCGCTCCCCGTCGCCGCCACCTTCACCTTCGAGACGGACGAGGGGGTGTCGCTGTCGCACGTGGCGCGATTGGACACCATGGTTACGGTGGTCGATGCGCACCGCTTCCGGCACGATCTCGGCTCACTCGACGATCTCCGCGAGCGGCAGATCGCGCTCTCCGAGGAGGATGAACGCACGATCCCCGACTTGCTCATCGACCAGGTGGAGTTCGCCAACGTGATCGTGATCAACAAGGCTGACCTGCTGAACGACGCTGACCTCGGCTCCCTTCAGGCACTGCTGCGCCATCTGAATCCCGAGGCGGAGCTGATCGTGTCCACGCGCGGTGTCGTGTCACCGTCGCGCATCCTCGGCACCAGGCGCTTTGACTTCGTCCAGGCCGAAACGGCACCAGGGTGGCAGAAAGAGCTCGCGGGTGAACACATCCCCGAAACCGAGGAGTACGGGATCGGCAGCTTCGTGTATCGCGCGCGTCGGCCGTTCCACCCGGAGCGTCTGTGGAGTGCCATCGATGTGGGACTCCCGGGGGTGTTGCGAGCCAAAGGCTTTTTCTGGGTCGCCACCCGGCCGGATATGGTGGGCACCTGGTCGCAAGCGGGGCAATTGCTCGAGGTAAACGCGGGCGGCTATTGGTTCGCGGCCAGCGATCCCGCCACGTGGGAGGTGGATGACGAAGAGCGCGCGATTATCGAGGGACACTGGCATCCGGAGGTCGGCGATCGACGACAGGAGATTGCGATCATCGGCCAAGGGCTCGATCAGGGCGCGCTCACGGCGATGCTGGATGCCTGCCTCGTGACCGAGGAGGAGCAGACGGCCGGCCCTTCACTCTGGCAGACGTTTGCTGATCCGTTTCCGGAGTGGAGCGAGGTGGAGGTCGAGGATGAGCACGTCGACCTCGACGAAGTGCGCCGTTGACGCGCGTTGACGCGATGGAAGTAGTCATGATCCGCCGCTAGAGCTGCCCCAACCAACTCAGCTTCACGATCAGTGATCGGGCCGTTGGCACGTTTCCGCCGAGGATCGGTTGACGGTCATTGTAGACGATGTACAGAAACGACAGCGGGGAGAACTCCCAGCTGAGACGCGCGTTCATCGTGCCGCGCTTTTGTACGGTGTTGTACTGGTAAAAGGTGCTCCACTGCAATCGCGGCGACGCAAACACACGGAGTTCCGGACCAGCGAGCTGAGTCACGAACGATGAATCGCGATCACCCAATCCCTCAAAGCGATTGACTTCGTAGTTGGCGCGCAGCGCGACGTAGGGATTCGGGGACCAGCGACCACTCACGGCGGCACGGTCGAGTCGTCCGTCAAAGAAGCCGCCGCTCGAGATGTTGGACGTCAGGGCAGCGCGGGCACTCTGATCCGTTTTGGCATCGATCCCGACCCGATGATAGTCGTGGGTACCGGATGGCGTGCGTACGTTTGCGAACAGAAGCACGTCACTATCTGGACGTTGTTAATTCAGTTCATGATACGGCTTCCAGGTCGCGCCGTTGGTGTGCAGGACTTCGATCGAACTGACGATGATGCCCTCTTGCAGGCGCAACGATGACGGATCCTGATAGAAGTATGTGGTCACGCCCGGTTTGAACCACACGACATTGCGCGGTCGCCACGCGGGCTGCACGTTCGCGGATACGGCCGGACTCGTCAGGAAGACGTTCGAGCGCGAGACGAAGCCGGTGCGCGGTGCATAGTCGCGCGTGACGAGTGCGCCCAAGAGGCCCGTATACAGGCCTGGCGTAGTTCGTCCAACGAAGTAGGTCGCCGCCAGGCTTGTTTGACCATCCTGCGTCGATGTGGACACCATCGCGTTGAGTTGCACCTGTTCGCCGATGCGCGTAATCGCGTCCACCGTCGTCACGACGTTTCGACGTGCGCTGTTTTGCAGATCGGCGTCATCTTGGCGCAGCACCGCGGTGGCACCTATGCGTGTGGACTTGCCAAAGAACTGACTGCCACGCACCACGCCGAACGTGGCCCGTCCAGCGTCGCCCTCGGCGTTCTGTTGCATCAGCAGTGCGCCAGCCGTGGTGCGACCCGTCCGATACGCATACCGCGCCCCGCCAAGAATCGGTATGGGGGCGCCCTCGTCGGAGAGGCCGATACGCCGCGTGAAGAATGGTTGCACGACATAGCGACCGGTGATCCCACCGGCATTCAACAGGTCGGCATTCTCCAAGAAGAATTGGCGTTGTTCGGGAAAGAACACGCTGAATCGGGTGAGATTCACCACCTGGCGATCGACATCGGCCTGAGCGAAGTCGGTGTTGACGGTGCCCTCCAGCAGGCTATTCGCCGTCGGCGCCCAGATGACTTCGCCACCGACATCGCCCAGGACGCCGTTGAACGCCTGTGGCGTCCGATCGCGGAGCGTTTGTCCCAGCACATACGGTCGCACGCGCACGTTCGCACGTGGCGGTGGTGGGGCCAGCGAGTCGAGTGTGCCGGCGTACGTGAGTCGCCAGGAGGAGAATTGTCGCGGGTAGGGAGACCACGCACTCCATTGCAAGGCACGGCGCGTGTTGCGCACGAGGTTCAGATCCCAGCTGGTCTGCCCCGGCGCGTAGCGCATGGAGCGCCACGGAATGGCGAACTCCGCGATCCACCCGGTGTCGCTGCGGGTGGTACGGACGCGCCAGAGGGCATCCCAGTTGAAGTTGAATGCGTCGCCCCCATCAAAGGCTTGCACGTCGGATTGTGATCCAAGCGGGCTGGCCTGAAACTGAAAGGCGGTGCGTCCATCGCCCAGAGAGCCCAACGTGACGCCGAAGACATCGCTTTCTGACGCCTCGAAGTCACGCCGAAGATCTTGCATGCGTAACGAGGACAGTCCAGCGCTGTCGCCGTTGAAGGCGCCCACGTACAGATACTCCTGGTCGAACAGGATGCGCACTTCGCTCGGGTAGCGCGTGGTGGGTGCGTAGTCCTGACGGACTTGCGCGAAGTCACGGGCCACGGGCGCTCGCTGCCATGCCGCTTCGTCAAGCTTGCCGTCCAACACGATGCGCTCGCTGGTGCGGCGCGCCACGAGTGAGCGGCGGGTGGCCAGCGTGGGCTCGGGGACAGCGGCGGGTTGGGCGCGAATGGAAATCGGCACCACAGAGGCGAGGATGAGCCCTCCCCCGACCACGTGCGAGCGAATGCGATGAACCATATCCGGTGCGGTGAGCGTATAGACCGCCGAATCGAGTCAATAATGATATATCTATTTCAATCGTGTATCCTTACGGCTCATGGTTGGCTAGTCGTCGCGAGACGTGTCGGTGCCTCGCCGGTGGGCGCTACGATCACACGAGATCGCAGGCAGGAAACACCGTCGTCAGTGCGACCCGGTGAGGCGCAGTTCTCCAAGGAAGCCGCGCGCTCCGCGCCGAATAACGGAGGCCGCGAACAGCAGTGCGACGCTCACCGCCGCCGCCATTTGCCACGGCGTTCCGATCTGTTCGGTGTTGATGGCCGGCTGCGTGGCGCCAAGGGAGGGGAGCAACAGGTTGGTCATCCACCCGAGCACGAGTGCGCTCGCGGTCATGGCCACCGCAAACCCCATCGCGAAGCGGCGCCCATGCATCTGATTGAGAATGCCTAACGTGGCCACGTTCGTAGCCGGTCCCGTGAGCAGCAGGGCCAAGCCCGCCCCTGGGGAAACCCCTGCGGCCACCAGCACCGCGACTAACGGGGTCGACGCCGACGCGCAGATGTAGAGGGGCAGGCCCAAGAGCGCGAAGATGGCGACATCGACGCCGCTTGGTAGCCGTGTCAGCCACGAGCCTTCGAGGAGCGGCATGGCGAAGGCGGCCACCAGCAGCCCCACCATTATCCAGGGGGCTGTATGGTCGACCATTTCCACAGCGCCGGTCTGCATTGCGCGCCGCAGCCGATCCCGCGTTGAGGGCGTGGGTATGGCCGCGGTGGCCAGTGGCACAGGACGGCCATGGCGCCGGACGTATCGGCCCATAATCAGCGCCACGGACAGCGCGGCGGCCATCGCCGCAACCACGCGCACCACAGCAAAGGGGGTGCCGAGCAGCGGGATGGAGAGCAGCACGGCGTCGATGCCCAACTCCGGAGTGGCCACCAAAAACGCCACGGCGGCCGTGGTGGACGCGCCCTTCTGTACCAGCTGCTGGTAGAGTGGTACAACGCCACACGAACAGATCGGCAGTGGTAACCCAACGGCCATGCCCGCCATCCCTTGACGGAATCGTGACCCACGGCTGAGCCACGAGAGGCTGCTGGCCGGCAAGAAGGCGTGCAGCAGTCCCGCCGCGACGTAGGCCAACAGCACCGCCGGCGCCGTATCCAGCAGCAGCGACGCAAACGTGCGCAGCGTGGCGTCAACGGGCATGACGATTGCTGCATCTCGGGTCAGATGCACACTGAGGAGGAGCGCGAAGCCGGCAATGGCGCCAAAGCCATTCGGCCAGCCGGTTGCGTCGTGATCGTGTGTGTGTTCGTGATGATGATCGTGCGCGTGGTCATGCGCGTGATCGTGTGCGGGATGCGCGATGACATGCAACAGCGATCCCGCCACCACGGCTTCGAACCACAGGTTGGCGTGACTGGGCAGCAGCGCCAGCATCATCGGCTCGGCCAAGTAGCCGCCAATGGTGGTGAGGGCCATGAGGCCGAGTGCCGCCCATGCCACAAAGCGTGGACGGTCGCGCAACACCCACCACACGGTCACGCTCACCGGGATTTGGTGCAGCAGCACACCGTAGCCAAGCACGCTCGCCTGGTCGTCACCCGCTTGCCGTAGCGCGCTGCCGTCGAGGGCGGAGTGAATAGCGACCCCGCACAATGCCAAGAGCACCACAACCGTGTGCGTCTGGCGTGCGCCGATGTGCAGGAGCCGTTCCGCGAGCGTTGGAAGGACGATGCCAGCCAGCAGGCAGAGCGCAGCCACCACGTCACGTTCGTGCAGGGCGTGCGGCACCACATCAA
>NZ_JBILKJ010000256.1:0-3004 GCF_044376735.1 Gemmatimonas sp.
CGGTGGGTGTCTCGAAGCAGGGAATGCCCAGCGACGCCGCCACGGCATCGACCGCCGCACTGGTGGGCATCGAGCGCGCCACGCCACGCAGGCCACGCGCGTAGCCGGGTACGATCGTGGCGTTGGCTGCCAGCACGGCGAGTGAGTCCGAGGGCGTCACGAAGAAGCGCTGCCCCAGAATCATGTTGCGGTCGCCATCGCCATCCGACGCCGCACCGAAATCGGGGGCGTTCTCGCCGAAGAGTTCTTCAACCAGGTCGTGCGCGTAGGTGAGATTGGGGTCGGGATGTCCGCCGCCGAAGTCGGGGAGCGGCACGCGATTGATCACCGTGCCCGACCGCGCGCCGAGGCGACGTTCGAGAATCTCCACGGCATACGGCCCCGTGATCGCATGCATGGCGTCGAAGCGCATCCGGAACCCGCTGGCGAAGAGCCCACTGATCGCGTCGAAGTCGAACAGCGATTCCATCAGTGCCGCGTACGCCGCCACGGGATCGACGATATCGAGTTGCAACGGGCCGATCTGATGCGTGCCGAGATCGTCGAGGTTGAAGTGCTGCAAGTCGGCGATCTGGTAGTGCCGCATCACGCGGGCGCGCTCGGCTACCTCGTTCGTGAACGACTCCGGCGCCGGGCCACCATTACCGGTGTTGTACTTGATGCCGAAATCGCCGTCGGGGCCGCCGGGATTGTGGCTGGCCGACAGAATGATGCCGCCGTGCGCGCCGGAACGAATGAGGTGCGAGGCCGCCGGCGTGGAGAGCAGCCCCGCGCGCCCCACGATCACGTGGCGGATGCCGTTACCGGCCGCCATGCGGATGATCGTCTCGGTCGCTTCGCGATTGTGGTACCGCCCATCGCCGCCGACCACCAGCGTGGCGTCGGGCGGGAGCGCGGCCACCTCGAGGAGCGCCTGCACGAAATTCTCGAGATAATGCGTCTGCTGGAAGACGGTGGTGCGCTTCCGTAAACCGGACGTCCCCGGTCGCTGGTCGGCGAACGGGGACGTGGTGATCGAATGAACCGTCATCGAATCCTTTGGAATCAGGAGATGCTTACAGAACGATCAGCTCCACTTGAGATCGACTTTCGTGAGCGGAATCTGACGCACGCGCTTGCCCGTGGCGGCGTAGATCGCGTTGATCATCGCGGGCACCACCGGCGGCAAGGCCGGCTCGCCGATACCAGTGGGCGAGAACGCCGTCTTCACGAAATGCACTTCGATGGGCGGCGCCTGACGGATGCGCAACAACGGATAGCTGTTGAAGTTCGTCTGGTCCACCTTGCCGGCGGTGAAGGTGATCTCCTGACCGTAGGCCTGGCTCATGCCGTCCATGGCGGCGCCCTGCACCTGCTGCTCGGCGTGGTTCGGATTGACGATCTCGCTGCCGACGTCACCCACCGCCCACACCTTGTCCACCTTCACGTCACCAGCCTTACTCACGGTGACCTGCACGACTTCAGCGAAGTAGCCGCGGTGACTGAAGTAGAACGCGCAGCCCATGCCCGTTCCCTTCGGCAGCGTGGTCTTGCCCCACCCCGACACCTCGCGCGCCTTCTCGAGAATGCCGATTACGCGCTGCGCATCCATGAGCCCGGCCTGCTGCTGCGGGGTGAGCGGCGTAGTGGGCGCGATCTCCGCCTTGAGCGTGTCGATGCGGAACTGCAGCGGATCCTTGCCGGCGGCCACCGCGCACTCGTCGATGAAGCCCTGAAAGGCGAACGATAGTGCGTTCGAGCGCGGCGCGCGC
Source organism: Gemmatimonas sp. (assembly GCF_044376735.1). Taxonomy (GTDB): domain Bacteria; phylum Gemmatimonadota; class Gemmatimonadetes; order Gemmatimonadales; family Gemmatimonadaceae; genus Gemmatimonas. The sequence goes on from NZ_JBILKJ010000256.1 coordinate 1,752, forward strand.
AGGGCTCCCGTGGGCACGCCCAGCGGCATCACCGACACGTCCATCTTGAGGTTCGGAACGAAGCGTGCCGGATACTCCGTGGGGCCGATGTCGGCGCTCGGCGCAAACTTCTCGCCTTCGCCGAACGTGGCACAATGATTCCGGAACGCCACCAACTTGCCGCTGGCATCGAGCCCGCCGGTGAACTGGTGGAATCCGCCCGGGCGGAACATGTCATGCTGCAGGTCGTCTTCACGCGTCCAGAGCAGCTTGACCGGTACCTTGGCTTCGCGGGCGATCCACGCCGCTTCCACTAACGGATCATTGTACAGGCGACGACCGAATCCGCCGCCGGCACGCACCATGTGCATCGTGATCTGGTCTTCCTTGAGGCCGAGCGTATTGGCGACGAGCGCCCGTCCACCCTGCGGCGTTTGCGACGTGGTCCACAGCTCGCACTTGTCGGCCGTGACATGCGCCGTGCAATTCTGCGGCTCCAGCGTGGCGTGCGAGATGAACGGGTAGCTGTACTCCGCCTTCACCACTTTGGCCGCGCCCTTGATGGCCGCGTCGAAATCCCCATCGTGGCGGATCGTGCGCTGCGGTGCGCTGGTGAAGAACTCGGCGGCCTTGGCGGCAAAGCCGGCGCTGGACTGCTGCGACGTGGGGTGGGCGGCCCACTCGACCACGAGTTTCTTTCGCGCTTGCTGCACCATCCACCAGTTCTTGCCGACGATGGCGACGCCGGGCATGAGCCCCTGCAAATTCGCGGTGCCTTCCACCACGAACGCGTGCGTGACGCCCGGCATCGCCTTGACGACCTCGAGGTTCGCATTTGCCACCTTGGCGGCGAACACGGGGCTCTTCACGAACGTGGCGTAGTGCATGTTGGGCACCGTGACATCGATGCCGAACATCGGCTTGCCCATCAGGATGTCGCGCAGACCCACCGTCTTCTTACGCGTACCGATGATCGTGAAGTTCTTCGGATCCTTGAGCGGTACGGTGGCGAGATCGGGCGGCGTGACCGACACGGCGGCGCTGGCCAGCGAGCCGTAGGTGGCCGATCGCTTCGACGCCCGGTGATGCACCACGCCCTTCTCGGTGACCAGTTCGGTGGCGGGCACGTTCCACTGCGTCGCGGCGGCCGACACCAACATGGCACGCGCGGCCGCACCGACGCGGCGCTGCGGCAACCAGTTGGTGGGCGTGGCGGTGCTGCCACCAGCCGTCTGTGCCTGATACTTGGTGGGGTCGAAGTCGGCCTGCTCCAC
>NZ_JBILKJ010000257.1:0-2981 GCF_044376735.1 Gemmatimonas sp.
GCGGTCGGCCGGCAGCTTGGCCAGCGCGCGCCGCACCGCGGCGTCCACCGCCGGCGTCACGGCCTTCCGCACCAGGGTCAGCGGCTCCGGCTCGGCGCTGATCACCTTGGCGACGACCGCCTGCATGGTGGCCCCGGTGAAGGGCGGTTCGCCGGCGAACAGTTCGTAGAGCACCGCCGCGAGCGCGTACTGGTCGCTGCGGGCATCGATGGTGCGCTCGCCCATCGCCTGTTCCGGCGACATGTACTGCGGCGTGCCCAGCGACAGGCCGGTTTGCGTCATGCGCTGGCCGCCGGCCTGCTGCACCGCGAGCGCGATGCCGAAGTCGGCCACCAGCGCGTGCCCGCCCTGCAGCAGGATGTTCTCCGGCTTGATGTCGCGGTGGATGATCCCCTGCTCGTGTGCATACTGCAGCGCATCGCCAACCGCGCGCGCAATACGCAGGGCGTCGTCCACCGGCAGCTGCCGTTCGCGCTCCAGCCGGGCGCGCACCGTCTCGCCGGTGATGTACGGCATGACGTAGTACAGCAAGCCATCCGCCGCGCCGGAATCCAGCAGCGGCAGAATGTGCGGATGCTGCAGCTTGGCGGTGGTCTTGATCTCGCTCAGGAACCGTTCGGCGCCGAGTGCCGCACCCAGATCGGGGTGCAATACCTTGATGGCCACGTCGCGCTCGTGGCGGAGATCGTGCGCGAGGTACACGGTGGCCATGCCACCGGCCCCAAGTTCGCGCGCGACGCGGTAGCGGTCGGCGAGGGCGGCGGTGAGGCGTGAGAGGACGTCGGTCATGGCGTGTTAGTCGTGGCCACAGTGCGGGCGTTCACCATGTGAGGACGTCGAGACCGGGAATGTCGGCGAAGTCGTCGGGGTTCATGGTGACCACGGTGGCGCGATGCGGGGACTTCAACGACTCCGACCCCATGAACCCTCACACCGTTCATCGCGACGGCACGTCGAACACCCACACGTCGCTCTCACGGCTCTCGGTGACGAAATAGAGCGTTTCCTTCACCACGCGGATCAGGCGCCCGAAGAGCGCGGGCATGCTGGGGTCGAACTCCACGCGCGGCTCCCATCGCCCGGTGGCCGGGTCCACCTGTGGAGCGACACCACACGAACCGTCATGTTTCGGCGAGCGGTCGACATGCGGGCAATGTACCTTCGTGCCGCGCTGTTGGCAGGGGAGATGCCCCTTGAAACCACGAGCGTTTCAACGACGCTGACCCCTTGAAAGACCCCTTGAAATCACGCCCGAAAATCCGCATGTCGCGGCGCGTCATCCCGCGCGGTCGCGGTCGGCGGGGGCGGTGGTGAGAAGGACGGACGCGGTGGCGACTTACGGCGGAGTGCCGCCGGCGAGCGCCGCATCGAGCACCGCCCCGAAGCCGCGTACAACGAGCAGGCGTGGCGAGCGGACGGGGCGCACGAGCAGGAACCCGCCGTCCGGCGTCACATCGAACCCGGCGTGCGTGCCGTCGAGCAGCGTGGGATACAGCAGCGCCTCGAACTCGATGCGGGGCGCGCCCAACGGGCGCCCATTCTCCATGGCCACCGAGACCATGGCCTCCGCCTTCGCGTAGTACAACCGGCGCCCATCACGGCTCCAGATCGGCACACCGGCACCGTCGCGGTCCACCTGCACCCGCGGCCCCGGGCCGGGGAAGGGTACCACATACGCATGACGGGCGCCCCCCTCCGTGCCCGTGTAGGCGAGCCACCGCCCGTCGGGCGACAGGCGGGGGCCGATGACCTGCTGCTCCGCACCGCTGATCTGCCGCGGCGTCGTATCTCGCGTCGACCACGTAAACACCGCTTGCGTGAGGCGGCCCTGGAGACTCGCTTCGTCGTTGATGCGCCCGATGAAGGTGGCGCCGTCGGCCGCCGCGACGACCTCGTTCACCTGCCCGGTTGACCACGACGCCGGGCGATCGGCCGCGCCCTGATCCAGATCCCGGATGCGGTACGACCGGCCGCTGGTCTGCACGACCCGACGCATGAGACTCCGGCTGTCGGGCATCCACTCGGCGCGGTCATGCTGCGCGCGGTCGTCGCCCTGAATGGCGGGGGCGAACACCCCCGTGCTCCGATCCAGCACCCAGATGCTGCCGCTGAAGCCGATGTCACCCACGACCGTGACGGCCACCCGGCGCCCATCCGGGGAGAGCCGCGGGTGCAGGAAGGACAGCGTGTCGGGGACCAGCGTCCGCACCGTCCCGTCGGGCTCCCGCAGCACGAGCTGACTCAAGGCCGTTCGATCGTGATAGGCGAGGTCGCCGCCCGGCGCCAGAGCGGCATAGCCCAGGTTGAAGCCCGCGCTGAGCATCGCGATCCCGCTGCCCACCTGTACTGGCGCACCGCTCACCCGTCGGCCATCGAAGCGCTGCACGAACAGGCGCCCGCGGCGATCCAGAAAAACGAACTGGCCGTTACGCACGCCGACCGGGAAGTAAGCCGGACTCCCGATCGGCTCCGACGCGCCATCGGGGAGCGAGACGCGATGGACCTCGGCGGAATCGGTGACGGGGTCGTACACGGTGACCAGCACCGCCGACTGCCCCGGGATCGCCAGTGGCCAGTTCATCCGCCGGGAGCCGTCCGGCCGCCCGAGCGGGCGCATGGTGCCCTGGCCCAGATCGATGAGCTGCATGGCGCCCTGGGGGACCGACCCGTACACGATGACGTTGGGGGAAGGCCACGCTACACCATAGCCGCGTTGGGCAATCAGGGCGATCTTGGTCCGCAGGCCGCCCCCGAGCGGCATGCGATACAGATCGTCGCCGTCCTCGAACGCGATCGATTGGCCGTCGGGGGACAACGTCCAGTCGCCGGTGGGGGTCGCGCCGGGGATGGGGATGGCATCGGCCTCATCCAGGCGCCGCCGCATGATCTGGTTCTTCCCGTCGGGTTGTTCGACGAGGTACAGCAGCGACGTACCGTCCGGTGTGAACAGGTGCGACCGTGCTAGCAGGCTTGGGAGATTC
>NZ_JBILKJ010000258.1:0-2928 GCF_044376735.1 Gemmatimonas sp.
AGGTCCTTGTAGAACGCGCCGGCCGACATGAAGCCGACCGAGCGGAAGTAGCGCTCGATCATGACGTCGTATGCCAGCGCCGTCGTGGCCTCGAGCGCCGGATTGCCGATCGAGGCCGTCTGCTGACCCGCCTGCACATTCACGTACGGCGTCATGTCCTGGAACTGCGGGCGCACGAGCGCGGTCGTGACGGCGGCCTTCACGTTCGTGTACTCGTCGACGCGATACGTGGCGTTGATCGACGGGAAAAAGTTGACGTAGCTGCTGGTGCCGGTGGTGTCCGAGATGGGGCGCGACAGGGCATTTCCGGCGGCGTTGAGTGCCACGATCTTTGCCGTGTTCTCGACGCGGGTCGCTTCGACGCGCACACCGGGGATGATGCGCAGCGCGCCCGCATCGAGCGTGGCCATGAGGTAGCCCGCGTAGACATCTTCGCCCACGGCGAACGTGCCGCCGGCCGAGGTGGTGGCCGAGCTGAGCGCGTTGACGGTAAACGCGTTGGGGTTGGCGGTGATGAAGTCACCCATACGCGTTGGATCGAACGTGCGGCCAAACTGGTAGTCGCCACCGAAGAGGGTGCGTCCCTGCGTTTCGGCGGTGAGGGCGCTCATGAGGGTGGCACTGGTCGCGCCCAGTGTGTTCGTGCCCAGCGCGCTGGTGTACGCCGTGGTGACGAGGCTGTTGTCGCGCTCCTTGAGCCGCGCCGACAGACCGCCCTTCAGCGTTCCGATAAAGCCGCCGAACGCCACCGGCATCGACGCGTTGATCTTGGCGCTGAGGTCGGCGTCCTTCGTGTCTCGCACTTCGCGGGTCAGTCCATTGAATCCGAAGCGCGTGGGATCGTCAAAGGAGCCGACGGACACGTTGGCGCGCGGACGGTCGGCATCGGCGAAGTTGTAACCGAGCGTCATGCCGCTCTGGCGGAACGACATCGTGAGCGCACCCGGACGGCTTTCAGAGGCGCGCGACGTGCCGATGGCCCAGTCGAGTGCCTTACCATCCTTGGCGAAATGCTCGCCGCCAACCTGCGCGGTGAAGATGTCCTGAATGACCTCGCGAAGGCGGATGTCGCGGTCGAACTGCGATCCGGTCGTGATGCCGGAGTCGGGCGTCACCTGCGTCCAGCGGGAACCGCCGCCGCCACGGAAGCGGAAGCGGGCGCGGGCGCGGACTTCGTCATCGGAGAAGCGGTTGAACGTGCTGCGCACGAACAGCTTGCTGTTGTTGGCCAGCAGGTAGTCGAGGGTGCCGTTGAGACCCGCGCGGAGGCGGTTCACCTGCGGGTAGTCGCGCAGTTCGAACAGGTTCGGAGCGTCGAGCGAGGTGAGCGACGGGGCGACGCCGCAATTGCGCGTCTGCGAGCACCAGTCGCCTTCGATGTTCTGCGAGGCGCGTTCGTTCTTGTAGTACGTGCCGCCCACCATGGCGCCGAACTTCTGCGACGCGCCGAAGCGCTTACCGGCGTTGGCACCGACGTTCACCAGCGCACCGCCGCCGAGCTGGTTGGCACCGCCGGCGAAGGTGGCGTTGAGTAGTGGCTGGTTGGCGCGCGCCGTGCGCGTGACGATGTTGACGTTGCCGCCGATGGCGTCGGCGTCCATGTCGGGGGTGAGCGTCTTGGCGATCTGGATCTGCGCGGCCTGATCGGAGGGCACGATGTCCATCGGCAGCTGACGGCTGGCCTGCTCGGGCGAGCTGATACGGAGTCCGTTCAGCGACATCGAGTTGAGATCGGCATTGGTGCCGCGAATCTGCACGAAGCGTCCTTCGCCCTGGTCACGGAGAACGGCCACACCCGGTACGCGGGCGAGCGCTTCGGCCATGTTGGGGTCGGGAAGACGGCCCACGAGTTCGTTGTCGATGACGCTGGAGATCGTGGAGGCCGTGCGCTGCTGATTGAGCGCCGAGGCCTGACCGGCGACCTGTCCCTTGACCTTCACGGCGGCGAGGTTGGTGATCGCCTCGCTCATCTTGACGTCGAGCGTGACCGTGGCGCCGGTGGTCACCGTGACGGGCTTGGTGACGGGCTGGAAGCCGATGTAGCGGAAGGTGACCGAGCGCGCGCCGGCCGGTACGTTGACGGCGCGATACGTGCCGTTCTGCGTTTCGGCGCGGATGGCCGTGCCCTCGACCGTGACGAGGACGCCGGAGAGCGGACGGCCGCTCGGATCGGTGACCGTGCCGGTCACGACCCCTTGGGCACCGAGCGGTGCGGCGAGGAGCAGCAGGCCGGCGGCCATGCTGTGCAATGAGATACGCATCAGTGGGTTCAGTTGGGAGGAAGGCGCTTGCGAACGTCGCGCCAGTCGTAGAAGTGGAACGTCTTGTCGGTCGACATCATCACGAGCAGTCCTTCGGGAAACGCCGGCGAGAGTGCGCGGGCCGTTACGTCGAGACCATCCGTTTCCTGCGCGGCCACGGGGATCGTGGCCAGTGCCACGTGTGTATGCGGTGCGCCTTTGGATCCTTCGCGGGCGAAGACTTGCAGGCGCTGCCCCTGCTGGTCGGAGACCAGCAGGTAGCCGGTGGAATCGCTCGTGGGATACACGGCGATGCCTTCGTGATCGCTCACGAATCCGGTAGTGCCAAAGAGCGCGAGCTCCGTGGCGGCGTCGGCACGATCGGGATCGGCGTGGTACTTCCGAATGCCGACCGTTTCGTCGCTGTAGTACACGAAGCCGAGTTGCTGGTCGACGGCGATCGCTTCAATCTCTTTCCGGCCGCTGTACGCGCCGAACGCCCGGACGCGCGTCGCGGTGAGTGTACCGTTCCCCACGTCGGCGAGGCGATACTGCCAGAGGTACCCCTCCGCGGGGCCGCTCTTGCCTCCGACGATGGCGAATACGGCGCCATCGCGCGGACGCCGATACAACGCGATGCCCATCGGCGCCCGGGAGACATCGCCGTCGAATAGCGCGATGCCGCCCC
>NZ_JBILKJ010000259.1:0-2927 GCF_044376735.1 Gemmatimonas sp.
GTTACGATCAGCGCGCAGTGCAGGTCGTCGGCCAGTTCACGCAGCGCCGCCTCGATCAGCGGCTGCTCGTCGGGCACCAGGCGATACTCGGCCTGCCACGGCGACGCGATCCAACGCGTGAACACCGACTGGATCGCCGGGCCGGATTTGTCGTCGTACACCCCCAACGAGGCCCGGTCGGAGATGGTGAGGATGCCCAGGCGCACAGTGGTAACGGTTGAGGCGGACGGAGAAGCGGTTCGGTGGCGAACGCTTGAGGGTGGCAACAGGCGCAACTTATAGCCCGAGACTCGAACTCCATACCCGCTACTCACGTGAGTCTCGCGTGGCGAGTCCGAGTTTGGAGTCCCGAGTTGAACCGTGACTACTTCGCCACCATCCCCGTACACGCCGCCGGCATCGGCCCGTCTGCCACGCCGTAATGCCCAAGCACCACCTGCGCCGCCGTGCCACCAACACCCGGCGTGAGCACGAACATCGTGGCATAGCTCGAATCGCAGATATCCGGCAGCTTGGGGCCGCCAAGCGCCGTCACGATCGCCGGCACCGTGTTGCTGTGCCCCACCACAAGTACCACGCCGCTCGCCTTGCGCACCGCCGCCGCCACGTCGGCGACATGCGACGCGCCACTACCGATCGCGATCACCGTGGGCACCACCCCGGTCTTCGCCGACACGACCGCCGCCGTTTCCGCCGTGCGCTTGAGCGACGACACGATGATCGTGGTCGGCGTGGTCATCGCCAGCGCATCGGCCAGCGCCTGCGCGCGCACCCTGCCCGCGTCGCTCAGCGAAGGATCGTTGCCGCCTTCGGTGGCCTTTTCACCGTGTCGGACCAACACGACCATCGAGGGCTGCGCGCGCAGCACCCGCGGCGCCAACGACATGGTCGCGCACAGGACGCCCACCAGGCCTACCGCCACCGCACTCCACGTCGCTCTCGTATGCATGTCGCTCCTCGCGCGCCGCCGGCGCATGGTGTGGTCCCGCGCTGGCTCCCGTGCCGTCAACCACGCGGAACCCGTCACCCGAGAATGTACCGGGTGGCCGGAATGGGCAGAATGCCGGGCGCGCCGGTTCGGTTCACGCCTTGACGAGCGGAGCCGAGACCGCCCATTTCCCAGCATGCGTACTCCCCTCTGCCTGTTGGCCGCCGCGCTGTTCGCGCTCTCGCCGGCCGCCCTGTTGGCCCAGCCCAACGCCGCGATCACCCCGCAGGAAACCGCGGCCCGCCGCGAGGCCCTTGCCGCCCGCATCGACAGCGGCGTCGTCATCGCGTTCGGGGGACGCGCGCTCGTGCACGACTTCAGCACGTTCTACCAGCTCCCCGCCTTCCGCTATCTCACCGAGCTCAACGAGCCCGATGCCGCGCTGGTCATGGTGGTGCGCAACAAGCGCGCGCGCAGCACGCTCTTCCTCACGCCGCTCGACGCACGGACCGCGTTCTACTACGGCGTGCGGGTGGACTCCACGACCAGTATGTCCGCCTACGGCATGCCGGGACGCTCCGCCTCGGCACTGCCGGCATTTCTCGATTCGCTCGCGGCCACCGGATTGCCGTTCTACCACGTCCCCGACGTGGAAACGATGGACTTCGCGCGGAACGATACCCTCACGCGTGGCCAGGAAGCCCTCAAGGGGCTCGCCAAGCGCTTCCCCACGCTGACCGTGCGCAACGGCATGCCCCTCGTGCTCCAAGTACGCGCGAAGAAGTCCGACGCCGAGCTGGCGCTCATTCGCCAGGCCGCCGAGATCAGCGCCGAGGGGCATCGCGCCGCCATGCTCACGGCCAATCCGACGCGTGAGTACGAGTTGCGCGCCACACTGGAGTACGAGTTCACACGGCGCGGTGCCGAACGGCCCGCCTACGGATCGATCGTTGGCGCGGGCATCAACGGCACCACGCTGCACTACATGAAGGCCAGCGATCCGGCGAAGCCCGGTGACCTCGTCGTCATGGACGCCGCCGCCGAGTATCGCGGCTATGCCGCCGACATCACGCGCACGATTCCCGTGAGTGGGACGTATACACCCGAGCAGCGTCGGCTGTACCAGCTGGTGCGCGATGCGCAGGACATCGCCGAGCGATTCTCCAAGCCCGGCATGAGCGTGCGGGCCGCCACGGATTCGTCCGTCGCGCTGCGGGCGCGCGGCCTGGCCGCCCTCGGGCTGGTGGAAAGCGTCGATGCCTCCTTCGATCCGCCCTGGAACGTGAACTGCGCCACCAACCCGGCGCAGTGCCGGCAGTCGAACCTGTGGATGATTCACGGAATCACCCACGGCATCGGCCTCGCCGTGCATGACCCCATGCAGGGGAATGGTCCCGACGCGAAGTTCGCCGTGGGTGATGCCTTTACCATCGAGCCGGGCATTTATGTGAGCACCAAGGCGCTCGACGTCCTGCCCGACACGCCGAAGAATCGCGCGTTCATCGCGAAAGTGCGTAGCGCCGTCCTCAAGTATCAGAACACCGGCGTGCGCATCGAAGACGACTACATCATTACCGGCAAGGGCCTCGAGCGCATTTCGCTCGTGCCCCGCGAGATGGATGAGATCGAAGCCCTCATGAAGCGCCGCGCCAAGATCCAGCCGTAGCGCGTCGTCGTTACGCTGTGCATCAGGGGCGGCGATCCGGCGCCGGATACGGGTAGCCGCCCTGCAGCAATCCGCGCAGCCGTCGGTCGTGCCCGTAGATGTCGTCGTGAAAAACCACCGTGCCGTCTTCCCGCGCGACCGCCGTGGCGTACACCACATGCACCGGTACCGGCGTCGTCAGCGGGACTTGCAGCGGCGTGGCGCGGTGCATCTCCGCCGCGATCCGCGTCGAGTCCCATCCCGCCTGATCGCGCAGCAGCAACGCCGCCAGCTCGGCCGGCCGCGACAGCCGAATGCAGCCGTGACTGAAATCGCGTCGCACTTCCCCGAACA
>NZ_JBILKJ010000030.1:0-31247 GCF_044376735.1 Gemmatimonas sp.
CACCGTGTAGCTGCCCGGTGCGGCGGTGTAGCTGGGCGTCGCGCCGCGTCCGAATCCACCACCGAAGCCACCGCCGCCGAAGCCACCACCGCCGCTGGCAGCGGGTGCACGACCAGCGGCCACGTTGGTATCCACCGCGGCGGTGAGCGGCGCGCCTACGCGCATATCCCACACGGGGCGGAACAGGCCAGTGCGACGTGGCACCGGAAGTTCGCGAACGATGCGTCCGCCACCGTCGATGATCTCGAGCTTGGCTTTGTCGTCGGCCGTGATCGTGTTGATCAGATACGCCAGCCGCACGCCGTTGTCGGGATTCTGTCCCGTGTACCCGGTGGAGCCCATGCCCGAATTCCGGCTGTTGTTGAGCGTCATCGCGATCTCGTTACGCGCCGGGAACAGATACGCGACCTCGGCCCGCTTGGCCTCCGCCAGCTTCTCCAGCGGCCCGAGGTCGTCGAGGATGTACACGCCGCGGCCGTGCGTGCCGAGCACGAGGTCGTTCCAGCTCTCCTGGATCTGCATGTCCCACACGGGCACGCCGGGAATGCCAGCCTTGAGCTGCGTCCAGTGCGCGCCGTTATCCACCGTGAAGAAGGCGCCGAACTCGGTGCCCACGAACAGCAGGTTGGGCTGACGGAAATGTTCGCGGATCACCTGCACCGAGCCGCCATCGGGCAGATCGCCGGTGATCGACGCCCACGTGCGACCGTAGTCGGTACTGCGCATGACATACGGCTTGAAGTCGTTGCTGCGGTGGCCGTCGAAGGTGGCGTACAGCGTGCCTTCGGTGTGCGTCGAGAACTGCACGCGGCTCACGAACGTGGTGTCGGGCACGCCGGGGAAGCTGGCGGTCTTCGTCCACGACTTGCCGTCGTTCTGAGTGACTTGAATGAGTCCGTCGTCGGTGCCGACGGCCAGCAGGCCGGCGCGGCGCGGCGACTCGGACACCGTGGAGATGTTGCTGAACTCGGCCGTGCCTTCGTGCAGCCCCAACACGTCGCGCGTCGGGATCGCGCCGCGCATGGGCAGGCTGTCGCGATCGACATTGCGCGTGAGGTCGGGGCTGATCGTAGTCCACGAGTCGCCGCGATCGGCACTCTTGAACAGATAGTTCGCCGCCATGTAGAGCGTGCGGCCGGTGTGCCGCGACGGCACGATCGGCGCGCTCCAGTTCCAGCGATGCCGCTCGCCATTCTTGGGGTACGGCTTGATGCTCTTGGTCTGGCCGGTACGCGCGTCGTAGCGCACCACGCCACCGTTCTGCGATTCGGCGTAGGCGATGTTGTGATCGAGCGGATCGGGCACGTTGTAGAAGCCGTCGCCACCGGCCATGCGATACCAGTCGGCATTGGATGGACCGAAGGCGTTGCGCGTGCGGCTCGGTCCGCCCCACGTCTGATTGTCCTGCAGGCCGCCGTACACGTTGTAGAACGGCGTGGCGTTGTCCACCGCGATGGCGTAAAACTGCGCGCCGACGATGTTCTCCACGTTGTACCAGCTGCGGCCGCGATCGTACGAGATGTCCACGCCGCCGTCGTTACCGAGCACGATGTGTTCGCGATCTTCCGGATTGATCCAGAGCGCGTGCGCGTCACCGTGCACGCCGCCACCACCGGCGAAGTTGGTCCACGTCTTGCCGCCGTCGTACGACTCCTGAGAGCTCGCGTTCAGGCGATACACATGCTCGGCGTCGGTGGGGTCGCAGCGCACCTGGCTGTAGTACCAGGCCGTGCCGTTGCTGCCGTTCACCAGCTTCCACGTCGCGCCGGCGTCATCGCTGCGATAGAAGCCGTTGGCGGCCGCCTTCGCATGCACCGAGGCATACACTGTGCTCGGGCGCGAGCGGCACACCGTGAGGCCGATGCGGCCGATCTCACCGGTGGGTAAACCGCTCGTGAGCTTGGTCCACGTCTTCGCGCCGTCTGAGGTCTTCCAGATCGCGCTTTCGGTGCCACCGGGGAGGAACCCGTACTCGCGACGTTCACGCTGCAGCGATGCGGCGTAGAGCACGTCGGGGTTGGCCGGATCCATCACGAGCTCGGTGAAGCCGGTCTGCGCCGAGATCGCCTTGGTGTTCGTCCACGTCTTGCCGCCGTCAACGGTCTTATAAAGACCGCGGTCGCCACCCGGCGCCCAGAGCGGTCCCATGGCGGCCACGTACACGATGTCCGGATCGCGCGGGTCGATCACGATGCGGCCGATGTGCTGCGTTTTCGGCAGCATCGGCTTCGACCATGTCTTGCCGCCGTCGGTGGACTTGAACACGCCCACGCCCCACGACGAGCTGCGCATGTTGTTCGCTTCGCCGCTGCCCACCCACACCACGTCGCCGTTGGAGGGGGCGGCGGCCACGGCGCCGATGGAGCCGACGCCGATGGAATCGGAGACCGGCGTCCACGCGAGGCCGCCATTGGTGGTCTTCCAGACGCCGCCCGTTGCCACGGCGACGTACATGGACGTCCCGAGTCGTCCGCCACGCAGGGTGCGCGGACCTTCCACGACGGAGATGTCGGCGATGCGGCCGCTCATCGAGGCGGGGCCAATGGCGCGGAAGGCCAGCGGGCGCACGAGCAGCGAGTCGGCCGGCGCGGACGGCGCTTGGGCCGAGAGCACGGAGGGCAGCGCGGCAGCCGCGAGCGTGGCGACCGTGCGGGCGGTAACGCGTGTGAGCAGGTGAGGCATGGCGGAATGAGACGGGGAAGCCCGACGGACCGAATGGCCGCGGTTCGGGAAAAGTACGCCGCGGGAGGGCGGCCCGTGATGCCGCCGGCGGGAGGCGGCCCAGCGGTCGGCGCGTGGGAGCGTCAGTGCCCGTGGTCGGCCATGCGGTCACCACGGGCCAGCGCCAGGTGGTGCGCCGGGTGATGATCGCCGGAGACCATGAGGCCGATGAAGCCGAGTCCGCGCAGCTTGGCCACGGCGGCGGCATCGCCAGGGTCGGCGGCCGTGACGATCAGGCGTACGCCATCTGGGAGTTCGGTGCGCACTACGCGTGGCCCGCCGCTGTTCATCACCATCGTGACATGCGCGCCCGTCATGCGCTTGATGGCCGCGATGGATTCCCCCGTGCCGCGCACGAGGAACTGCGCGCCACCGGCCACCGGCGTGGCCACCACGCGACTGCGCAGCGTGACCAGATCCATGTCGACGAGGTGCAGGCGCAGTCGCTCGAGGTTGACCTTCGACCAATCGGTGGTGGCGTCGGCCTGCAGCAGGGCGACGATCTCGGCGATGGCCGCGAAGGCGGCCTGCCCGCCCTGCGTGGGCAGCTGGGCGGGGGGCGCCGGGTGCGTCATCCCGGGCGTATGCACGTGCTCCTGGGCGGTGAGCGGACGCGCAGCGAGCACGCTGAACGCGAGGAGCGTGACGGCGATGGCGGGGATGCGCATGGTGTACCTCGACGGGGAAGTTCCCGACGGCGGAATCGGGCGCCACCGGGTCCAGTGGACGATAGTGGCCGACACCGAGCCCTCGCCACTGCTCCGCCCGGTAGTTGGCCAGCCCGATGCCGGTGTCCCGCCCTTGCTATTGTAGATATACGCATTTATGTATATCTACATATGCGAACCTCATCACATTTTCCGCGTGCGCTGGTGGCGGCCGCCCTCATGGCCGCCGTCTCGGCGCTCCCGATGCGAGCCCAGTCGGCGCCGCTCTCCCTCGGCGACGCCATCCGCGAGGCCGACCAGCGTGCGTTCGGCAACCGGATCGCCACGGCCACGACCGCCGGCGACCGCGCCCGCGCCCGCCTGCCGCTGAAAGGCATCCTGCCGTCGGCCCGTGTCGAGGCCGGCGTGGTGCGCACCACCGATCCGATCGGCGCCTTCGGGACCACGCTCCGCCAGCGGCTGGTCACACCGGCGGCGTTCGAACCCGCCAAGCTCAACTACCCCAGCGCCGTGACCAACGCGCAGGGTGGACTGGTACTCGAAGTTCCCCTCATGAACGGCGATGCCTGGCTCGGACTCCGCGCCGCGCGGGCCGCCGCCGACGCCAGCACGGCCGCCGGTGAGTGGGCCGCGGTGTCGACCCGGACCGACGTGGTGCGGGCCTATTTCGGCGCGATCCTGGCCGAGGCCAAGGCCGGCGTGCTCACGCACGCGCAGCAGGCCGCCGACGCCGGTGTGCGCCAAGTGCGCTCGATGGTCGCGCAGGGACTGGTCACCAAGGCCGATGCCCTGCAGGCCAGCGTACGGGCGTCGGACGTGGCGGCGCAGTTGCTCGGTGCCCGCAGCGATGCGCTATCCGCCCGACAGCAGCTGGCCCTCCTGCTGGGCCGCACCACGGCCGAGCTGCCCACGCTTCCCGACGCGCTCCCCGACGATGCCGCCGTGATGGCGCTGGCGACGCACGACACGGCCGCCGTCGGGGCGTCGAGCGCGGCGGCTAATGCGACGTCCAGCACCGGCGAGCTTCGTGACGATGTCCGCGCGGCGCAGGCCGGTGTGCTGGCCGCGACCACAGATCGTCGCCGCGCGGCGAGCACGATGCTCCCGCGGGTGAACGGCTTCGCGCGCTACGACTGGAACGACCCGCGCACGCTGTACGCGGGACAGAAGAACTGGACGGTCGGCGTGATGGCCTCGTGGTCGCTGTTCGGCGGCAACGCTGAGTTGGCCGATGTGGCGGTCACCAGTGCCCGGGCCGATGCCGCCCGCGCCGGTCTCGATGCCGCCCGGGCGCAGAGCCGCCTCGAGCGCGACGACGCCGCCCGTCGCCTCACGCTCTCGCTCCAGCGCCTCACGCTGGCCCGCGATGCGGCCGACCAGAGTCGCGAAGCACACCGCCTGGTGCAAAAGCGCTACGACGGGGGGCTGGCCACGATCGCCGAACTGCTGGCGGCGGAATCTTCGGCCACCGGCACCGCCCTCGCGCATGCCGCGGCGCGCTATGCCGTCATCGATGCGATCGCCACGTGGCGACGGGCATCGGGCGGCGACCCCGCCGCCCTGACCGCACTCGACCATTCCACCACGACGGCGCGCTGATGCGTCCGAACCGATATCAGGGAGCACTCAACATGACGTCGACCATTTCTCGCTTCACCGCGACCGCCCTCACCGCCTTCGCCGGCCTGTCCTTGGCGGCCTGCTCCGGAGCACCGGACGAGCATGCGATGGCGACGCCGGCCGCGACCCAGGTGGCGGGCACGGCGGTGGTCATCCGCGACACCGTGATCGACGCCACGATCAGCGCGTCGGGGGTGGCCGAGCCGATCCAGCAGGCCACGCTCAGCACGAAGCTGATGGGCACCATCACGGCGGTGCTGGTGCACGAAGGGGATGTCGTGCGCTCGGGGCAAACCCTGCTCCGCATCGATGCCCGCGACCTGACCGCCAAGTCGGCGCAGGTGGGCGCATCGATTGCCGACGCCCAGGCCATGCAACGTGAAGCGGCCACCACTGCCGCACGCTTTCGCGCCCTGTACGCCGACAGCGCCGCCACCCGCGCGCAGCTCGATGCCGCCGAGACCGGATTGGCGCGTGCCGAGGCTGGATTGCGGGCCGCGCAGGCCGCCTCGGGTGAACTCGATGCGATGCGCAGCTATGCCACCGTCACGGCGCCCTTTGGCGGCGTGGTCACCGTCCGCGCGGTCGATCCCGGCGCCTTTGCCGCGCCCGGCGCGCCGCTGATCACGGTGCAGGATGGCTCGACGTTGCGCATCAGCGTGAGTGCCGCCGGCGATGCGGTGCGCGCCCTCAAGCGGGGGCAGACGCTGGCCGCCACGATCGATGGCGCGCCGGTGTCGGCGCTCGTCGAAGGCGTGGTACCGGCCGGCGCGGGCAACCTGTTCACCGTGAACGCGACGGTGGCCAATCGCACCGGACAATATCGCAGCGGCAGTGCGGCCATGGTGTCCATCCCGGTGGCCCGTGAGCACGCGCTGCTGGTACCGAATGCCGCCATCGTGCGCGAGGGCGACCTCACCGGCGTCATCGTACGCTCGGCCGCCGGCGACGAACGGCGCTGGGTGCGCCTGGGCGTCTCGACCGCCACGCATACGGCGGTCACCAGCGGCTTGAAGGTGGGTGAGACGATCGTGGTGCCGACATCGACGCCGGCGGCCAAGTGAGCACGCCACGCGCACTGGGCATTTCTGGCCGGATCGCGAAAGCGTTCCTGAATTCGAAGCTCACGCCACTGGTCACCGTGGCGTCGCTGGCCGTGGGCGTGCTGGGCATTCTGGCCACGCCGCGCGAGGAAGAGCCGCAGATCTCCGTCCCCATGATCGACGTGATCTCGGCCATGCCGGGCGCGTCGCCGCAGGAAGCGGAGAATCTGTTGGCGCGCCCCATCGAGCAGCGCATGATGGAGCTGCCGGGCGTTGATCACGTGTACACGATGTCGGGCGACGGCTACGCCATGGTGACAGTGCGCTTCAAGGTCGGAGAAGATCAGGAGCGCAGCGTGACCAAGGTGCAGGCCAAGCTGGCGGGCGCCATGGACAAGGCACCGGCCGGTGCGATGCCGCCGGTGATCAAGGCGCACTCGATCGACGACGTGCCGGTGCTGGCGCTCACGCTGCATGGCACCGGCGTCGACGCCAACACGCTACGCGAGATCGCGGCACATCTCGAAGACGAAATTCGTACCGTCCCCGAGGTGGCCGAAACGTTCGTGACGGGCGGCGCGCCGAAGCAGATCCGCGTGGCCGTCGATCCCACACGGCTCGCGGCGAGTGGTGTGACGCCGGGCGAAGTCATGATGGCCTTGCGCGGCGCCAACGCGCGCCTCGCTGCCGGTGAAATCGCGGTCCGCGACAGCGTGCTGCGTATCGACGTCGGCGCGCCGCTGGCCACGTCGCTCGATGTCGGCAGTGTGGTCGTGTCGTCGCGTGGCGGGCGCGCGGTCTATCTGCGCAACGTCGCCGACGTGCGCGAGGACTTCGGCGAGCGCACGAGCTATGTGTCGCACCGCGAAGGCCGCGGCGCGGCGGAAGCGGCCGTGACCATCGCGGTGGCGAAGCGGAAGGGCGCCAATGCCACCGAGGTCACGCATGCCGTGATGCAGCGCGTGGACCAGGCGAAGGGTCGCCTCATTCCCGCCAGCGTGCAGCTGTCGGTCACGCGCGACTACGGCGAGACGGCCGGCGAGAAGGCGCAGGAGCTCATCCTGCACCTCATCATCGCCACGCTCAGCGTGACCGCCCTGATCTGGTTGTTCCTGGGCTGGCGCGAAGCGCTGGTGGTGCTGGTGGCCGTGCCGGTCACCCTCGCCCTCACGCTGTTCGTGTACTACGCGCTCGGGTACACGCTGAACCGCATCACGCTGTTCGCGCTGATCTTCTCGATCGGCATTCTGGTGGACGACGCGATCGTGGTCGTGGAAAACATCTATCGTCACCTGGCGATGGGCGATCGTGACGCGGAAGCGGCCGCGATCGATGCCGTCGATGAAGTGGGCAACCCGACCATCCTGGCCACGTTCACGGTCATCGCGGCCATTCTGCCGATGGCGTTCGTGAGTGGCATGATGGGCCCGTACATGCGGCCGATTCCGATTGGCGCGTCGGTGGCCATGGTAGCCTCACTCGCGGTGGCGTTCATCGTCACCCCGTATCTCGCCTATCGTCTGCTCAAGGGCCACGTGAAGGCGGCGCATGTCTCCGCCGGTCACGCGAGTCCGGAGCATCCGCCCGAGGAAGGCAGCCGGGTGGACCGGATCTATCGCATGATCATGGTGCCGCTCATGGAGCAGCAGGGTCGCCGACGCGCCTTCTACGCGGGCATCATCGCGCTGCTGGTGGTGAGCGTGAGCCTGGTGGGGTTCAAGGCCGTGCAGGTGAAGATGCTGCCGTTCGACAACAAGAGTGAATTCCAGGTCGTGCTCGATTTGCCCGAAGGCACGACGCTCGAGACCTCGAACGAAGCGGCATCGCGCATCGCCGCGTATCTCAGCACGGTGCCCGAGGTCGTGAGCACGCAGGTGTATGCAGGCACGTCGGCGCCGTTCAACTTCAACGGACTGGTGCGCCACTACTTCATGCGCAGCGGCGCCAATGTGGCCGATGTGCAGGTGAACCTGCTGCCGAAGGGCGAGCGCGATCGGCAGAGTCACGCCATCGCCGTGGCCGTACGGCCTGGCGTGGATAGCATTGCCCGGCTCTATCAGGCATCGGCCAAGGTGGCCGAGATTCCGCCGGGACCGCCGGTGCTCTCCACGCTGGTGGCCGAGGTGTATGCCGGCGACGACTCCACGCGACTGGCCGCGGCGAAGGCGGTGAAGGAGGTATTCGAGAAGACGCCGGGTGTGGTGGACGTAGACTGGACCGTCGAGGCGCCGCAGGCCAATCGCACCTTCCGCGTGGACCGCGTGCGAGCGGCCGAGTCGGGGGCGAGCGTGGAGCAGATTACGCAGACGTTGTACCTCGCGCTGTCCGGCGCACCTGCGGGCATCGCCAGTTCGCCGACGGCGCGCGAAGGCATCGCGATCGTGCCGCGGCTGCCGCTCGAGCAGCGCAGCAGTGTGGAAGCACTGCTGTCGCTGCCGATCGCCACCATGCAGGGACCGCAGCCGCTGGCCCGGTTCGTCACGGTCATGAACGGTACGCGGGAAGGCTCGCGCATCCGGAAGGATTTGCGGCCGGCGATCTACGTGACCGGCGACGTGGCGCGTGAGATCGAGAGTCCCGTGTACGCGATTCTCGATATGAACCGCCAGCTCGATGCCATCCGCCTGAATGGCGCCGCGATCACGCGTTACAACGCGGTGCCGCCCGCTACGGTGAGCGAGACCGCAATCAAGTGGGATGGCGAATGGCAGGTCACGATCGAAGTGTTCCGCGATCTCGGTCTCGCCTTCGCGATCGTGCTGCTGCTCATCTACGTGCTGGTGGTGGGCTGGTTCCAGAGCTTCACGATCCCGCTGGTGATCATGGCGCCGATTCCGCTCACGCTCATCGGCATCCTGCCGGGGCATGCGATCAGCGGCGCGTTCTTCACCGCGACCAGCATGATCGGCATGATCGCGCTGGCCGGCATCATCGTACGCAACTCGATCCTGCTGGTGGACTTCATCCAGCTCGAAGAAGCCCGCGGACGGTCACTGACCGACGCGGTGCTCGAAGCGGGCGCGGTGCGGTTCCGTCCGATCGCGCTCACGGCCGCCGCGGTGGTGGTGGGCGGCCTCGTGATGGTGCTCGATCCGATCTTCCAGGGCTTGGCCGTTGCGCTCATGAGCGGGGCGATCGTGGCCACGCTGCTCACGATGGTGGTGGTCCCGCTGCTCTACTGGCAACTCAACCGGAGTAATACCCATGTGTAACGACACGATCATCCGTCGCATCGCCGGCCTCTTCGTGCTGCTGTCGGTCGCCCTCGGCTACTTTGTGCATCCCGGCTTCCTGTTCTTCACGGCCTTCGTGGGATTCAACCTGTTCCAGTCGAGCCTCACGAATTTCTGTCCGCTCGAACTCATGCTGGGGAAGGCGGGTATCTTCGGATGCACACCGAAGCGCACCGTCTGACACTCACGGAATCCCATCGATGACCACCACCAGCGCCAGGAAGGCGGTGCTCCCCTGCACCGCCTGCGGCAAACTCAACCGCGTTGACCTGTCCAGGGCCGACGCGCAGCCGAAGTGCGGAACCTGCCGGGTACCGCTGGTGCTCGATGCGCCGGTAGTGCTCACCGATGCCAACTTCGACACCGTCGTCGGCAACAGCACCGTGCCGGTGATGGTCGACTTCTACGCCGACTGGTGCGGCCCCTGCAAGATGATGGCGCCGGTGTTCGCACAGTTCGCGAAGCAGCAGCGCGGGCAGGCGATCGTCGCGAAGGTCGACACCGATCGCAATCCCGGGGTCGCGTCGCGCTTTGCGATCCGGAGCATCCCCACGATCGCGCTGCTGAAAGACGGCAAGGAAGTGACGCGCCAGGTGGGCGCCGTGCCGATAGGCCAGCTGGAGCAGATGGTGATCAGCGCCCGCTGATCACCTTCTTCCGCTCGGCCAGTTCACTTTCCAGTCGTCCGCACACCAATTCACACAGCTTGAGCACGTCGGCGTCGGCGAGTTCATAGCGCACGTACACGCCGTCGCGCTCGCGGCTCACCAGCCCGTGATTGAACAGGATGGCCAGATGCCGCGACACGTTGGCTTGGCCCATGCCAGTGGCTTCGACCAGCTCGTTCACCGTGCACGAGCCACCGCGTAATTCCTGCAGGAGGCTGAGGCGCGCCCGGTCACTCAGCGCCTTGAAGCGGTCGGCCACCAGATCGAGCAACTCCGGACGCATCATCTTCTGGGCCATCACTCCTCCGGGCTGTGAAATGCACGTATACGCAAGTATGAATATACCACATAGGAAACGAGGACGGCAAGCATCGCCGCCCTCGTTTTCTGTGCGTGCGTGCGAATCAGGCCAGCGTCGCGTCGAGGCTGATCTCGGCCTTCAACAGGCGTGACACCGGGCAGCCCGCCTTGGCGTTCCCGGCCAGCGTCTGGAACTGCTCGTCGCTGATGCCGGGGATCGTGGCCGACAGCTGCAACGCGATCTTCGTGATCGTCTGGGCACCGTCCACCGGCTCCATGGTCAGCACCGCGGTCGTGTTGATCGCGTCGGCGGTGAAGCCGGCGTTGGCCAGCTGGAACGACAGCGCCATCGAGAAACAGCCCGCGTGCGCGGCCGCGATCAGTTCTTCGGGGTTCGTGCCATTGCGACCGTCTTCGTCCTGGAAGCGGAGCTTGAACGAATACGGCTGCGCATTCAGCACGCCGCTCGGCGTCGTCAACGTACCGCTCCCTTCCCTGCCCGTACCCTTCCACTCTGCCTGTGCTGTGCGCTGCATAGACCAACCCTCGCGGACGAGATCCCAACTGGACGGACACCGGACGGCGCCCGCCAACGCATCCGCGCAATATGGGGCCTTGCCGGGCGGCGCGCCGCGCCCTCTTTTGCAGAAGGTCTCCCCTCTGCCCGGCCCGCCGATGCCTGCACCACGTACTGTGCCCCGTCTCACCCTCGCGGCGCTGCTCACCCTCGCCGCCACCAGCGCCTCCGCCCAGACGACCGAAGCCGTGGTGCTTCGCGCCGCACGCGTCATCGACGGCACGGGGCGCACCCTGCGCAATCAGGACGTGACCGTGCGGGGTGGCCGCATCACCGCCATACGCGCGTCGGCCGGCCCGCTGCCCACGGGCGGCCTGGATCTGGGCGCCCGTACGCTGCTGCCGGGACTGATCGACACGCACGTCCATCTGGGGTGGTACATCACCGACAAGCAGCGGTTCCACGAGGACCGCGACGGTGACACCCCGGAGGTGAGCACCCTCCAGCGCGCCGGGAATGCCTGGGCCACCCTGCGGGCCGGTTTCACCACGGTGCAAAGCATTGGCGAGGCCGACAACGCCGTGCTGCGCGATGCGATCAATGCGGGGCGCATTCCGGGCCCGCGCGTGATCACGTCGCTCGGCTCGCTGAATGAGCGCACCGGGGGCGGGTCACCCGATTCACTGCGCGCCTCGGTGCGTCGATTCAAGGCACGCGGCGCCGACGTCATCAAGATCTTCGCCTCCAAGTCGATCCGTGATGGCGGCGAGGCGACCATGACACCGGAGCAGCTCGACGCGGCCTGCGGCGAGTCCAAAGCGCAGGGGCTGCGGTCGGTGGTGCATGCGCATTCGGCCGAGGCGGTGCAACGCGCCGCGCGCGCCGGGTGCACGCAGGTGGAGCATGGCGTGTTCGCCGACGACGCCACGCGGGCCCTGCTCGTGCAGCGCGGCACGTTCTTCGATCCGCAGTGCGGGCTCGTGTTTCACAACTACCTCGACAACAAGCCCTGGTTCGAGGGCATCGGCAACTACAACGCGGCCGGCTTCGCCTCGATGGAACAGGCGATCCCGTTGGCGGAACGGGGCATCGGGCTCGCCGCCAAACTGCCCACGCTGAAGCTCGTGTTCGGCACCGACGCCGTGGCCGGTGCGCATGGACGCAACGCCGAAGAACTGGTGTGCCGGGTGCGTCGCGGTGGCCAGCCGGCGATGGACGCCATCATCAGCGCCACCAGCCGCGCCGCCGAGTCGCTTGGGCTCGAGAAAGAGATCGGCCGCATCGCGGTGGGGTACGCCGCCGACGTGATCGCCACCGACGGCGACCCGGTGGCGCAGATCGAAGCCTCGCAACATGTATCGTTCGTGATGAAGGGCGGCCGCGTGTATCGCAACGACGGGGCACGAGTCGCCAGCGTACGTCAAACCGGAGCCCGCCAGTGACCTCTCGTCGCAGCTTTCTCAAAACCGCCGGCGCACTCACCGCTGGTGTGGCCGCGGTCGGCACCGCCGCCACCGGCTGCGCGGTGAAGGACCCCAACGCCAGCAACGCCACCGGCCAGGACAACGGCGCCGAGCGCGTACGCGGCTTCGATCGCGTGCTGCTCGATGCCGTGGCGACGGCCGTATTGCCGGCCGCGCTCGGTGCGCCCGGTATTCGCGCCGCTACCGAGGCGTTCGTGGCATGGGCCGATGGATACGAACCGGTGGCGGAAGAGATGCACGGCTATGGCTACGCCGACGTTCGCTACCTGCCGGCCGATCCATCGCCGGCGTGGCGCGCCCAACTCACGGCGTTGGACCTGCTGGCGCACAAGCACGGCACCAATGGTTTCTCCACGCTGCCGATGGCGCAGCGTCAGGAGTTGCTGCGCGCCGTACTGCGTGACCAGCGCGGCGACCGGCTGCCGTCGCCGCTCGATGCCAACCATGTGGCAATCGCGTTGCTGGCGCATTGGTCGTCGGGCCCCGACGCTTGGGACGCCGCACTGGGTGCCCGCGTGTCCCCGGGGATCTGCCGCACGCTCGGCGACGCCACCCGCCAGCCGTTACCTGTCGCCGTGGAGCCGCGCGCATGATCACGCACAGTGCCGATATCGTCATCGTAGGCAGTGGCATCACGGCCGCGCTGATGGCCGCATCGCTGGCCGAGAAGACGACCAAGTCGATTCTGGTGGTCGAGGCAGGCAAACCGACCACGCCGTTTGCGGAGCGCGTGAGGGCGCGAGAACGTTGGAAGGCCTACGGCGAGAGTCCATGGAAGCAGGATCACCTCGACGATCAGAACGCCACCGGTACCACGTGGGGTTTCTCACCCAGCATGAACGTAGGCGGCCTGGCGATGCATTGGGGCGGCGTGTCGCCGCGCTATTCGCCCGAGGATTTCCGCTTGCGTTCGATGTACGGCGTGGGCAGTGACTGGCCGTTCAGCTACGATGACCTCGATCCGTTTTATCAGGAGGCCGAGGAGCGCATTGGCGTGGCCGGCGAGCAGGGCCCAGTGGCGCTCGATCCGCGCGGCAAGCCGTATCCGTTGCCGCCGCTGCCGATCAACTACAATCTCGCGCAGCTGCAGCAGTGGGCCACCAAGGCCGGCATTGCTACGTGGAGCACGCCGAGCGCGAAGAACTCCGTGGCACAAGACGGGCGGGCGCAGTGTCAGCGCTGCGACACCTGCTATCCGATCTGTCCCACTGGCGCCAAGTACTCGCCCGACTTCACGTGGGACGCGCTGATCGCGCGCAAGCGCATCACCCTCGTGACCGAGACGTTGGTGCGCAAGCTCGAGGCCGACCCGAAGACGGGGCGCATCACGCGCGCCACGGGCAATCGTACCACGGCGTCGGGCGAAGCGGTCACCATCGAAGGGGGGACGTTCGTGCTGGCGGCCGGCTTCGTGTGGTCGCCGCATCTGTTGCTGCTGTCGAAGAGCAGCGCGTTTCCCGACGGCATCGCCAACCGCAGCGGCCTGGTCGGCAAGTATCTCGCGGGCCATCGCAACGTGAATGCCTACCTGCGTTTGCCCATGGAGCTGTTCCCCGGCATCAACGTGCAGCATTCGTTGGTATCGAAGCAGTTCATGCGCGTGCCACGCTCGTCGCGCTATCTGCGCCACGACCTGCGCATCTGGGAGTCGAGCGTGGGTCGCGAACCGAGACTGCGTGGTGACGATGGCCAGCTGCAGTTCGGCGATGCGCTCATGCAGGACTGGCAGCAGCGCGCGAAGGGCGCGACGGCACGCGTGCGTGGCTACTACGACGTGCTCCCCGACAAGGACAGCGCGCTGTCGCTCGACGCGACGAAGACCAACCGTTTCGGCGATCCGATGCCCAACGTGTCGTTCAAGGACGCGCCGGAGAGCGCCGCGCTGAAGGACTGGCAGGAAGAGCAGTTGCGTGAGCTGTTCCGCACGATGGCGAAAGCCGGCGGCGGTGAGATCCTGCGCATGGAGAACAGCGCCAACGATCTCGGTCAGGAACACCCGGTGGGCGGCTGCCGGATGGGCACTGATCCCATGCAGAGTGTGGTCGATGCGCACGGACGCGCGCACGATCACGAGAACCTCTGGGTGGCCGGTGCGCCCGCTCAGCCCACCGCGTCCTGCTGCAACGGGACGCTCACCTTCGTAGCGGTGGGGCTGCGCACGGCGGCGGCCATCGCCGGCGCCGCCGTGTGAGTTGACGGTTCAGCTGCCATCACGCCGCCGCCCGATCAGGACGGCTGCGTGATGGAGGCGAGTCGGTCGCGCAGCCTTGCGGCACTCCCGCTGTCGAGTGCGGGCGGCTCGGCCAGCCCGGCGCGCAAGGACTGCAGCAGATTCATCACATGTCCGCCGAAGTTGGCGCAGCGGTCGCACGCCGCGAGATGTCCCTGCAACGCCGACACCCGCTCGGCGTTGAGCTGACCGTCCACGTATTCGGACAGATCGGCGAGCACGTCGCGACAACGCACCCCGGCAACGATGGTATCGAGTCCCTGATCCGTCATGGGCGACTCCCCGGGGTGGTGGCATGACGTGGGCCATCGAGCACACGAACGATGGCCGCGAGATGAATGCGGGCGCGGTGCAAGCGACTCTTCATCGCCGGCAGTGAGAGTTGCAGCAGCTGCGCGGTCTCATCACCGGTGAACCCGTCGAGTTCACGTAACGTGAGGATCTCGCGTTCCTCCTGCGGGAGGCGCGCCATCGCGACCGACAGCAAATCATGCGCGATCGTTGCCTCGCCGAACGTGTCGGCTGGATCGGCGCAGCCCCAGCCGGCTTGTTCCGCCAGTTGCTCGAGCGAGTCCTCATGGGCCGGCTCCCCCACGCGCTTGCGCAACTGATGGCGCACGA
This sequence comes from Gemmatimonas sp., assembly GCF_044376735.1. Taxonomy (GTDB): domain Bacteria; phylum Gemmatimonadota; class Gemmatimonadetes; order Gemmatimonadales; family Gemmatimonadaceae; genus Gemmatimonas. The sequence continues at coordinate 15,106 of NZ_JBILKJ010000030.1, forward strand.
CGTTGCGCGCGATGCCATACAGCCACGCGCGCGCCGTGGCATCCCCCGTGAACGAGGCGGCACCACGCCACGCCGCGATGAACGTCTCCTGCAGCGCATCGTCGAGGTCGACACCATCGGCCGTGCTGGTCACAAGAAACCGATGCACGGCCGCCTGATGCGCGGTCATGAACTGCTCGAAGGCCCGCGCATCTCCCGCGGCGGCGTCGCGCAGGAGTGCGCGGTCCTCACTCACGGGCGCTTCGGTACTCCGCAGGTGGAGAAGCCGAGCATCGTGTACAGCGGGCACGACCCGATGGCGGCCGTGAGCAGCGGAATGAAGCCGAGGTAGCCCCACGGCGTCTGCGGGCCCGTGAAGGCGATGGCCAACAGGCCGATCCCGAGGGCGAAGCGAACCGCCCGATCAACGGTACCCATGTTCTTGGGAAGCATGGCGGACATGACGAGCTCCAGCGGAAAGGTGAACCGTATGCAAACTGACATCCTGTCCTAGAGTGCCGGAAATCGGCCCAAAGGATTCACCTGCAAGATCCGTGGTAGCCGCCCGCTTTGGCTTCGGGCTTTCCCTGACGTGGGCATGTGAGGCACCTTTCAGGGGTACGCACCCTCCACCCATCCTGCCGATGCGCCGCTCTCTCTTTCATGCCATCCTTGCCGGCCCGCTCCTGGCCGTCCCCCTGTTCGCCCAGTCGCGCGCCATCACGGCCGCCGACTACGCGCGCGCCGAACGCTTCCTCGCCTTCAATACGGCGAATCTGGTAGCGCGCACCGGGGTGCAGCCCACGTGGCTCCCCGACGGTCGCTTCACCTACCGCGTGCGACTGCCCGACGGCAGCTCGCCGCTGATGGTGGTCGACCCGATCAAGGGGACCAAGACCGACTGCACAGCCGCCGGCGCGAACTGCCCTGCTGCCCCTGCCGGCGCCAACGGGCGCCCCGGTGCCCGCCCCGGTGGCCGCCCGCCCGAGCACCTGTCGCCCGACGGCAAGACCGCCGCGTTCATTCGCGACTGGAACCTCTGGGTGCGCGATGTGGCCACGAACAGGGAAACGCCGCTCACCACCGACGGTGTGAAGGACTTCGGGTACGCCACCGACAACGCCGGCTGGATTCACTCGGATCGCGCGATCCTCACGTGGTCACCCGACTCGAAGAAGTTGGCCACGTTCCAACAGGATCAGCGCAACGTCGGCGAGATGTATCTTGTGAAAACGAAGGTTGGACATCCCGAGCTGAGCGCGTGGAAGTATCCGCTGCCAGGCGACAGCGTGGTCTCGATGATTCATCGCGTCATCATCGATGTGTCGGGCTCGTCGCCCAAGATGGTGCGCTTCAAGATGCCGGCCGACGAGCACCGCTCGTCGGTGTGCGATCACATTGCGTGCGGCGGCAGTGAACTCTCCGATGTGGAGTGGTACGCCGACGGATCCAAGCTGGCGTTCCTGTCGAACTCGCGCGACCACAAGATCGCCACGTTGCGCCTCGCCGACGCCAGCACGGGCGACGTGCGCGACGTGCTGCGCGAAGAAGTGGCCACGCAGTTCGAGAGTGGCGACAACGGACCGAACTGGCGCGTGCTGCCGGCCACCAACGAAGTGATCTGGTTCTCCGAGCGCGACGACTGGGGTCAGCTGTATCTGTACGATCTCACCACGGGCGCACTGAAGTCGAAGATCACCACCGGGGACGGTCCGGTGCTTTCGGTGGAGCGCGTCGATGAGAAGACGCGCACGATCTGGTTCGTAGCCGCCGGCAAGGTCCCGGGGCGCGACCCGTACTTCCGCCATCTCTATCGCATCGGCATGAACGGCAAGGGGCTCACGCTCCTCACACCGGAAGACGGCGACCACAACACGACGCTCTCGCCCAACGGCGCCGTGTTCGTGGACAGCTGGTCACGCGCCGACCTCGCGCCCACCGCCGTGCTGCGCAACGCGAACACCGGCAAGCTGATCGCGACGCTCGAGCAGGGTGACATCTCGAAGCTGCTGGCCTCAGGCTGGAAGGCGCCCACGCGCATCACCGTGAAGGACCGCGCGGGGAAGTGGGACCTGTACGGCCTCATGTGGACGCCGACCACGCTGGATTCGACGAAGAAGTATCCGATCATCAACTACATCTATCCGGGTCCGCAGGGCGGCAGCGTCGGTAGCCGTCAGTTCTCGGCGGCCACGCGCGACAATCAGGCGCTGGCGGAGTTGGGCTTCATCGTCGTGGCCATCGACGGCACGGGCAATCCCACGCGCTCCAAGTCGTTCCACGATGCCTACTACGGTCGCATGAGCGACAACACGCTCCCTGATCAGATCGCGGGCATGAAGCAGTTGGCCGATCGCTATCGCTTCATCGATCTGGAGCGCGCGGGCATGTGGGGTCACTCGGGCGGCGGTTTCGCCACGGCCTCGGCGATGTTCCAGTACCCGGACTTCTTCAAGGTCGGTATTTCGGAGTCAGGCAACCACGACAACCGCAACTACGAAGACGATTGGGGCGAGCGCTATCACGGCTTGCTCACCAAGAGTGGCGCCACCGACAACTACGAGAAGGAAGCCAATCAGACACTGGCGAAGAACCTGAAGGGCAAGCTGATGCTGGCGCACGGCACGATGGACGACAACGTGCCGCCCGACAACACCTGGCTGGTGGTGGACGCCCTGATCAAGGCGGGCAAGGACTTCGATCTGGTCATGATCCCGAATGCCGCGCACGGATTCGGCGCGGCCTCGAACTACATGATGCGCCGTCGGTGGGATTATTTCGTGCAACATCTGCTGGGAGCGACACCGCCGAAGGAATACCAGATCGGCCCGAAGAACTGAGTCGAGCCACACCCAGCCGCTACATTTCCCGCATGGATCGTCTCTTCATCATCATCGGCGCGGTGTCCGGAGGGATCGGCGTGGCCGCCGGTGCCTTCGGCGCGCATGCGCTCCGCGCCCGTCTCGAGCCCCGCTTGCTCGAAGTGTTCGAGACCGGCGCCCGCTATCAGATGTATCACGCCATCGCGATGCTGGCCGCCGCGTGGATCGTGACACGCTTTCCGGGAGCACTGGCCAACGCCAGCGGCTGGCTCTTCCTGGCGGGCACGGTGCTGTTCTCCGGGTCGCTCTACGCGATGGCCTTCACCGGCATTCGCGCCCTTGGCGCCATCACGCCGCTCGGCGGCGTGTGCTTCATCGCGGGGTGGGGCTGTCTGGCCCTCGCCGCGATGCGCCGCTGAAACGGCGATAATGCTGCTGGCCAATCCGTCCGTTCCTCAGCTCGCCGTCATCGCGGCGATCTCGGCGCTGGGCGGTGCCGTCAACTCGATCGCGGGGGGCGGCACGCTGCTCACGTTCCCCGCGCTGCTGGCACTGGGTGTCCCCCCAGTCTCGGCGAACGCCACCAGCACCATGGCCCTCTGGCCTGGGTCACTGGCAAGCATGTGGGGCTACCGTCGCGAACTGGTGGGCGCTGAACGATGGGCGCTGCGCTTGGCCATCCCAAGCATCCTCGGTGGCGGTGTCGGGGCAGCGCTGCTGCTGGCCACCACCGATGAACAGTTCCGCGCGCTCGTGCCGTGGCTGGTGTTCGGTGCTACCGTGCTGTTCGCGCTGCAGGGACCCGTGATGAAGCGCCTGCGCACACGCGCCAGTGCATCACCCACCGGCCAGCTCGAACGGCCCCTCAGTCCGACCACCGGCATGCTGATCGGGCAATTCGTGGTCGGCATTTACGGCGGCTACTTCGGTGCCGGCGCAGGCATTGTCATGCTGGCGGTGTTCGGCCTCATGGGGCTCACGAACATCCACCAGATGAACGGCCTCAAGAACTTCAACGGCATCTGCTTCAACGGCATCGCCGCCATCACCTTCGCCGTCATGGGGCAGGTGAACTGGCCGATCGGGGTGGTGATGGCCGTGGGGTCGAGTGCCGGCGGCTACCTGATGTCGGGACTCGCGCAGAAAGTGCCGCAGCTATGGGTCCGCAATGCCGTCACGGCGATCGGATTCGCCAGCGCGATCTGGCTCTTCGTATCGAAGGGCTGAATCCGCGGCGTCGGTGCCCACCCGGACCACCGGCTGCCCGCGGGAGTTTTCAGGCGTACAGCTTCAACTCGACCGGCTGAACGGTATCCACGGTCTCCACGCGCAGCGTGAGTGACGACACCGTGGTCCTCGAAATACGGCGCAGCTGGCGATGCCCGATCGTCGTCCCACTGGCGAGCAGTTGTGGCGCGGCCCCCGTCGTGGAGACGCTCCACGCCGACACGCGCTGCCCCTGCGAGATGGGCTCACGCAGATCCAGCAACGACACCGACTGCGGCACGCGCAGCCTGACCGTGCGTTCGCCCACGCGCGCACCATCGGTGCGCCACACGCTGTCACGCACGTCGCACGGGTTCGCGAACAACGCGTCGAGCGACGCGCGCATACCGGCCAGCCGCGCCACATCCACGTCGTGCAGCAGGCCATCGCGGGTGGGCGGCACGTTCAGCAGCAACTTCGAGTTGCGACCCACGCTGGTGAAATACAGCTGCACGAGTTCCTCGGCGCTTTTCACCTTCGCATCCTCGGCCGCGTGGTAGAACCAGCCGGGCCGGATGGAGACATCGGTTTCGCTGGGGCGCCACACTGAGCCATCGGCGTGTCCCTGTTGCAGCGACGCGATGACGTTGTCGCCGCTCGCACCGATGTACGGCACCGACTCCGGACGAATGGTGCTCCAGTGCGTTTCACCGGCCACGCCACGTTCGTTGCCGATCCATCGCACATCGGGACCGACGTCGGAGAACATGATCGCGTTCGGCTGCAGCTTGCGCACCAGCGCCCACGTGCGCGGCCAGTCGTACGTCTGCCGCTTGCCGTTCGGCCCCTCGCCGTTCGCGCCGTCGAACCATACTTCATGCAGCGCACCGTAGCGCGTGAACAGCTCGGTGAGTTGCGCCATGTACACATCGTTGTAGCGCGCCGAATCACCGTACGCCGGGTGATTGCGATCCCACGGTGAGCAGTAAAGCCCGGGCTTCACCCCTTCGATGCGACAGGCGTCGACGAACTCGCGTACCACATCGCCCGTGCGGTTCCTCCACGGACTCGACGCCACCGAATGCGTGGTGGTGGCGGTCGGCCACAAGCAGAAGCCGTCGTGATGCTTGGCCGTGAGCACCATCGACTTCGCTCCCGCCGCCTTTGCGGTGCGCACCCACTGCCGTGCATCGAGTCGCGTGGGATTGAAGATCGAGGGCGATTCGGTGCCGTCTCCCCATTCGCGATCGGTGAACGTGTTCACCCCGAAGTGCACGAACAGGGCGAACTCGTCGCGCTGCCAGTTGAGCTGCTGTGCCGTCGGTCGTGGACGCGACTGAACGCCGAGCGACGGAATGGTCCCGTAGCGGGCGACTGCCGCCGCGGCGGTCAGCTGTGCCAGAAAGTGTCGACGACTGAGAGACATGACTTCGCGCGAGGGAAATCCAAAAACTCGCGCCAAACATGCCGCGATCAACGCCCCGGCGCGAGCACATCCGCCCGCGGCGGCACCCACGGTGGAATCCACTTTCCGGTGAGTGCACAGGCCGTCCCCGGCGGCACCGACAGCCCGGCGAAGCCATCGCCGCCGATCCCGAAGCGCGCGTCGGCCACCTCCGCCGTACCGCCAGCGTCGAGCGACCACACCGGTGTGCGCATGAAGCGCATGGCCGCCGCGAACTCGCAGCGCGTGGCCACCAGCGCTGCCAACTCCGCTCGCGGTACCGCCCACGTCTCTCCCCACGCCACCGCCGGTGAGGCCGGAAACGGGACCGTGCGCGAGGTGCCCGGCAACGACCCGAGGGTGTTGCGCGCACTCCCCGACCGCGATGCCACGCAACTGGCCGCCGTCATCCCCGCACTCCACGGAGCCACCGTCGCCGTGCTCACGCGGTACTCCGTGGTGGTGGCGGTGACCACGATCGCCGCGAAGCAGCGCGGGTCGGCCGCCGCCGGCGTCAGCACGACATCGCGCAGGGAACCGTCGCGCACCAACTCCGTCACTTCCGTGCGCGCCTGCCCCGACGACAGGAAGAACATCGTGGTGACCACGACCCACGCCGAGATGCCCGTGAGTGGGCGTACCGCCGGCGCCACCGCGCGCTGGAGCACCATGCCCACCAGCGCCATGATCGTGACACCCAGCGCGACCGCCGGCGACACCTCGCCGGCAAACCAGCAGAGCGCAAGGATCGCGGCCAGCGCCACCAGCAACAGCGCGCGGCCGAACACCCGACGCGGCCCCCAGACCAGCGGCGGAATCGCCACCGCCATCAGCCACGGCTCCACGATGAACACCGCGTCGCCGTAGACCCACCGATTGTCGAACGGCCAGAACGGGTGCACCCCGTAGCTGTTGGTAAAGTCGAGCAGCAGGTGCGAGAGCGTGCCGGCGACCGCCAGCACCAACAGCGCGCGCGCACCAACGCGCGACACCATCGCCGACGATGCATCGGCCCGCTCGCGACCCGTGAGGCCGCGCTGCCACCACCAGCGCGTGATCCCCCACAGCACCACCGCGCTCACCAGCGCCCATACCACCGTGTGCGTGTGCCCCCGGTGGTGCAGCAGATAGCCGAGTTTCCCCATGGCCACCATCGGCCCCGCATACACGAGATCCGCGTCGGGGAACTCGGCCGCCACGATGCCCAGTGCCACCGCAGCGCGACGGAACCGGGACAGCGAAGGCGCTTCCGCACCGTGAGGCGAGGCGCGACCGATGCGACGCTGAACATGCGAGACGGTGGCGTCGGCCATGAGCAGCCCCGCCAGTGCGTGTGTGACGTTATCCACGCGTGGTACTTGAGGGCCGGCCTACCGGCTGTCAACCAACCGTCGCATCCCCTCGCGCACGCTTGAGCTCACGCAATCGCTGCGTCGCGCCGATCAGGCCGAGAATCCACCCCACCGGATACGGTGCCACGAGCAACAGCCACCAGATCGATCGCCCCGTGGTGCCGCCCACGCCGCCGAAGTCGCTCATGATCCAGAGGGCGGCCACACCAGCCACGATCAGAAGGGAGGCCAGCCACACGCGCCCGCCAACGGTACTCTCCCGGCGCGGTGTCGCCAGCGCCACCAACACGCTGCCCACCGCGATCACGAGCGATCCTTCCATCGGATCGACGACCCCGAGCATCATGGCGGTCAGTCCGGCGATCACCAGCGGGCGAAACCAGCGCGGCGCGATTGGCATGGGTCGTCCTAGGGCAAGCGTGTGGGGCGGTACACGGTAACCGGTGATCCTTCCGCCACGAACATCGAGCGCGGCGGCACCGACAGCGGCGCCTCGAACGCCGCTCCGTACAAGCCGCGCACATCGGCGTTGAACGAGGGGGCCGACGCCGGCCAGACCCGCCACGACGGATGCGCGACCTGATACTCCACGGTACTGCCATTCCGCTGGGGTGTGTAGCCCCAGTAATGCTCGGCGATGAACTCCGCCTCCGACCCTGGCACCAACGGCTGCGGCTCCCCCTCCGCCGTCGCGCTCACCTGTTGATGCTGCGCGTTGCCGAACCAGCCGTACATCAGGCGTCCCGGCGACGCCATCAGCGTGGGCGGCACGCGGCTGTGCATCGGCAAGGCCGAGTACGGCTCGTTGTAGAAGAGCCGCGCGGTGTAGGCGATCGCGGCTCGCGGCACGAGTTCGCGGACGAACACCACGCCGCGGCGGGCCGACCCGTCGGGCATCGGGCGCTTCACGTAGAAGCGCAAGTTCACTTCGTCGAAATCGCGGTGAAACGGCACAGGCACACCGAGCACGCGCGTGTTCAGGAAGCGGAACCCGACGATGCTGGCCAGTGCGCGCCCGTCGAACAGGTCGAGCACGGTGTGCTTCGGCACGAGCGGCTCGAGCACAGCCGGCGGGATCTCGTAGTTCAGCATCACGAGATACCGCCATTCGGCAGTCAGAAACGGACGACGGGCGACTTGGTCTGGTGTGGTCACACCAGATCAACCCGCCCGCCGGTTCTACGTTCCCGCCGACGCGGTGCCGCCGGCGCTACATCGCGGTCTTGACCGTGTTGCCGAGGGTGAAGCGCGCCAGCCATTCGTACTCGCGCTTCATGCGGTCCATCTGGTGATAGTACTCGGTGAAGCCGTGCCCTTCGCGCGGATAGAACACCAGCTCCGTGGTCTTGCCGCGATCCTTGAGCGCGCGGTAGAACTCCATGGGCTGACCGATCGGCACGCGCTCGTCGTTGCCGCCGTGCAGGATCAGCAGCGGCGTGGTGACCTTATCGCTGTAGCTGATACCTGAGCGCTCGAGATACTTCCGGATGTTCGCGTTCACGATGGAGCCGTCGTACTGCGGATCGCCGAAGAAGGTGTTGATGTATCCCGGAATATCCGTGGTGCCGGCCATCGACAGCAGCGACGGGAGGCCGGCGCCCATCATGGCAGCCTTGAAGCGCCCGGTCTGCGACACCACCCACGACGTCATGTAACCGCCGTAGCTCCACCCTTCGAACGCCATGCGCGTGGAGTCGGCGATGCCGCGCTTGATGAGATCATCGACGCCGGTCATGATGTCGCGATAGTCGCCGCCGCCCCAGTCGCCGGTATTGGCGTGCATCCACCACTCGCCGTAGCCGGTGGAGCCGCGTGGGTTCGGATAGAACACGGCCCAGCCGCGTGCGGCATACGTCTGCCCGGGGCTGGTGCCGGCCTTGAATCCGTTGGTGTGCGCGCCGGTCGGCCCGCCGTGCGCCGAGACCACGAGCGGCACCTTCGTGCCGTCGCGATACCCCACCGGCAGCAGCAGCACGCCTTCCACCTCGCGGCCGTCCTTCGACTTCCAGGTGATCACGCGCGACGCCCCGAGGGCGCGTTCACCGAGCCACGCGTTGGTGGTGGTGATGCGCGTGGGCGCGGCCCCGCCGTTCTGCACGTACACTTCCGCTGGCAGGTCGGGCGTATCGAGCACCATCGCCAGCGCGCTGCCGTCGCGGTTCGGTGAGAGTCCCTGCACCACGACGTCCTTCGTGCGCTTGCTGTAGCTCTTGCTCGCCAGGTCGTACGCGTAGAGTGACGTCCACACGCGATCGCTGGCGGTGAACCACAGCTGCTTGCCATCGGGGGACCAGCGCGGCGCACCCGGGCTCACGTCGAAATCGGCGCGGGCGTGATTGGTGATGGCGCGCGTGGCGAGATCGAAGGTGACCAGCCGCGCGTTCCGCAGCGTGCGCGGCATGATGCCGTCCTTGTGCGGCGCCATTTCGTGCGGCAGCATCGTGAACGCCAGCGTCTTGCCATCGGGCGAGAACTGCGGCGCCGACTCCGCGTCGTTGGTGGTCGTGATCGCATCGAGGGCCAGCGACGCCACGTCCACCACGTACGCGTTGCCGCGCTCATCGCGGATCATCGGCGTGGGCGACGCGCGGAAGCCCAGCTTCCGGCCATCGGGCGACCAGTTCGGCACGCCGCTCACGGTGTAGGCCCCCGAGGTGACCTTGGTGGCCTGTCCCGAGGCCACGTCCACCACCCAGAGGTGATTCAGACGGAAGTCGCCCTCGTACACCTTGGGATCGTCCCGGCGGCGGATCTTCGCTTCCTGCTCGCGCGTGAGCGAATCGGTGGTCACGATCGCGATGCGCGCGCCATCGGGCGACCACACGTACGACGACACGCCATCGCGCACCGTGGTGAGCTGGCGCGACTCACCGCCGTCCGCCGGCAGGAGCCAGAGCTGCGGCTTCGGGGCATCATCGCCGGTGCCCGTGCCGCGCGCCGCCACAAAGGAAATCGTGCGCCCGTCGGGCGACCATTGCGCCTGCGCTTCGCCACGCTCACCGAAGGTGAGCTGGCGCGGCGCGCCACCCGCGGCCGGCACCATGAACACATGCGAGCGACGTTCGTGACGATCGCCGAGCGCGGTGTCCCCCTTGGCGTTCGGATGCTCCCACGCACTGATGGTGTAGAGCACGCGGGCGCCGTCGGGCGCCATGGCCACGCCGCCGACCGACTTGAGACGCATGATGTCGCTTTCGTCGAGTCCCTTGGACTGGGCGAGCGCGAGCGACGGCAGCGCGAGCGACGGCAGCGCGATGGCCGCCGCGAGCAGCGCTGACGGACGGAAGCGAAGCGATAGGGGCGGGTGTGCGATGGCCATGGCTGTGCGGGTGCGTAAGGGGAACGGGTCGTGACCCGCTAAGAAACGCGCCCGCCACCGGCCTCCGCAAGAGTCGGCGTGAGCGGCGGCCGGGCCGTATCGCGAGGCGAGGGCCACGGCGGCGCCCCGAGGTGGCGGCACGGCACTCGGTGGCCGTGGAGCGCACTAGCTTGCAGCAGGGTGCTGGCCGTGCGCGTCGCGCGCGTCCCGCCCCATTTCCCGAAAAGGAGCCGCTCGATGTCCGATCCGAATTCGTTCACCGCGGAGCACCGCTCTTTTGAATGGGAACTGGTCCACAAGTACGAGGAGCTGTCGCTGCCCGCGTCGGCCTGGAACGAGAGTACGCTCGCGATTGTGGCGGGGTGGTATGCGAAGAACCTGCCCAGTGAGCAGGCGGAAGCGCGGTACGAGAAGTCGTATCATCGCAACCGACGTCGGCTCACGAATCGATTGGATCCGGCCTCGGTGGACACGGCCGCGATCGAAGCGCTCGACGGGATCTGGGAGTCGTTGCTGACGCGGGTGCTGCAAGCGAAGAAATAGGGCATGGCCCTGACCGCCACGTTGTGACGGTTGGGGCCAGTTCGCATGGGCAGACGCGTGGCACCCCTTGCTACACCGATCGCCAATGTCGATTCTGCACGGTGACCGACTGCCCGCGATTCGCACGATGGTGATGACACTGCACCGTGAGCAATGCCCGTTCCCGACCTTCCAACAGACCTCGTGAATAGTTCGCTGGAGCAGGAGGCCGATCGCGTCGCGCGCGCCTCCGCGGCGCAGGTACTCGCGTGGGTACGTGGGCACGGCCCCGTGCCGGCGCCGCACAGTGTGGCGCGACTGGCGCACGACGCCATCCAGTCGCTTCGCACCGAGCGCGAACTGGCCCTGGCGGATCGGCGCAGCCGCACACCAGCGGACAAGACGCCCGCGATGCCGTCCAGCATTCTGGCCGCGCTGCTCGATCCGGCGCTCGTCGATCTGCGTCATCACGATGTCGTGCGTCTGGCGTGCACGCCGGCGCAGTACTTCGTGGCGTTCGACCCGGATGCTGACGCACTCGTGTCGTGGGAGGCGGGCGATCCGAGCCGGGTGCGGCGATGGACGCCATCGTCGTGTCGCGCCGACAGGCAGTTGGCGGGGCTCATTCGCGCGGGACGCTCGGCGCGCTACCCGTGGCCGTATCCGGACGTCCCCATGTACGCGGGCGCCGGCGGGGATGACCGGCGGACCATCGCCGATTGAATCGACCCGCGGGGACGCGGTGTCGGCGCCCGTGTGAAGGTGGGTGGTCTGCCGGAGTGAAGTGCGGCCCGCTGACGTGATGCAACACCAAAACCAGAACGCGCCGCACCGACCTGAGTCGTTGCGGCGCGTTCGGTATTGCCCCTCTCGGGGTCGAACCTAGAACCTTCCGCGTCAGAGTCGAATCGCGAAGTCCGACGACGGCGCCACATCGCGATGTACACCAAGGTGCTTGTCGATTCGAGCAAGCTTGCGGTGGGCGCGAGCGGCTTTCTGGCTGTTGCTCGCGGGCTGGAGTGTCGCCCGACTCACTCCTTCCTCGTCGCGAGTCAGGCTCAACGTGCGAGTTCCGCGATGCGCTCGCGAATACGTACGAGCACGTTCGGCAGCCGCTGCGCATCCGGGAACGTCCCGTCAAGCACATCGTAGAACCATGGCGCCACGAGCAGCATCCGGGCGGAGTCGGCGATGAATGTGCGTACGTTCAGCGAGAGCGGCTGTAGCTCGCGCGCGAGTTCGGGGCGCCCCGCAATGAGCATCAAGAGGTCCTCGAGATCATGGCTACCGTACGGGTCGTCACGACCACGGTCGCTAAACGCCTCCCACTTGGTCGCGAGAAGCGCTGCCGGGTGAGCGGCACGGATCACGACGCCAGCAGTCAGGTCCACCGAAACGGCGGTGTCCATGACCAGCGGGTACCATTGGTTGCTGAATCCGAGGATTTCTCCGTCGAGTGGCATGGCGTCGAGCACCAGACCCTCAGTCGAGCGATAGCGGCACACCGGTGCACCGGGTGATTGATCCGTATGGAACCCGAGCGCGTGGAGTCGCTGTGCGAACTCATGATAGGCATGTCGCGTGCGGCACTCGACAACGACATCGACGTCGTCGGTGGGACGCATGCGATGCAGGCCGCGGTCAGTGATGAAGAACGGCACCATCTGTCCGCCGACGAAGACGACGTCGTTCAGGAGTCCGCCGAGCGCGAGGGCGGTGCGCCGAACCTGCGGCGCGTTGGGATGATCGAGGTGGATGATCACGCCGCCGAGCCGAGTCGCTGCCGGAGGTAGTCTCGGGCGCGCTGTCGTTCGCGCGCGCGGCCTGCGCGTAAGGCGTCTACCAGCGCGAGGAGCTCGTACAGGGCTGGATTCGTGGTTGCCGTGTGCACGGCTCCCGCATACAGCGGTTCGAGCGATTCACCGCGAACGCGCCCCTCGGCTGACGGCCAGACATAGGCGTTGGCACCGGTGAAATCGACCGCGAGCGGCGGTGCGGCGTGCGCCGTGGGCACACCCCGCACCTCGGCTCCCGGCGTGGCGGCAAACGCGTACGGGACGCCGCCGAGCAGGAACTCGAGGAGCGCCTCCGTCTTCACTGCGCGCGAGCCCGCGCGAAGCAGCCGCGCGGCCTGCAAACGCCGAACGGCGTTGTGCGCCTCGCCATGCGAAATGCCCACGGCCGCCGCTAACTCCCGGTAAGGCACGTCGGGAGTGAGCGAGAGCTGGAGGGCGACGGCGACGTCAGCGGGCTTGAGCGTCACAACAGGCTCCGTGTTCAGTGTTCATGAACAGTGGACGCATCGTCGTACCGTGTCAACCATCAACGAGGAATCAGACGTGGATCCCGGCTCGAGGTGAACGAGGAATCCGGCCTACTCGCCTCGAAAGCACAAGCGCCGCCGTTCACGGAAGTGACGGCGGCGCTTGGTATTGCCCCTCTAGGGGTCGAACCTAGAACCTTCCGAGTCAGAGTCGGACGCTCTGCCAGTTGAGCTAAGGGGCAGCTGGCCCCCAACAGGCCCAAGCCCATTGGAATCCAAAATATAGAGCACTCACGGCTGGATGGTAGTGCCTTCGGCTCCGTCCTTCTCGGCACCGAGTATCGCCAGCATCAGGGCAGCGACGTCGACCTCGAGCGGCTCCGCAGCGCCCGACGGGTTCCACTCCAACCGAACCGCACAGATCTCCGGCCGGTCCACGTCCGGCGTCCACCGTTCGATCAGCTGCGAGTCCAGGTCAACCAGCCAACACTCGATCGCCGCGCGCTGATACCGCGGCCGCTTCCGCAGCCGATCGGCCCGCGCCGTGCTCGGCGACAACACCTCGACCGCGAGATACGGCGGCGGCGGGGCCACCTCCCCTCGCACGACATCGAGGCCCACCGGCGCAATCACGAGTACGTCCGGCTGCATCAGCGTAAACGGATCCAGCACCACGTCGTACGGCGAGAACATCATTTCGCCCACGCGCTGGCGCTGCACATACTCGCCAAGCATGAGCCCGAGTCGGGAGACCGCGCGCTGATGCGCGAACCGCGGCATCGGGCTCACCAGCAGCTCCCCGTCCACGGTCTCGTAACGTTGGTGCGGATCGTCCGGCAACGCCCAGACGTCCTCCACCGACCAGCGACGCTCATGCGCGATTGGCATGCCCATAGTTTGCTCGGCTCTCGGCGGTTTTGGCAACTCGGCAGCAAAACATTCATGACCCAACGTGCAACGGGGGCGACGGAACGCCGTCACCCCCGTTACGCGTGCGCCAGCAATCGAACTCAGGCGCGTTTCACTTCCTTCGCCCAGCTATCCCGCATTCCCACGATCCGGTTGAACACCAGCTTCTCCGGAGTGCTGCTCTCCACTTCACTCATGAAGTAGCCGGTGCGCTCGAACTGATAGCGCGACCCGATCGGGTCGTTCGCCACGCTCGGTTCGATCTTGGCATCGGCGATCACCACCAGCGATTGCGGATTGAGCGTCGAGATGAAGTCCTGGCCCTCGGGCACGGCGTCGGGATCGGGCTGTGAGAACAGGCGGTCGTACAGGCGCACTTCGCACGACAACGCCTGCGCCGCGCTCACCCAATGAATCGTGCCCTGCACCTTCCGGCCGTCGGGCGCCTGACCGCTGCGCGTGGCGGGGTCGTACGTGCAGCGCAACTCGATCACCTCGCCCGCCTCGTTCTTCACCACCTCGTTGCAGGTGATGAGATAGCCGAAGCGCAAGCGCACTTCCTTGCCCGGTGCCAGGCGATAGAACTTCTTCGGCGGATCTTCCATGAAGTCGTCGCGATCCACGTACAGCTCACGCGAGAACGGCATGCTGCGCGAGCCGGTTTTCGGTACGTCGTGCGGGAAGCTCGGCGCCTCGAGATCCTCGACCAGGTCCTCGGGATAGTTCGTGAGGACGACCTTGAGCGGATTGAGCACGCACAACACACGTGGCACCTCCGTGTTCAGATCGTTGCGAACCGCATGCTCGAACGCCGCGATCTCCACGCGCGCATCCTTGCGCGCCACCCCGATCGTGTCGCAAAACTCGCGAATGGCCTCGGGACGCACGCCACGACGACGCAGTCCCGCAATGGTGGGCATGCGCGGATCATCCCACCCGGTCACGTGGCCTTCGTTCACCAGCCGCAGCAGCTTGCGCTTGCTGAGAATGGTGTAGTCGAGTTCGAGCCGCGCGAACTCGATCTGGGTGGGCGGGTTCTCGAAACCCGCTTCCTTCACCAGCCAATCGTAGATCTCGCGGCTGTCCTTGAACTCCAGCGTGCACAACGAGCGTGTGATGCCTTCAATGGCATCGCTGAGTCCGTGCGCGAAGTCGTACAGCGGGTAGATGCACCAGTCGTTGCCGCGGCGATAATGATGCGCGTGACGAATGCGGATCAGCAGCGGATCGCGCATGATCATGTTGACGTGCGCCAGATCGATCTTGGCGCGCAGCACGTGCGTCCCGTCGGCGAACTCACCGGCCCGCATGCGACGCAGCAGGTCGAGGTTTTCTTCGACCGAACGATCACGATAGGGGCCCGGCGTGCCCGCCGACGTCACCGTGCCACGTCCCGCGCGGATCTCTTCTTCGTTCTGCGAGTCGACGTACGCCTTCCCCTTGAGCACCAGCGCTTCGGCGATCTCGTAGAGCTTCTCGAAGTAGTCCGACGCGTAGAACAGGTTGTCCCACTGGAACCCCAGCCACCGCACGTCGCGCTGGATCGCCTCCACGTAGCGCACGTCTTCCGTGGCCGGGTTCGTGTCGTCGAAGCGCAGGTTGCAGGTGCCCCCGAACTCTTGCGCAATGCCGAAGTTCAAACAGATCGACTTGGCGTGTCCCATGTGCAGGAAGCCGTTCGGCTCGGGCGGGAAACGCGTAGCGGGACCACGGCCGAAATGGCCGGTCGCAACGTCGTCGGCCACCATTTCGCGAATGAAGTCGCGACGCGGGGCGGCCAGGGATTCAGAACCGGCTTCAGGAGCGGAGTCAGACACGGCGGATACCGAGAAGTGCAGCGTTCAATGGGCCTCACGAATCGGGAAAAGTAATCGGCGACGGCCGCTTGCCGTGCGGGGCGTTCCCCCTGAGTGTTCTGCGGTGTACTGGAATCGCATGCGCATCCTCCCGCGAACCGTCACGGCGCGCCTACCCTGGGCTCGGCGGGCTATGGCCATCGCTTTCGCCGTAGCGCCGGCCTTCGCACTTGGTGGCTGCCGGGCGGCCACGCTGGCCTACGGCCCCGACCTTGCCGCCGCCAAGGCGAACGCCGATGCCTTCGCCGCGGCCATCCAGACGCGCTTCACGAACGTGGTGCGGACGCCGAAGTTCAGGACGGCACGCATGCGTATCGCGCGTTATGCCTTCGCGCCGTCGAAGCTGGCGAACGACAGCGCGCTCTGGACCGGCATGCGGACGACCCGCACCGGTGCCGACCGCGATCTCGAGGTGCACGGGGGACTCAGCGCCACCCAGTACGTCTTCACGGCGCGCCCGGCCGTACCGC
>NZ_JBILKJ010000056.1:0-17080 GCF_044376735.1 Gemmatimonas sp.
GTGTGTTGGCGCCGTCCGAGGGGGCCGCTCGACCACGCGATGTACTGGTGGGCGTGCAGGACCTCGATCGCATCTGCGACACCTGATCTTCTGACATTCGCCAGCGCCGACTCGGCCTCGTCTATTGACGACGTGTAACGGTTCAGCGAACATAGAAGCCGTGTAACCCTCCACTACCCGCTCTCCCTCCCGCGGGCTGCCGGACCTCGACGTTCTTCCTCCCTCCCGAGGTGTTAGATGGCTCTTTTTCACGTTCGTCGTTTACTGGCGTCGGCAGTGCTCGTCCTTGGGGCGCTGCCTGTCTTCGCCGCTGGCCTCGCGGCCCAAGCCGGAACCATTACCGGTAAGGTGACCAACGCCGAGAGCGGTCGCCCGATCGAGAACGCGACGATCAAGGCCACCGTTGCTGGCGGCGCGTCGTCTGGGGCTGTGACGGGCGCGGATGGCGCGTTCCGCCTGGTCAACCTTGCCGATGGCGCCTACACCGTGAGCGTGTCGGCGATCGGCTTTGCACCGAAGAGTTCCGCCAACGTGCGTCCGGGAGCGGTGCTCACCATCGCGATGACCCCGCGCACGAACGTGCTCGAACAGACGGTTGTCACGGCCAGCCGTGCCCGCCCGGAAAAGGTGCTTGACGCGCCGGCGCAGATTCTCACCGTGACCAGCCAGCAGATCGAGGAGCGGCCCGCCGTCACCGTGACCGACCACCTGCGGGCGACGCCCGGCGTCGACATCAACCGCGGTGGTATCGCGCAGGCCAACGTCGTCGCACGCGGTTTCAACAATGCCTTCAGCGGTAGCATGCTGATGCTGCAGGACTACCGCTTTGCCGGTGTACCGTCGTTGCGCGTGAACGTACCGTTCCTGTTCACCGGTACGAATGAGGACATCGATCGCATGGAAGTCCTGCTCGGACCGGCATCCGCGTTGTTCGGCCCGAACAGCTCGAACGGCGTGCTCCACGTGATCACGAAGTCGCCGTTCCAGTCGCAGGGTACCACGATCAGCGTGGACGGTGGCGAGCGCTCGGTGCTCCGTACCGGTCTTCGCCACGCGGGTAAGGTCAACGACAAGCTGGCCTACAAGCTCTCTGGCGAATACATGCAGGGCAACGACTGGGAGTACAACGACCGGTCGGAGCCGACCGTGTTTCCGAACACAGCCAACGTTCCGGCATCGCGTCGCGGAAAGACGAACCAGCGTGACTTCGACCTTCAACGGTACACCGGTGAGGCCCGCGTCGACGTTCGTCCCCGCGAGGGAATGGAGGCAATTACCACCCTCGGTTACACCAAGGTCGGCAACGGTATCGAGCTCACGGGTGCCAATGGTTCCTCGCAGATCAAGAACTGGACGTATCTCAGCCTGCAGCAGCGGTTCAAGTGGAACCGACTGTTTGCACAGGCGTTCTTGAACAGCAGCGACGCCGGCAACGCCAGCGGTACCGACGACCAAGGCACCTTCTTGCTTCGATCGGGTCAGCCGATTGTTGATCAGTCTCGCGTGGCGTCCGCGCAGATCCAGCACGGCTTCGACCTCGGCGCCAAGCAGAGCTTCACCTACGGCGCCGACTACATCTGGACCAACCCGCGGACCGCGAACACGATCAACGGCCAGAATGAGGACGTTGACAATGTGACCGAGTACGGCGCCTACGTTCAGTCGTCGACCAAGCCGATCCAGAAGGTGGAACTGTTGTTGGCGGCTCGTGCTGATGCAAACAGCGTGATTGCCGGTCAGTTCTTTTCGCCGCGCGCCGCGCTCATTCTCAAGCCGAGCGAGAATCAGAACATTCGCTTCACATTCAATCGCGCGTTCTCGACACCCGGCAACTTCTCGTTCTTCCTCGATCTCATCCAGACGCCGAACGCCGGTGGATCGGGCTTTGACGTGCGGGCGCGTGGTAACCCTCCGAAGGAAGGCCACCAGTTCAACCGCAGCTGTGGCACGGGGAGCGCTTTCGGTTCCTACTGCATGAGGTCGGCGTACGCGTCGCAGGGCAGCTTCGTCGGTGCCAGCGCGGCGGCGGCGTTCCCTGGTGCCATTCAGGCGCTGGCCCCCCGCCTCACGCCCGGCATCGCTGGGGCGCTGCAGCAGGCGGGCTTGCCGGCCGCGATCGCTCAGCAGCTGGCCGCCGGGGCGGTGCAGTTCCTCGGAACCCGCACGCCGACCAACGCCGATCTGGCGACGCGAGTCTCGTACCTCACGACGGCCACGACCGCCTTGCAGACGTCGGAGTTGACGGACATCGACCCTCTCGCGGCCTCGTTCAACAACACGTATGAGGTGGGCTACAAGGGCACCGTCGGCGGTAAGGTGACGTTCGACGTGGCGCTCTGGGGTCAGGAACGCGGAGACGTCGGAACGCCGGCGGCCCTCGCCACCCCGAATGTGTTCTTCGGGAATCCGCAGCAGTTGGGTGGTTACCTCGGCCAGCAACTCGGAGCCAACCTCGGTCCGCAGCTTGCGCAGCTCGGCCTGACCGCGGCGCAGATCGGTGCTATCGTTAGCGGAGTCGCCGGTGCACTGACGCCGAGCGTGGCCTCACTGCCGGTGGGCGTCGTCACGTTCGCCAACGGCAACACCACGCCGAACGCTGTGTACGCCACGTACTTCACGTCGGCTGGCAAGCTCTGGGTGCGTGGCATGGACCTCGCCACGTCCGTCGCCGCCACCGATCGCGTGACCGCTGACCTCGCGTACAGCTACCAGAGCCAGAACGTGTTCCGGGGATTGAATGGCGGCAACGGTCTGCCGCTGATGTCGAACGCCCCGAACTCGCGTGGTTCGCTTGGCGTGCGCTACCGCAACGACGACAATGGCCTGGGGTTTGAGTTGCGGACCCGCTACAACGAAGCCTATCCGGTGAACTCCGGTGTGTACGCGTCGAACTTCGCCTTCCCGATTGCTGCCGGCCAGACCGGTGCCGTAGCCACGGCTGCGGCTGGAGGCCCGGGGCGCTGCTCACCCGCACCGGCAGGGACCTTCTGCTACGAGAACGTCCCCGAGGCGGTGATGTTCGATGCGCAGATCACCAAGCGGTTCAACCTCGGTGAGAACAAGCTGGCGTGGACGCTCAACGCGACCAACATGTTCGACAATCGCGTGCGCACCTTCCCGGGCGTGCCCGAGATGGGCCGCATGATCATGACGCGGTTGCAGTACTCGTTCTAACCACCCAAGTACCCCGAACTCACGATTGGGGCGGTTGGCGAGGGGGCGGTGCACACGGTGCACCGCCCCCTCGTGTCATTTCGTTATCTTTCAGCATGATTCTGCTCGATCCGAACGCCCGCCCCGTGATCGGTCATCGCGGCAATCGCGCGCACGCCCCGGAGAACACCCTCGCGTCGTTACAGGAGGCGGTGGCGCTCGGGGTCGATGCCGTGGAGTTCGACGTCCAGGTTTCGAGCGACGGCGTGCTGTTGTTGATGCACGACCTGACGGTAGACCGGACCACCAGCGGTTCCGGCGCGGTGGCGAAACAGACCTTCGCGGCGCTGCGCCACCACGACGCGGGAGCCCGGTTCACGTCAGACCGTGGTCGCACGTTCCCCTGGCGTGATCGCGGCGTCGTGATTCCCACTTTCGACGAAGTCGTAGAGGCATTGCCGAGCACGCTCCCGTTGATCGTGGAGCTGAAAACGCCGGCCGCCTCGGCCGCGCTGGCCGCCGCGATCACGCGACATGGCATCCAGAAGCGCGTGATCGTCGCCGGCTTTGAATCCGCCAGTACCCAGCCGTTACGCGGGCGGGGCTTCGCGCTCGGGGCGAGCACTCCCGACGTGGCACGCCTCTTGTTTCCGTCGCTGCTGCGTCGCCCGATCCAGGAGCCGTGGTATGAGGCCCTCTGCATTCCGCCGACGCATAACGGCATCCCGTTGCCGATCGCGTCGATCGTGCGAGCCGTGCGCAGCGCCAAGGTGGTCACGCACATCTGGACGATCAACGAGCCGGCGACGGCGATGCGCCTCTGGGCGCACGGCGTTCAGGGAATCATCAGCGACGATCCGGCCACGATCCTCGCGGCGCGAACCGGCGGCGCGTTCGTTTGAGTCCGCCCGCGCACTTCGGGTGACACGCGATTCGGGCGCTGGCGATACTCTGTGCCCATGACGAAACAACGACAAGCGCTCGGGTTGCTGGGTGAACGGATCGCTGCGCGTTGGATGCGCCGTGACGGCTGGGAGTTCGTGGCACATCGATTCCGCAGCGGACACCGCGATATTGACCTGATCATGAGACGCGGGAACGACGTCGCGTTCGTGGAGGTGAAGGCGCGGCGAGGCGAGGCGTTTGGACACCCAGTCGAGGCGGTGCACTTCCGGAAGCGCCGGGAACTCGGCCGCAGCGCCCGTGTGTGGGTGGATCGACACGGCGCTCCTGAGCTGACATATCGCTTCGATGTGATCGGAATCCTCATTTCCGGTCAGAATGTCCGAGTTCAGCATGTCGAGTGTGCGTTTCTCCTGTCCTGAAATCAGACAGGGCTGGGGAGTTGTCCACATCGACGAATCTTCGTAGTTTATTCGGGTCTTGGTCCTGCTCGCGTTCCCGGTAGATTTTCGCGGGCCAGGGCATGGCGGCTTCACCACTCACGACGGCGGTATCTATGGCGGGCACAGTGATGTCAGACGACAAGCGCAAGGCCCTGGCGCTCGCAGTCGCTCAGATCGAGAAGAGCTGCGGCAAGGGTTCGATCATGCGTCTTGGTACCGATTCCAAGGTGCGCGTCGAATCGATTCCGACGGGCGCGATCAATCTCGATGCGGCCATCGGCGTGGGCGGGATTCCGCGCGGCCGCGTCACGGAGATCTACGGGCCGGAATCCAGCGGCAAGACCACGCTCTGCTTGCACGTGGTGGCGAATGCGCAGAAGCTCGGCGGCGTCGCGGCCTTCATCGACGCTGAACACGCGCTCGATACCGAGTACGCTAAGAAGCTGGGCGTCGATGTGGAGAACATGCTGATCTCCCAGCCCGACACCGGCGAGCAGGCGCTCGAGATCTGTGAAATCCTCGTGCGCTCGGGCGCCGTCGACGTCATCGTGATCGACTCCGTCGCGGCGCTCGTGCCCAAGGCGGAAATCGAAGGCGACATGGGCGACTCGCACGTCGGTCTGCAGGCGCGCCTGATGAGTCAAGCCCTTCGCAAGCTGACCGGTGCCATCGCCCGCTCGAAGACGTCGGTGATCTTCATCAACCAGCTTCGTGAGAAGATCGGTGTCATGTTCGGCAACCCGGAAACCACGACCGGTGGTAAGGCGCTCAAGTTCTACGCCTCGGTTCGCCTCGACATTCGCCGCATCGGACCGGTGAAGGACAAGGAAGAGGTGATCGGCTCGCACGTCCGCGTGAAGGTCGTCAAGAACAAAGTCGCGCCGCCCTTCAAGCAGGCGGAGTTCGACATCATGTACGCGGAAGGGATCAGCCATACGTCGCTCCTCGTCGACATTGGCTCCGAAGCCGGGATCATCGACAAGGCCGGTGCGTGGTACAGCTACGGCACGCAGCGGATCGGGCAGGGCCGCGAGAACGCGAAGATGTTCCTCAAGGACAACCCGGCGCTGATGGCCGAGATCGAGGAAAAGGTGAAGGTGCTGCTCGGGGTGAAGGCCGCCGAAGCACCGGGCGCGCCGGAAGAGACCGAGGAGTAGTACGCGGTATCTGCGGCATGCGTGAACGAAAAGAGGGCCGAGGGGTGGCTTGCGATGTGAAGTGGTGCCCGGATCACCACGGCTCATTGTGAGTAGCCCCTCGGCTCTTTCCGTTCCGCCCCCTGAGCCGGAGTGCGGGCCTGGTACCGTCAGGACCGTGCTGGAATCGGCGCGCCGTCCAGGGCGGTTTGTGCTCACGCTCACCGACGGACGCACCTTCACGGTCGCGATCCGTGCCCTGAGCGACACGGGCGCCACGCGGGCCGGTGTGGAACTTGATGCCCCAGCGGTGGCTCACCTTTCCCGCGAATCGGCGATCACGGACCTGAGTGATCGCGCCGTCAACGCGCTCGCCCGCGGCCGAAAAACGCGGCGTGAACTCGAAATCCGACTCCGTCGGGTACGGCCCGATGCCTCGCTGATCGCCGAAGCGCTCGACCGGCTCACGGCGATTGGGGTGCTGTCCGACGAGGACGTCGCACACGCCGAGGCGGCGGCACGACTTCGGCGTGGCGAGGCGCCGGCCAAGGTGCGCCAGATGCTTCGGCGCAAGGGGGTGGAGGGGCGCATGGTGAACGAGGCCGTCGGCGCCGCCATCATCGAAGATGGCTTCGACGAACTCGCTTCGTGCCGGTCCATGGCGGAAAAGCGGCTTCGCGCCCTGAGAGGCAAGGAACCCGCCGTTCTGAGACGCCGGTTGGTGGGGTTTCTTCAACGCCGGGGTTTCGGCGGCAGCATCATCGGGCAGATCGTTCATGAGGTGCTTGGACGGCAAAGTGAAGGCGAGTGCGACTAGCCCCCGCACAAAGCACTCCCCGTCATCTATATTTGCACGCCTATGCTAGCGTCCGAAATCCGCGCCCGATTCCTGGCCTACTTCGAGAAGAATGGCCACGCCATCCGCCCGAGCTCCGCGCTCGTGCCGGCCGATGACCCCACCCTGCTTTTCACGAACGCAGGGATGGTCCAATTCAAGAAGGTCTTTCTCGGCATGGAGGATGCCCCCGATGGCAATCGGCGAGCGACCACGTCGCAGAAGTGTGTTCGGGCCGGTGGTAAGCACAACGACCTCGAGCAGGTCGGTCACACGGCGCGCCACCACACCTTTTTCGAGATGCTCGGCAACTTCTCGTTCGGAGATTACTTCAAGCGCGATGCGATCCGCTTCGCCTGGGAGTTCATCACCGAAGACTTGAAGATTCCGCGTGAGCACCTGCGCGTGACCGTCTTCCATGAAGACGACGAAGCGCGCCAGTTGTGGAAGGAAGTCGCCGACGTGCCAGACAACCGCATCTACGGACTTGGCGCGAAAGACAACTTCTGGCAGATGGCCGACACCGGTCCCTGTGGTCCATGCACCGAGATCTATGTCGATCTCGCACACATGGCCCCCGACTGGGCCTTCCCGAAGGACGCGCACGGAGAGTGGACGAATACCGCGATCTCGGACTATTCGCTCGATGCCTTTGTCGAAGGTGCCGAAGCCGGTCGCTTCTTGGAGATCTGGAACCTCGTATTTATGCAGTTCGACCGGCAGCAGGACGGGACGATGGTGCCGCTCCCCAAGCCGTCGGTGGACACGGGCGCCGGGCTCGAGCGCATCGCCGCCGTCATGCAAGGGGTCACGAACAATTTCCATACGGATCTCTTTCGTCCGCTGATTACCAAGGCGGAAGAGATCGTCGGCATTGGTTATCCGTACCGTCCGGGCGTTGGCCTCGGCACCGCATTCGGGAAGGACGGTCGGGAGATCGATCCGGCCTCGTTCCGTGTGATCGCCGACCACGCGCGAGCGACCGCGTTCCTGCTGGCTGACGGCGTCTTCCCGAGCAACGAGGGGCGCGGCTACGTGCTGCGCCGTATTCTGCGCCGCGCCGTGCGACACGCCTGGCTGCTCGGACGCCGCGAGCCCACGCTCGTGCACGTGGTCGACGTCGTCATCGACACGATGCGTGATCTGTATCCCGAGTTGCATGTGCGCCGAAAGCACATCCTCGAGACGACGCGGGCGGAAGAGGAGCGGTTCCTCACGACGATCGACGCGGGCATGACGCGCTTCGAGGAACTGGCGCCGGCGGCCTCGACGCAGGGTTCGACCAACATGCGTGGCATGCTCTCCGGTGAAGATGCCTTCCGCCTCTACGACACGTTCGGCTTCCCGATCGACCTCACCGAACTCATGGCCCGCGAGCGCGGGTATCTCGTGGACATTGCCGGTTTCGAGCAGGCGTTGTCCGCGCAGCGCAAGCAGTCGCAGGACGAGCGGAAGTCGCGGCAGATTACCGTCAGCGCTGACGACTTCGGCGATCCGACCCAGTGGACGCACGACCAGCAGCATGCCGCGAAGCTTGGCCGGTTCGTCGGGTACGATGTAACCGAGGTCGACACCGTGGTCACCGCCGTACGCGCGCTCCCGGACGGTCGCGTGGCGGTCATGCTGCGCGAGTCGCCGTTCTACGCGGAGTCAGGCGGTCAGGTGTCCGATCAGGGCAGCATCACCGGTCCCGGCTGGTCGGTGCAGGTGTCTGACGTCAAGAAGCTTGACGGGCGCATCACGGCGATCGGGACGGCCACTGGCGAAATCACGTTCGGTCAAGCGCGCGCCGTGGTCCCGCGTGAGCGGCGTCACGATACGGAGCGCAATCACACCGCGACGCACTTGCTTCACGCGGCGCTGCGCGGCGTCCTGGGCGAGCACGTGCATCAGGCCGGGTCGCTGGTGTCGCCGGACCGTCTGCGTTTCGACTTTACGCACCACGGTCCGCTGACGCACGAGCAGCTGGTGGCGATCGAAGCGCAGGTGAATGCGGGCGTTTGGATCGCCGTGCCGGTCACGACACGCGAGTCTTCGTACGTCGATGCCGTGGCGGAGGGTGCGATGGCGCTGTTCGGCGAGAAGTATGGTGATGTCGTCCGTGTGGTCGAGATTTCCGGGCGGTCCGTGGAGTTGTGCGGTGGGACGCATGTGCGAAACACCGCGGAAATCGGTCTCGTGCGTATTGTCTCGGAAGGTGGCGTGGCTGCCGGCGTCCGTCGGATCGAGGCCGTCACGGGTCCGCGCGCCTTCCAGTTCCTCGCTGATCGGGAACGCGCACTCGTGCAGGTGGCCACGCGCCTCAAGGTCCCGATGGCCGGGATGGCGACGAACATCGAGCAGATCGAGAAGAAGCTCGACACGCTGATCGATGAACGAAAGCAGCTTGAGAAGCGGCTCGACGAAGCCATGCGCGGCGGCGTGTCCGGTGGCGGTGTGGCGCAGCAGTTGGCGAGTCAGGCCACCGAGTTGGTCGGGGTGCGCTTCCTCGCGACACGTATTGAGGTCGTCGATGTGAAGGCGCTCCAGGCACTGGGCGATTCGCTCCGGGAGGCGCTTGGCAGTGGTGTTGCCGTGTTGGGCGCCGTGCTCGCGGATGGAAAGGGCGCATTGCTTGCCGTCTCTACCGACGACGCGCGCGACCGCGGCTTGCGCGCTGATATCGTCGTCCGCGAGGTCGCGGCAGCGGTTGGCGGTCGTGGGGGGGGCAAGCCCCACATGGCGCAGGCCGGTGTTGACGCCGACAAGCTGGATACGGCGCTCGCGGCGGCAGCTGAAATCTTTGCTCGTCTGGCGTCCGCCGGGTGAGCGCGGCGACTGGTGCGGTGAGTACCATGGAAACGAGCGCGACCACAGTCGGCGGCTGGTTCGACGCGTTGAGCCCGGCACCGCCCGAGGGGTTGCGGGTTCGGTTGGCGGCCTTGCTGCAGCCGTTCGGGCACCTCCCCGAGCGGCAAGTGCCCGAGGTGTGTCTGGACGTGGGTCAGCAGCTGCTCGATGCCTTGCTGGCCTCGGGCTCGACCTCAAGGGAGACCGCGCTCGATCTCCTGGCAGTCGATGCGCTGATCACCTATGCCTTCCAAGCCGCCGCCGACGATCCATCGCTGATGGAGGCGCGGGCTGCCCGGGCACTTGCCAGTATCGCGGCGCTGCCCACGTCGTTGGACGCCTGAACCGCTGCCTCCGCGCGATGTCCGCATCGCCGCTTCACGCCAGCAGGAGGGACGGAGCATGATCGACATTCATTCGCACTTGCTGCCAGGCGTTGACGACGGCTCCCCGTCACTCGATGTGTCGATCCCCGTACTCCAGCGTTTCGCGGCCCAAGGGGTCACGCTTCTGGTTTGCACGCCACATCTGAACGCCAGTCAGGCCGCGAATGCGCCGTACGCGCACCACCGCGCGCTGCTGGGGGAGTTGCAGTCGGTCGCGCCGCCTGGGCTCGAGATCCGCCTCGGTTGGGAGATCATGCTGGACCGCCCGGGGGTGGACCTCACGGCCCCTGAGTTCTGCCTCGGCACCTCCCGAGCACTGCTCGTCGAGTTCACGCGCGGCGGACTGCCACCTGGTGCCACCGGTGAGTTGCGTCGCCTTGCCCGCAGCGGGCGTACGCCGATTCTGGCGCATCCGGAGCGTTACTTCGGCTGTACCCTCGCTTTGGTGCGCGAGTGGCGGGCACTCGGCGTGGTCATTCAAACCGATGCCTCGGTGCTCATGGGCCGCGGCTTGCCTGCCGAGCTTGCCAAGGCCATGCTCGCCGACGGATTGATCGATATCCTTGCGTCCGACAATCATGGTGACAGCCGCTCGCTCGGCAGCGCTCGCGATTGGCTGCTCGAGCGCGGGGCGGACGACCAGATCGAGCTCCTCCTTCGTGTCAACGCCGAGCGTGTCCTCAGCGACGAGGATCCACTGCCGGTGCCTCCCCATCGGGCAGGGCTCGTGGGACGCATGCGGCGCATGTTCGGTCGCTGATGTGAGCGATTCCTGACCCAACCCCGAGAGTAATGACGCCCCCCGATCGCGCCGTAGCGCCCCCTTCTGACCTGCCCATTACCCCTTTGCTCGCTGCCCTCACCGAGCTCGCGGCGACCGCGGAGCGGGTCGCTCGCGAACTGGCACCCGACATCGCGCGTGCGCTGGACATGGTTCGCACCACCGTTGGGCAGGGGGGGACCCTGCTGTTTTGCGGGAATGGTGGCTCGGCCGCCGACGCGCAGCACATGGCCACCGAGTATGTCGTTCGGTACATGCGAACCCGCCGGGCGTACCCGGCGATCGCGTTGACCACCGACACGTCGCTGATTACGGCGGCTGGAAACGATCTGGGATTCGATCACATTTTTTCGCGTCAGGTTGAGGCGCTGGGGAAGCGTGGAGATCTCTTGATCATTCACTCGACCAGCGGCAACTCGCCGAACGTGCTTCGCGCGGCAGAGGCAGCAACGACATTGGGAATCCCCGTGCTGGCGTTGACCAAGCGGGACGGCGGTGCGCTTCGACTGTTGGCGGACCATACGATCGTGGTGCCCACCGATCGAACCGACCGCGCACAGGAAATTCACCTGTGCATCCAGCACGCGATCTGCGAGGCGGTCGAGCAGACGCTCTGAGTTTGTTCGCGTTGTGTTTCTCAAGTGTCTGATTTACAGATACTTATGGTTCTGTACCTTCCGTACCTTCACCGGAGCGCTGGCATGATTTCACTGGAAGGGAAGCGGGCCATCGTGACCGGTGGATCACGCGGGATCGGCGCAGCGGTCGCGCGCCTGTTGGCGCGCGCTGGGGCTGACGTCGGGATCGCGTATCGGAGTCGCGCGGTCGATGCCGAGGCCGTCATTGCAGATATCACAAATCACAAAGTAAGATCATTCTCGCACATGTGTGACTTGTCCACAAAAGAGAGCAACGATGCGTTTGTGGATAAAGCCATTCAGCAGTTCGGTGGTGTGGATATCTTTGTGGGAAACTCGGGATTCTGGCCGCCCGATCCGCTCCCGGTTTCCGTCCTTGACGACGAACGCTGGCGCATGACGATGGCCACTAACCTTGATGGCATGTTCTACGGCGCGCGGGCGGCGGCGCGGGCGATGAGCGACGGCGGCCGGATGATCTTTGTCTCCAGCACGGCGGGGCAGCGGGGGGAGGCGGGTCACGCGGACTACGCCGCCACCAAAGGAGCGATGATCTCGTTTGTGAAGTCGCTGGCGGTCGAGCTGGGGAGCAGAGACATCACCGTGAACTCGGTGGCGCCGGGGTGGGTCGATACCGAAGCAGTGGCGAAGCCGTTCGCCACGGGTCGTGATCGGATCGAGGCCGCCATCCCGTTGGGGCGTGTGGCGTCGCCGTCGGACATCGCCGGTCCGATCCTGTTTCTGGCCAGCTCGTTGGCGCGGCATGTTACGGGCGAGATCCTGAACGTGAATGGCGGGAGCGTGCTCTGCGGATAGCGAGTGCGGCTGCGCCCGCCGCCGTGCGCGCCCCCGGGCCGGTCATCGAGATCGCTCGCACGCTCCAGCAGGCGGGTTTCGAAACCTGGTGCGTCGGCGGAGCCGTGCGCGACGCGCTGCTGGGCGAGGCGCACCTCGACTGGGACTTGGCCACGGCGGCGCCCCCGAGCGAGGTGCGGAAGCTCTTCCGACGCACCGTGCCGGTAGGGATCGAGTTCGGCACGATCGGGGTGCTCGATCGTGACCACCGCATGCATGAGGTCACGACCTTTCGGCGGGACGTGAAAACCGATGGTCGTCATGCCGTCGTGGAGTTCGGCGCGTCGTTGGACGAGGATCTGGCGCGCCGGGATTTCACGATCAACGCTATTGCCTACGACCCGATCGACCATCGATTGCACGACCCGTTCGGTGGACAGCTCGACTTGTCCCAACGCGTCGTTCGGGCTGTCGGCGAGCCTGAGGCGCGGATGCGCGAGGACCGACTGCGGGCGCTCCGAGCCATCCGATTCGCCGCCCGGTTTGGCTTTGCCATTGAGGCGGATACGTGGCAGGCGATCGTCGGGAGTGCGCCGTTTCTCGGCAGACTGTCACCCGAGCGTGTCAAACAGGAGATCGAGAAGACGATGGAGCAGGTACTGGCACCCTCCGCGGCGTTTGCTCGCTGGCGCGATGCCGGAGCCTTCGCGTCCGTCGTGCCAACGCTGGCGCAGGTTCGGGACGACACGCTTCGTGCCATCGACGCCCTGCCGCGTCCCGGTTTGGCCGGTCGGCCACTTCGGAAGACGTTGCGTCTCGCGGCCCTCTTCAGTGACCTTGAGGGCAAGCAGACGGAGCGGGCACTGCGTGACCTCCGGTTCTCGAATCAGGACATCGCCAACGTGTCGGCGTTGGTCGACCGTTGGAGTCGGTTCGCGCCGGCGCTGACCGCCGCGCTGGAGGCTGGCGCGTTGCCGGCTGATGCCGAGCTGCGACGTCTGGCGGCCGCCGTGGGGCGACTGCGGGTAGCGGCGGTGGTGCGCCTGACGGCCGCCCGCTGGAGCGCGGTCGACCGGGTGCGTCCGGCGTTGGTCCGGCAGTTGCACCGTCGGATGATTTCGATCGCGTTCCGAGAACCCATCGAACTGGCGGATCTCGCGATCGATGGCGACGATCTGCGCCGTGAGGGGATCGCCACGGGGCCCGCGTTGGGGCGAGTCCTGCACACGCTGCTGGAGGTGGTGATCGACAGGCCCGCCGCCAACACACGCGATGCGCTGCTCGCGGCGGCGCGTGATCTCGCGGCCCGCTCGGACACCACCTGACGATCCGCGTGTTTTCTCCGATGCGAAATGCGCTGTCGCCCGCTGGGGGCGATGCAGCGGGGCGCTTCCGACCGACGTCGGATTGGTTTGTGGCGTCCACAGATCGCGGCGTGTACGTCGCGCGGATCGGTACGACCGCGGAGCGCGCGCTCGACCTGATGCAGGTGTTGGCGGGGTATCTGGATCCCGTCGTCGACGTCGTCATCGACGATGTGCGCAGTGCGACGGAGTGGCTGGGCCTCGACGTGCCGCTGCCCGACCTGCGTGACGCGCTCGGTCGGCTGCGCTTCCCCGTGGCGACCTACGGGGGCGTAGAGTTGACGCTCGTCGGCCCCGACGATCAGCTGTCGCTGACCCCTGAGTTGCTAATTGTCATCTACTCGCGCTCCGACCGGTGGTACTTCCTGCTGGACGGGCTGGGACTGTGCGAGCGGACGGCACCGCCAGCACCAACGTGGGTATCGTCGCGATCCTCGCTGCAACCGTCACCGGAACTGGCTGCCGCGCTGACGGCGGCCGCGTCGCGACTGGGCTTGCGGGCCGCCACGCCAAGGCGCACGCAATGAGTGCCACGCTGTTCGCCGCGAGTGCTCCGGAGCCGCTTGCAGCGCGCATGCGCCCGGAGCGACTCGAGGACGTCGTCGGGCAGCAGCATCTGCTCGCCCCCGGCCGGCCGCTCGGCGACGCGATTCGCAACGGCACCATCGGCAGCGTGATTCTGACCGGCCCGAGTGGCACCGGCAAGACGACGATCGCGAGCCTGATCGGTCGGTATACCCAGCAGACCGTCGTCGTCTTGAACGCGGTGACCGACGGAATTCCTCGCCTGCGTGAGATAGTGGGCGAAGCGGAGAAGCGGCGTCAATACGAAGGGCGGCGCACGCTGGTCGTGATCGACGAAATCCACCGCTGGGCGAAATCACAGCAGGACGCATTGCTGCCGCACGTCGAGAACGGTGTCTTGACCTTGTGCGGCGCGACGACGGAAGTGCCGGGGTTTGCCGTCGTTGGGGCGTTGTTGTCGCGGTCTCGGGTGTATGCCTTGCGTCCGCTTACGGTCGAGGACGTGGCGCGTGTGTGCGCACGCGCGCTCGCCGACGAGCATCGGGGACTTGGGGCACAGCGGCTCCGGGCGGACCCGGACACACTGCGCTGGCTCGCGGAGCAGGCCGATGGTGACGCCCGTCGGGCGCTTGGGGCCCTCGAAGCCGTCGCTCAGGTGCTCCCCGCGCTTGCTCTCCTGACGCGTGAGGCCCTGGCCGACGCGCTCGGCACACGCGTGGTGAGCTACGACCGGGTAGACGTCGACCGTTCCGCCGTTTTATCCGCCTTTCACAAGTCGTTGCGTGGCAGTGACCCTCATGCCGTGCTGTACTGGCTGGCACGTGGGCTTCAGGCGGGCGAGGACCCGCAGATCTTTTTGCGCCGGCTCGCGGCCATGGCGACAGAAGATATCGGTCTGGCGGATCCGCACGCCGTCGGGATCGTGATGACTGCGTGGGACACGTTTCGGCGACTCGGTCCGGCCGAGGGCGAACGGGCGGTCGCGCAGGCGGCCGTGTACTGCGCCGTGGCGCCGAAGTCGAATCGCCTGTACCTCGCATGGGCGGCGGCCAGCGCCGCGGCGGCGTCGTCGCCATCGGTCCCCGTGCCCGCGCATCTGCTGAATTCCGACATGCACCTGCGCGCTGATCCGGATCGCCGAGTGCCATACGAGTACCCGCACGATCATCCCGGGGCGTTCGTCGCGCAGCCGTATCAGCCACCGGAACTCCAGGGGCAGATCTACTATCATCCCTTGTCGGTCGGCGAGGAGAAGCAGATCGCGAAGCGTCTCGCCTGGTGGGCCGAGCGCGGTGGCCCCCCGCTTGCCGAAGAACGGAACACGACCGAGGGGTAGGGTACCAGAGCTGGAGCGAAGGGCGACGCCGACGCTGGCGGCACTGGCGGCACTGGCGGCATCGGATTGGACCTAGAGTCCCCGAGGGGGAGATGACATGCGACTGACGAGGACCGCACGGCGTTGGATGACGGCTGGCTCGGTCTTGACCTTGACCGTGGGTGGTGCCGCGTGCGCCTCGCTCGGGCGCGCAACGTTCGCCGAGCCGGTGGTCACGTTACGCGAGGTGAGCGTGACCGGCCTCGGCCTCACCGGGGGCAGTGTGGAGGTTGTGCTCTCGGTGTACAACCCGAACGGCTATAAGCTCGACGCGCTGCGAATGACCTATCGGGTCGATGTGGACACGACCATGGTGGGAAACGGTGCGCTGACGGAACGGTTCGTGGTGTCCGAGAAGGACTCCTCTATGGTGCGCTTGCCGGTACGTTTCACGTATGCGGGACTCGGCGCGGCCGGTCGATCGCTCCTCATGGCAGGCACCGTGAGTTATCGCGTGCGCGGCGACTTCACGGTCGCCACTCCGCTGGGCAATTTCACCCGTCCATACGATCGGACGGGACGCTACTCCTCAGTGTCCGGCAACGGACGCTGATCGGCTTCGCTCTCTCAGATCAGGTAGACGCACATCAGCCGCGAGATCATTTCCCTTACACCGCCCGTCGAACGTGCGGTGCTCGTCAGCGCCCCGTCCAAGCGTGGCAACGCCCGACATCAGTCGGACGAACACCTCGAGGAACTCGCCCGTCTGGCCGATACGGCCGGGGCGATTGTCGTCGGCCGGTTAACGCAGGCGCTCGATCGGCCGCATCCGGCGACATACCTGGGCAGCGGCAAGGTCGAGGAGCTCAAGCTCCGGATCACCGAACTCGGCGCCACGCTGGTGATTTTCGACGATGAGCTGACGCCCGCCCAGGGGAAGAATGTCGAGGCCATTGTTGGAACGCGCGTCATGGACCGTGCCGAACTGATTCTGGATATCTTCGCCACGCGGGCACGGTCGAGCGAGGCCCGTATGCAGGTCGAACTCGCGCAGCTGCAGTATCTGTTGCCGCGCCTCACGCGGATGTGGACGCACCTCGAGAAGTTCCGGGGCGGCATCGGTGTGCGCGGTCCCGGTGAAACCCAGTTGGAAACCGACCGACGTCTCATTCAGCATCGCATTCGCGTGCTGAAGGACCGTCTAGCCGACGTGGAGCGTGCGCGGGAAGTCCAGCGGGAAGGACGGAAGTCGCACTATCGCGTCGCGCTCGTGGGCTATACGAATGCGGGCAAGTCGTCGATCCTCCGGCAGATGGCGAACGACGTACAGGTATTCGTGGAGGACCGATTGTTCGCCACTCTCGACCCGCTGACGCGGGAAGTCGAGGTCGGTGATGGCTATACCGTGTTGCTGACCGACACCGTGGGGTTCATCCGGAAGTTGCCTCACCATTTGGTCGCGTCGTTCCGCGCGACGCTCTCCGAAGCGAAGGAAGCGGACCTGCTGTTGCACGTCATCGACGCGAGTCATCCGGTGTGGGAAGAGCAGCGCGACGTCGTGGATGGCGTGTTGGCCGATCTTGGACTGGCCGACCAGCCGAAGCTGTACGTGATGAACAAGATGGACCTGCTTCCCCCCGAGGAGGCCTCGGCGGTAGGTGAGCGCGTGGCCAACCTCATTCCGAATTCTCTGTTCGTGTCGGCGATCGAACCGGGCGGTCTCGACGTGCTGCGCGCATCGCTTCTCGACAGTCTCCGTCGACAGCGTCCGATGCTTGAGGTCCGCTTGCCGGCGGCCAATGGGCGGATGATCGCGGAAATGCATCGCGATGGTGAGGTGCTCGAGCAGCGCACCGATGAGGACGTGATCGTGTTGCGGGCCCGGCTCGACGACCGCACGATCGGTCGGCTCCGGCAGGCCGGCGCGCGGATCACGGTGATCCGGGGTGTCGAACGCGTCAAGTCGCCCGCGGTGCC
>NZ_JBILKJ010000002.1:0-80751 GCF_044376735.1 Gemmatimonas sp.
CGCATTCTGATCACCCTCGGCGGGCACTGCAAACAAGAACGGCCGGTCATCAGCGATGATGACCGGCCGCTTGTGCTATGACAGTGGGCGTGCAGGGACTCGAACCCCGGACCTCTGCTGTGTGAAAGCAGCGCTCTAACCAGCTGAGCTACACGCCCAAAAACAACGCGTACCGAACGCTCGGTAGCGCGGATTCAGAACGTAACGGACGGCAGCCACGGTGGGAAGCCCCTCGACTCCTGCGAAAGACGTACGCCTCGGTGCATGGCACCGAGGCGTATGGTCCGGGTGGGACTTGAACCCACGATCCTTCGATTATGAGTCGAGCGCTTTAACCGACTAAGCTACCGGACCGAACGAGGCACATTCACGCCGCCGCCCGATGAAAATGTAAGTTAACCGTCGGCAACGTGCGCGTCGAACGCGTCGAGGACTTCCTCCGGGGTGACCGTGGCGGCGCCCAGCTTGCTCACCTCGACCCCGGCCGCGTAGTTCGCCACGATGGCGGCTTCGAGTGCGGTCGCCCCCGCCGCCAGCATCGTCGCCAGGTAGGCGGTGACGGTGTCGCCGGCGCCAACCACGTCGTACACCTCCCGGGCGGTGGTCGGGACACGATGGACCACGCCATCGGTCGAAACCAGCGCCATGCCGCGTTCCCCGAGCGTGAGCAGGAGGTGCTCGACGCCGAGCCGCGCGAAGGTTTCCGGCAACGCCGCCGGATGATCGAGGTCGACCGCTGCGCCAAGCGCGCTTTCGAGTTCGCGACGGTTCGGCTTGAACACGGTGGCACCGCGGTAGGCAAAGAAGTTGCGGAACTTCGGATCGACGACAATCGGCAGTCGTCGCGCCCTTGCGAGCGCAATGGCGCCCTCGATCACGGCCGGGACGAGCACGCCTTTGTTGTAGTCCTCGAACACGAGTGCCGTGGCGTGGGGCATCGCCGCTTCGATCGCCTCAAGGACGCGGGCCACCTCCGCGGTATCGAGGTCCGCGTCGTCTTCCTCGTCAAAGCGCACCAGTTGCTGGGAGCGCGCCATCACGCGGGTTTTGGTCGTGGTGGGCCGAGCAACCGTGACTAACGATCGCGACTCCATCTGGCCCGCCTCGAGTCTCTCGCAGAGGGTGCGGCCCGCCGCGTCCGCACCGACGACGGCCACGAGATCGCATCCCGCGCCAACGGCCGCGACGTTTTGTGCCACATTGGCCGCGCCCCCCAGCGCGAGCTTCCGGTCGCGTACGCGCACCACGGGAACGGGCGCCTCCGGAGAGATGCGATCGACGTCGCCGCGGAGGTACACATCCAGCATGGCATCGCCGACGATGACCACGTGCTGCGCTGCGGCGTCGGCCAGCAACGCCTGGAGCCGGGCGCGGGAGATGGTGGGCGTCATGGCGGGGAAGCTAGTCGCGCTGATTAACTTCGTCACCAGTCGAGCCGTCTCCATGCCCTCTCCCGCCGCGATGCCCGCCCCGTCATCCCCACGCCCGTCCGCCGTCTCACGCCGCTCGCCGGTGCTGGTCCTGGTCGCGTCGCTGATCGGCATCTCGTTCGCGGCGCCGCTGATCAGGCTCTCCACAAGTTCGGCCATCGTGATCGCGACCTGGCGTCTGGGCCTGTCAATGCTGTTGGTGATCGCGGCGTTGCTCGTTACCGGGTCATGGCGCGAGTGGCGCGACCTGTCGCGCCGGGAGTTGCTGTTGGCGGCTAGCGCCGGAATGCTGTTGGCGCTCCACTTCTGGAGCTGGAACGCCTCGCTTCGCTTTACCAGCGTGGCGGCATCGGTGGCGCTGGTGAATCTGCAGCCGGTGCTCATCGCCAGCGTGTCGGCGCTCTGGCTGCACGAGTCACCCTCCGGTCGCCAGTGGGTCGGCGTGGTGCTCGCGGTGGTCGGTGCGTTGGTGGTCGGATTGGCTGACGTGCCCGGCGGGCTTCGGGGGATCGTGTCCGCGATCGCCGGCGATTCTGGGACAGCCGGCGGTGGCCGGGCACTGTTTGGCGATCTGTTGGCGCTGGTCGGCGCGATGACGGCTGCTCTGTACTACCTGATCGGGCGTCGGTTGCGCCAGCGCATCGGCGTGTGGCCATACGTTGCGCTCGTCTATGGCGCCGCGTTCGTCACGTGTCTGGCGATCGCGCTGACTACCGGCGAGGCCCTCGTGCCGCAGCCACGCCGAGAGCTGGCCATTTTCGCGGGACTGGCGATTGGCCCCATGTTGCTCGGCCATACCGGCATGAATTGGGCGCTGGGCCATCTTCCGGCCTTCGTGGTCAATCTCACCACGCTCGGAGAGCCGATTGGCGCCACCATTTTGGCGGCGCTTCTCCCGGGCATCGCCGAGATCCCCGGTGTCGGGACGCTCGTGGGCGGGGCCATCGTCCTGGCTGGCGTCCTGCTGGCCTCGCGCCGACCTTCAGAAGCCGTCAACCCGTCGGAGCCGTGACCTCGGCAGAAAGCTGGTCCTGACCGACTCGCCTCCCTCGTGTCGGTTATCTTTCGGCTGTGAGCGAGACTCGATCGATTTTTTTTGGCGCCGGGGCGCCCCAGACCGACCACAATCGGGCGTCAGCGCTAGGGCCGTACGCATCGACGGCGCCGGTGGTGTTCGCGCCGCCACTTCGTGAACGCCGGTTTGATGTGGTGGTGACGCGCGGTAGCACGGTGGAATCCCGGCACCGTGTCCACGCCGCCGTGGTAGACGCCGAGGCGACGCTACTTGAGGCGGCGCGCGATCCACACACGGAGACGTGGTGGCGTTCATGTGCCAAGCCGTTTCAGGTCATGCCGTTGGTGCGCACGGGGGGATTGGAGCGTCTTGGCTGGGGGCCCAGCCAGCTCGCACTAGCCTGTGCATCTCACGGCGGAGAGCCGGAGCACGTCGCGCTCGCCGAATCCATGCTCGCGGGCATTGGTCTCGAAGCAGGCGATCTGGCCTGCGGGGCCCACGAGCCGCTGTCGTCGCGCGGTGCGCGGCTCCTGCGTGATTCCGGTGAACGGCCAACGCGACTTCACAACAACTGCTCAGGGAAGCACGCCGCGATGTTAGCTCGCGCCGTGTTGCTCGGGGAACCGCCCAGCGGCTACGAACAGCCCTCGCATGCGGTGCAGCGGGCGGCCCACGAGGCCGTCGCAATCTGGTCGGGAACCTCGCCGGACCGGATCGGCCTGGCGGTGGACGGCTGCGGCGTTCCGGTCTTTTCGTTGCCCTTGTCAAACATGGCGCTCTCGTATGCGCGTCTGGCGCATGCCAGCACGCACGGCGACGAGCCGAGTCGGCGCATCCTGCAGGCGATGACGTCGCATCCGGTTCTTGTAGGCGGGAGTGACCGATTCGATACGCGGATCATGGAAGCCGTTGGCGGTAACGTGGTGTGCAAAGTTGGCGCCGAGGGAGTGCATACCTTTGCGATCATCGATCGGGGTATCGGTTTTGCGCTCAAGGTGGAGGATGGCTCGCAGCGTGCGCAGTTCGTCGCGGTTCTGGCGATGCTGGCCGAGTACGACGCCTTGCCCTCACCGTTGCCGGAGCGCTTGCGTGAGGCGGCGGTGCGGGTGGTCCGGAATACGCGGGGCGAGCAGGTCGGCGAAGTGTTCGTGAGTGCGGCGCCGCTCGGCGCGTCCGCCCGCGCGGACGCCTGATGACTCCTGAGGCGCCGGTGACGGCAGCGCAGGGGCGTGTCGGCGAGACAGCCGGCGGCGTTTCGATGACAGCGCGCGGTCACCTCCCCGTTAGACTCGAAACACTCGATGCCGAGACGACGTTGCTCGTGGACCTGGCGGCGGTGCTGGCGGGTCGGGGCGAGGAGGAGGTTCGCGCGGCGCTTTCTGCGGTGAACGGGGTCGTCAATCCGGTGTGGGTCGAAGAGGTCATTCTGCAGACCTACCTGTTCGCCGGTTTCCCGCGGGCGCTCAATGCGGCGCGGGAGTGGCGTCGGATCTCGGGCCGGCGGGCACCAACACCGGCGGAGGACGATGACACTTTGGTGTCGGATTTTGCTCAACGTGGCGAGTCGACGTGTGCCACGGTGTATGGTGAGTTCTACGATCGGTTGCGCGTGAACATTCGTGGACTCCATCCGGCGCTTGATCGGTGGATGATCACGGAGGGGTACGGAAAGGTGCTCGGACGGCCGTTGCTGGATTTGGCGCGCCGCGAGCTCTGCGTGATCGCCGCGTGCGCCATCGCCGGTCAGGATCGGCAGC
Source organism: Gemmatimonas sp. (assembly GCF_044376735.1). GTDB lineage: Bacteria > Gemmatimonadota > Gemmatimonadetes > Gemmatimonadales > Gemmatimonadaceae > Gemmatimonas. Next base: position 4,203 of record NZ_JBILKJ010000002.1, read on the forward strand.
TGCATTCGCACCTCCATGGGGCGTTGAACGCAGGAGCGTCGGCCGCCGTGATCACGGCGGTGTTGCAGGTCCTGTCTCGGCTGATCGGCGACGACGACATGCGTCGTTATCGCGGTCTCTGGGCTCGCGTGCAGGGGAAGTAGGTCGGCCGGTCCGCGGTCCGTTGGGACTTTCGGGGAACAGTGCATTCGGAGTTTTTTTGGCGGCGCCGCGGTGGCTGGTCGCCTCTCTCGTTTCGGAAGTGATTCATGTTCGTAGATCGCGTACTCGTGAAGGTCGAAGCAGGAACCGGTGGATCGGGACAGACGTCATTCCGTCGCGAGAAGTTCGCGCCGATGGGTGGCCCTGATGGTGGCGACGGCGGACGCGGCGGGGACGTGATCGTTCGCGGGGACCGCAATCTGACCACGCTCCTCGACTACACATACCGAGACGCGTGGAAGGCCGAACGCGGACAGCATGGCGAAGGCTCGAATCGCACCGGCCGCTCCGGTGAGGACATCGTGCTGCCGGTGCCGCCCGGCACAGTCGTGCGCGACGCCGACAGTCAGGAGTTCCTCGGTGAGGTCATGGATGATGGACACACCATCCTCGTGGCGAAGGGCGGCCGTGGTGGAAAGGGGAATTCTTTTTTCGTGACGCCCACGCACCAGTCGCCGCGTGAGTGGCAGCCGGGCGAAGAGGGGCAGGCCCGGACGCTCGAGCTCGAGCTCAAGTTGATCGCCGACATCGGGCTCGTGGGACAGCCGAACGCGGGAAAGAGCACGCTGCTGTCGGTCATTTCCGCAGCGCGTCCGAAGATCGCCGATTACCCCTTCACAACGTTGTCGCCGAACCTCGGTGTGGTCCCGCTCAGTGACCACCGTTCATTCGTCGTAGCGGATATTCCTGGCATCATCGAAGGGGCGTCGGAGGGCAAGGGACTCGGACTTCGCTTCCTCCGCCACATCGAACGCACGCGCATGCTTGCGTTCATGATCCCCATCGATGCGGAAGACTGGCAGGCGGAGTTGGATCAGCTGCGCCACGAGGTCTCGTCGTATTCTGCCGAACTGGCCGCCAAGCCGTACTGCGTTGTGTTCACCAAGCTTGATCTGCTCGGGGAGCATTACGTCCCGGAGATCGAGGCTCCGGGTGCCTCCGGCCGGTATGCCATCAGCGCGGCCGGACGGATGGGGCTCGATGTGGTGCTCGACGCCTGGTGGCGTGAGCTGCTCGCCATGCGCGTGGAAGCCGAGAAGCCGGCACGCGATGCGCAGTTTCTTCCCTGAATCCTTGGCGGCCCCGTTGACCTCGACGTCGACACAGGCTGCGCCGCATTCCCCGGTGCCGCGTGATGTGATTGCGCTGCGTCAGGTCGCTGGACTCGGTGACGTGGGTGTGGCGCGCCTGCTGTCGCTGCACGGCGACGCTACGCGAGCGCTGGCGTCTCTGGCGGTCGAGCGACGTGAGGACGCGCTGCTCGAAGCCGACCGTATTGTGGCGGATCTGCAGCGCCTCGGCGGTGTCGCACTCGTGGCCGGCTCCGACCGATACCCGGTGCGCGTGCTCGAACTGTCTGATGCGCCGCCGGTCTTGTATGCACAGGGAGTATTGGCCAGTGCTCATCCTCCCGCCGTCGCGATCGTGGGTACACGTGCGGCATCCGCCTACGGCCTGCGCGTGGCGCGCGCCATTGCGACCGCCTGCGCACGCGCCGGCGTTACGATTGTGAGCGGCCTGGCGCGCGGCATTGATGGCGCGGCGCACGAGGCGGCGCTGGCGGCTGGAGGGCGAACCGTTGCCGTGCTTGGGACGGGCCTCGATGTGCACTACCCCCGTTCGCATCGAACGCTGCAGGAGCGCATCGCGCGCGACGGCTTGCTGCTCACCGAACAGAAGCCTGGTGACACGGGCCATGGCGGTACGTTTCCGCGTCGGAACCGTATCATCGCCGCGCTAGCCGATATCACCGTCGTCGTCGAAGCCGGGAAAGGCAGCGGTGCCCTGATCACCGCCGACCACGCGCTCGAATTGAACCGCACGGTGGCGTGTGTGCCGAACGCCATAGATCAGGTATCGTCGCTGGGCAGCAACGCGCTGCTCAAGATGCACGCCGAGCCGATTCTTGCCGTCGACGACGTGCTGGCGCTGCTGCGAATCGATCGGTCCGTCTCCACGCATGTGTCTCTCGATGGCGATGCCGCGCGGTGCTGGGATGCTCTACAACAGGGGGCCCGTGACATCGATCAGGTGGCCGCCGCCGCGCGCTTGCGGCCGCGGGAAGCGGCGGCCGTCTTGAGCGCGCTCGAAATCGACGGGCTCGTGTACTTCGGCCCATCGGGGCAGGTGCATCCGTCGGTCAGCGTGTCGTGAGCGCTCTGGCGGCGACACCCGTGGGCTATCGGCACTTGTATCTGCACGTGCCGTTCTGTGCGCGTCGCTGCAGCTATTGTGATTTTGCGATCGCCGTCCGCAAGCAGGTGCCGTGGCGTGCGTTTGCCCAATCGGTGGACACCGAGCTTCGCAAGCGCGATGCGGCGCAATCCTGTGGCGTACTGACCAGCTTGTATCTCGGTGGCGGTACGCCGTCGCGGTTGGGTGGTGAGGGGATCGAGCGACTGTTTGAGACGTTGCATCAACACATTCGGCTGGAGTCACGGGCCGAGGTGACGCTCGAGGTGAACCCGGAAGATGTCTCCCCCGAGGCGGTCGCGGCGTGGCACCGCTCGGGCGTGAATCGGGTCAGTCTTGGCGTGCAGAGCTTCAACGACCGCGTGCTGTCGTGGATGCATCGTGTACACGACGCCGATGCCGCCGTGCGAGCGGTCGATATGCTGCGGGCGGGCGGCATCGATGCGATGTCGCTCGACCTCATCTTCGCCGCGCCGGACCACTTGGAGCGCGATTGGAGCGACGACGTTACGCGCCTGCTCGCGCTCGATCCCGACCACATCTCGCTGTACGGACTCACCATCGAGCCACACACGCCGCTGGGGCGGTGGCAGGCGCGCGGCGAGGTCGAGGAGGCGTCGGAAGACGTCTATGAGCGCCAGTTCCTCGAGTCGCACGAACGGTTGCGGGCGGCCGGTTTCGAGCACTACGAGGTCTCGAATTTCGCTCGGTCCGGCCGGCGCGCGCGGCACAATAGCGCGTACTGGCAGAGCGTGCCGTACTTGGGAATCGGCCCGTCGGCACACGGTTTCGACGGAGCGGAGCGGCGCTGGAACCACGCCGCGCTCGCGGCGTGGGAATTCGCGTTGTCCGCCGGACTTGACCCGTTGGAAGGTGCGGAAACGCTGACCGAGCAGAACCGCGAGGCTGAGATGGTGTACCTTGGGTTGCGCACGATCGACGGGTTGGAGCTTCGGGAAGGTGAAGAAGCCCACGTCGCCACGTGGCGTCGGCAGGGGTGGATTGAGTCTGTTCACGAGACCGCCGGGGTACGCATTCGGTGCACCGCCTCCGGGTGGCTTCGGCTCGATGCCTTGGCCGCTGACTTGACAGCACTCCGAAGTCGTTCATAGCGTTACACTTATGGGAATTGGCGGAGATCTCTCCGAGCGGGAGCGACAGGTACTGGAAGCGGTGATCCACAGCTACGTGGCAACGGCCGAGCCTGCGGGCTCGCGTACGTTGGCGCGCCGCTTTGGCTTGGGGATCTCCCCGGCGACGATACGGAACACGATGAGCGACTTGGAAGAGAAGGGTTTTCTCTTTCATCCGCACACGTCGGCCGGTCGCGTGCCGACCGACAAGGCCTATCGCGTGTACGTCGACTCGCTCATGCGGGTGGAGACGATCACCGGTGATGCGCAGCGGCGGTTGCAAGCCGATATCTCGGCTGGCGGTTCGGCGATCGAGGCGATCCTTCGTCGCGCCGCGCAATCGCTGGGGGTGCTGACGCAGGAACTTGGTGTAGCCCTCGGCCCTCGGTTTGAACGGGCCACGCTGCGTCAGGTCGAGCTGGTGCGCATGTCGTCCGAGCGACTGCTGATGGTGCTGACTCTGCACGGTGGCGCTGTGCGCACGGTGTTCGTCGAAGTCCCGGGCGTGATCGCCGACGAGGCACTGATCGAGGTCACGATCGTGCTTAACGAGCGGTTGTCGGGGCTCACGCTCGAGCAGGTGCGGACGTCGCTCGGGTCGCGCTTACGTGACGTGCACTTGAAGCCTCAAACCGCTGAGCTGCTGCACATCTTCGTGCAGGAAGGGGAACAGGTGTTCGGGCGGGTGGCGGACCCGTTGGAGACGGTCGTACTGGGACAGCCGTCATTGCTGGCAGATCAGCCGGAGTTCGCCAGTGGCGAACGCCTGCGGCAGCTGATCGAGTTGACGGAAACGCGGCAGCAAGTCGCCTCGCTGCTCGAAGCGAAGCCCGGGGCGAACGGCATCTCGATCACGATTGGGAATGAGCACGGCGACCCGCGGCTTGAGCCCTTTACCGTCGTCACCGCCGAGTATCAGGCGGGATCGCTGAGTGGCGTCATCGGCGTGATCGGTCCGACCCGGATGCCCTACGACAAAGTCATCGCACTGGTCGGTCACACCTCCCGACTCGTGTCCGATTTGCTCTGCTGACGGTCCTCCCCTCGCTTCGGGCGGGCGGGCCAGTCGATATTTCCCGAGGGATTTTCCGCACCACTTCGCGTTCACCGACGGGCGTCCGGCTTCCGGCACCCGCCGCTCGACAGCGCCGCCAACCGGCGGCGCGTTTCTCCGGGTTTCGACATGGCTGATTTTTACGCGGTACTGGGTGTGCCGCGCGATGCATCCGACGACGACATCAAGAAGGCGTATCGGCGCCTCGCAATGCAGTGGCACCCCGACCGCAATGCAGGCGCGAAGGAGGCCGAGGAGAAGTTCAAGACGATCACTGAAGCCTACGACGTGCTTCGCGACCCGCAGAAGCGCGCCGCGTTCGATCGGTATGGCGAGGCCGGGCTTCGTGGTGGCCAACAGCAGCAGTACGAACACGTTGACCTGTCGGAAGCGCTGAACATTTTCATGCGCGACTTCGGTGGCTTCGGCGATTTGTTTGGTGGTCAGGGCGGCGGGCGCCGTAACGGGCCGCGCACCGGGGCAGATGTGAAGGTGCCGCTGCCACTTACGCTCACGGAAGTGGCGACGGGCGTCGAGAAGAGCGTCGTGCTCAAGGTGCTCGAGGCCTGCGACAAGTGTGAGGGCTCCGGGGCCGAGCCCGGCACGAAGCCGCAATCGTGCAACACCTGCGGCGGTGCCGGCGAGGTGCGACGCGCGCAGCGCTCGTTCTTTGGTCAGTTCGTGTCGGTCGCGCCCTGTCCGACCTGCGCCGGGGAGGGCGTGGTGATCGCGTCGCCGTGCAAAAAGTGCCGTGGCGAGGGTCGTGCGCGGGCGGAGCGTACCCTCAAGATTCAGGTGCCGGCCGGCGTCGCAACGGGGCAGTATATGACGCTGCGTGGCGCGGGTAACGTGGGACCGCGAGGCGGCACGAAGGGCGATGTGCTGGTGGTTTTCGACGTGGTGGACGACGAGCGCTTCGATCGCGACGGCGAGGATCTGTTCTGTGAAGCGTTGGTGACCTACTCACAGCTCGTCTTCGGGGCTGACATCCGGGTTCCCGGCCTTACCGGTGATCTGTCGCTGCGCGTACCGACGGGCACGCAGAGCGGTACGGTATTCCATCTTCGGGGGCGCGGACTGCCGCGTGTGAACGCATCCGGCACTGGCGATCTGCACGTGAAGGTGCAGTTGTGGACGCCGCAAGATGTCGAGGGCGAGGAAAAGGCCGTGATCGAGCGGCTGGGGACGCTGCAAGGGCGTGCGCCGTCGCAACGCGAGAAGGGGTTCTGGTCGAAGATGAAGGAGGCGCTCGGTGCATGACGCCGCATCGCGCTGGGTCAGCGTCCGGGTGAGTCCCGGCGCTGACGTCGGCTGTCGAGATGCCTGCATGGCGGCGCTGTTCGCGGTCGGGGCGCAAGGGGTGCATGAAGCCGACGAGTGGCTCGTCACGCATTTCCCGCCGTCGACCGATCTCGCGGCGGTCCACCTCGCGCTGACCGAAGCCGACGAGAGCGTGACCATCGAAACGGCACCGGTGCCGGACATTGACTGGAGCGAAGCGTGGAAGTCGCGCATTCATGCGCACGACCTGGGCTCCCTCACCGTGACCCCGCCGTGGCTGGCCGAGGGGAGCGATCCCGCGCGCACCATCGTGATCGAGCCGGGGATGGCGTTCGGAACCGGCGAGCACGCTACGACGCGTGGGGTGGTGCGCCTACTGCCCACGGTCATGCGTTCCGGTGATGTCGTCGCCGACCTCGGTGCCGGCAGCGCCGTGTTGGCCATCGCGGCGGCCAAGCTGGGGGCGTCGCGCGTGTACGCCGTCGAGCTCGACGGCGAGGCCATTCCCGACGCCGAGCAGAACGTGTTGCGGAACGGCGTGGCGGATCGCGTGCATGTATTCGAGGCGGACGCCGGTGCGTTGCTGCCCCTCCTCGCACCGGTCCGCGTCGTGTTGGCGAACATCATCTCGTCCGTGCTGGTCGAGTTGCTGCCGATCATTGCGGCGTCGCTCACGGCCGATGGGGGGGCCATCCTGAGCGGGATCCTGCAGGACGAACGCGACGAGATGCTCACCGTGCTCGCGGCGACGGGGTGGCGTGTGCTCGACGAGGATGCGGAGGACATTTGGTGGTCGGTCTCGATCGCGCGGGTGTAGCCGCCGGTCGGCCCAATTTCGTCACGACCGAGCCGTTCGCGGTCGGGGCGACGTGTGTGCTTGACGAGCAGGCGGCGCGGCATATGCGCGTCCTGCGGCTCGATACGGGTGCCGTCGTGGGTGTCCGCGACGGTCAGGGCCTCGTGGGCGCGGGGCAGCTGGTGCGGCTCACGAAAACACAGGCCCATCTCGAGATCAGCGAAGTCGAGGTCATCGCCCCGCTGCCCGAGGTGCACCTGCTCGTGCCGGTGGCCGACCGCGACCGGATGCTGTGGCTGGCGGAGAAAGCCTGCGAGCTGGGCTGTACGAGCTGGCGACCGGTCCTGTGGCGTCGGTCGCGAAGCGTCTCACCGCGCGGCGAAGGCGTGGCGTTCCAGCAGAAGGTGATGGCTCGTATGACAAGCGCGTTGGCGCAGTCGGAAGGTGCGTGGCTGCCGCAGCCTTTCCCCGAGGCGATTCTGGAGCGAGCGCTGCTGGCGGCGCCGCCGGGGGTCCGGCTCGTGCTCGACCCAGCAGGAACGCCAATGGTGGGGTCGTCCGCGGTGCCCCTCCAGCAACCGGTCGTGCTCGCGATCGGCCCCGAAGGCGGGATCGAGGCGGATGAACTCGAGGCGCTTGCGGGGGCTGGCTTCCATCCGGTTCGGCTGGGGCCGACCATTCTCCGCTTCGAGACCGCCGCCGTGGCCGCGTTGGCGATCGCCCGGACGTCGCTCAGTGCGGCGTCCACTCGACGTTCCCCCCTTCAGGAGCCCTGATGTCCGACGGCTGCGTCTTCTGTCGCATCATCGCCGGAGGCATTCCGGCCACCCTGGTGGCGAGTAACGCGCATGGCGTCGCGTTTCGCGACCTGCACCCGCAGGCGCCCTCGCACGTGCTTGTAATTCCGAGACGCCACGTGGCGTCCTTGGCCGAGGCGACAGATGCCGCTGAGCTCGGCGCCTTGTTGCTGCTGGCCGGCGAGGTGGCTCGAACGGAGGGGCTGGTGGAAACTGGGTATCGGGTAGTCGCCAACACGGGCCATGACGGGGGACAAACCGTCCATCATCTGCACTTGCATGTTTTGGGGGGGCGGGCCATGCACTGGCCGCCAGGATGATCAACGGCCTTCCTCGGGAATTCTCGCAAGATGCGACTTGACCTCCCCCCTTGGTATGGGTAGGATTTAAGGCTGTCGTTCGATCGCAACGTGTCTGTCACGCCATCATTTACGAGGTTTCGTTTGTCCGAAGTCATCATCCACGAGGACGAGAATTTCGAGCGTGCGCTCAAGCGCTTCAAGAAGAAGTGCGAGAAGGCCGGTATTCTGTCCGACCTGCGCAAGCATCGTCATTATGAGAAGCCCTCGGAGCGCCGCAAGCGCAAGATGAACGCGGCTGTCCGCAAGAATCGGCGTACCCGTAGCGGGTGAGCGGTTCCGTGGAGGCCGGCGGTTCGCTGTTGGCGCGTTTGCAGCGTGAGCAGGCCGATGCGCGGCGGGAGCAACTGAAGGAGCGCGTGCTCCTCCTTGGAATGATCATTTCCGAGGTGAAGAACCGCGAGATTGAACTCCGTCGTGATGCCACCGATGACGACGTCGTCGACGTCATCCGCAAGGGTATCAAGAAGCGTCGCGAGTCCGTCGAGCTGTACGGGAAAGCTGGGCGAGTCGATCTGCTCGAGAACGAACAGCGCGAAGTCACGGCGCTCGAAGTGTATTTGCCCGCCGACGTCGATCCTGAGGAACTGCGCGCGGCTGTGCGCACGGCGATGCAGGGCGGTGCGGCAACCATCGGCGCGGTCATGGCTCAGGTGATGCCGCAGTTCAAGGGGCGGGTGGAAGGCGGTACGATCAACGCGATTGTGCGCGAGGAACTCGCGCGCGGGTGATACAGACAACGCACGACACGTCGTGGCGAGCCGAATGACAGCACCCAGCAGGCTTCGAACCCGGACTAGCGCCCTCGGCGGTCCGGGTTCGTGCCGTTTGAGCCGCACCGCTACCGCGTGCTCGCGCGCGCAATGATGAACGCGCACGCCCTCGGCATTCTCGAGTTCCCGCGTATGCTCGCGCACGTCGCGGGGCGCGCCAACTCCGGACCCGGCGCAGCCGCCGTTCGCACCCTGACCCCCCGACGAGATCGCGATTGGATCGAGGCTGAGCATGCGCGGGTGGGCGCGATGCGCTCCCTCGTGACCTCGGACCTCACCTGGCCGACCGAGCCTATTCCCGACCTTGGCGAGCCGCTACGGCGATTGCGCATCGAAGGGCTCACGTGGACCGCGCTCGAACTTCTCCAGGGCGCGATCCTGATTCGTTCGTCCCGGCGCGTACGTGATGCGCTGCGCGATCCGCGGCGTCCGCGCATCGTGGTCGCCTATCTGCAGATGTATCTCGAGCAGCTCATCGATCTCCGCCCGCTCGAGGAGGCGATCGCGCGCGCGATCTCTGACGATGGCACCGTGCGCGACGATGCCTCGCCGGCCCTCCGGCGTGTACGCAGGGAACTGCGACAGGCCGAGGGAGAACTGGTCCGGCTGCTCGAGCGCGAAATGGCGAAGCTCGAATCGCATCACCAGGTCAGTGACCTGTCCGTCACGATGCGAAACGGTCGCTGGGTCATGCCGATGCGGCGTGAAGCGCGTGGCTACGTGGGAGGGATCGTTCACGACAGTTCGGGAACGGGCGCCACGATCTTCGTGGAGCCGCCCGCTGCCGTGGAGTTCGGCAATCGCGTTCGCGAACTCGAGCTCGAGGAGCTGCGTGAAGTCGAGCGTGTCTTGCGCGACCTCACGGAACAACTGCACCCGTATCACGACCAGTTGATGACCGCGTTCCATGCGCTCGTCGCACTCGATGCGTTGTACGCCCGCGCGCGGTACGCCATCGAGGCGAGCTGTGCGCCGGTCGCGTTCTGCACGCCGGCCGAAGGGCTGGCGATCGTCGATGGCCGCCATCCGCTCCTGCTGTCGCGCGGCACACCGGTCGTTCCGTTCGATCTCACGCTCTTCGAGGCGGAGCGCACGTTGCTGGTCTCCGGTCCGAACACCGGCGGCAAGACGGTCCTTTTGAAGGCCATTGGCCTGCTCAGCGCGCTGGCGCAGGCTGGTGTGCCCGTACCCGTTGGGGCCACCAGTCGTCTGCCCGTATTTGATGACGTCTTCGCTGACGTCGGTGATGAGCAGAGCATTGAGGCCAGTCTGTCGACGTTCAGCGCCCATCTCAAGAACCTCGGCGAGATCCTGCACTCGGCAACCCCCGATTCGCTGGTACTGATCGACGAACTCGGCTCGGGCACCGATCCCTCCGAAGGCGCCGCGCTTGGCGGTTCGATTCTCGAAACGTTGACGCGCCGATCGGCCACGACGATCGCCACGACGCACCTCGGACAGCTCAAGCTGCTGGCCACGGAAGTGGACGGCGTCGTGAACGCGTCGCTGCAGTTCGATGCGGTGAAACTGGCGCCGACCTACCGCCTGCTGAAAGGCATTCCGGGGCGCAGTTACGGCTTGAGTATCGCGCGCCGCCTGCAATTGCCCGAGGACGTGATCGCCCGCGCGGAAGAGCGGCTGCCCCACGGCGAGCGTGATCTGGCGGTGCTGCTGTCTGACGTGGAAGCGCGGGAAGCGGTGCTCGGTGTCCGAGAACAGGGGATGGAGCGAGAGCAGGAGAAGCTGCGCGCGCGCCTGGCCACCGTCACCGATCGCGAAATCAAGCTGCGCGAGCGTGAGCGCGAGGCGGAGAAGTCGGCCCGCCAGGAAGCGCGCAAGTATCTGTTGGAGGCGCGCGGACAGGTCGAGCGGGCGATCGCCGAGATCCGCGCGACGGCTGGTGCGCAGGCCGATGCGCTCGAGGCGTCGGCGCGAGCGGCACGCCGTGCGGTCGAAGAGGCAGCGGCTGCGCAGGGACTCGCCGCTGAGGCCGTGCAGCAACGCGCGGCGCGTGAGAAGGTGCGGAACCAACTGCGTGCCGCCGTGGATGTGGCGCTGCCGAAATCCAACACGTCCAAGGAGGCGCACGCGCCGTTGGCCGAGGGAGATCGGGTGCTGGTCGGTACGCTGGACAACAAGAGCGGGCTGGTTGTCGCCGTACGTGGAAAAGAAGCTCGCGTGGTGGTCGGATCGTTGACGGTAACGGTGCCCGTATCGACGCTCACGCGATCGTCGGCACCGCCGCCACCGGCGGTGAAAGTCACGTACGCCGGCAGCATGCCAGAGGCCGATCCGCTGCGCGAGGTCGATGTACGCGGACTGCGCGTGGATGAAGTGGACGACCAGGTGTTGCAGGCGCTCGATGCCGCCGTGCGATCGGACATGCGCGAGTTGCGCATCATTCACGGCAAGGGCACCGGGGCGCTGCGATCTCGGGTCGGTGAAATGCTGAAGAAGGACACGCGCGTGGTCGGCTTCCGGCTTGGTGCGTGGAACGAGGGCGGGGCCGGCGTCACTGTGGCCGAGCTGTCGTGATTTCCGACGAGATCATCGAGCGTGTGCGCACCGCTGCGGATATCGTGCAGATTCTCAGCGAGTTCGTGCCGCTCAAACGCGCTGGCGGCGACTATCGCGGGCCATGTCCGTTCCATGGTGGCACCAATCCAAACTTCTCGGTCTCGCCAAAGCGTGGGAGCTACCACTGCTTCGTCTGCCACGAAAGCGGGGATGTCTTCTCGTTCGTCCGGAAGCGTCTTGGGCTCGACTGGCCATCCGCCGTCAAGATGATCGGCGAGCGCGTCGGTATCGAGGTGGTCGATGTGCCGATGCGTGCGCAGGCGCCCGATCCGAATGCCCCGAACTTCGAGATGCTGGCTGCCGCCGCCGAGTGGTTCCAGCGGCAGCTCACCGAGGACGCAGGTGGACGCGAGGCGCGGGCCTACCTCCAGCAGCGTCAGCTCGACGAGTCCGCGTGGGAGCGTTTCGGTCTGGGTTTCGCTCCACGAGACCTGCTTGCCCTTCGTCGGTACTTGCATTCCCTGGGCGCGGACGACGCGCGTCTGATCGAAGCCGGACTGTTTGTCGTGCGTGAGGGTGAGAACGAGCCACGACCGCGTTTTCGCGGGCGGCTGATGTTTCCCATTCTCGACGAACTCGGTCGCCACGTCGGTTTCGGCGGACGCGCGCTCGGGGACGATACACCGAAGTATCTCAACAGTCCGGAGTCGGCGGTCTTTCAGAAGCGAAAGACCTTGTACAACATGCACACCGCGAAGCAGGCGATGCGGCGTGCCGGTCGGGCGATCGTCGTGGAAGGCTATCTCGACGCCATTCGCTTGGTGCTGGCCGGTATTGAAGAAGTGGTCGCTCCCCTGGGTACCGCGTTGACCGACGAGCAGGCGCAACTCCTCGTGCGTTATGCGCCTGAGGTGTTCCTGCTGTACGACAGCGACGACGCCGGGCAGAAGGCGACCTTCCGCTCGGGCTTGGAGTTGCTCGGGCACAAGGCCACGGTGCGGGTGGTCACGCTGCCGGAGAACGAAGATCCGGATACGTTCGTTCGCGACCACGGTCGGTCTGCGATGGACGCGCACCTTGGGCTGGCGATCGATCTCTTCGATCGGCAGGTGCAGATGCTCGAGCGGCTTGGATGGTTTTCCGATCTGCGTCGTCGCCGCCTCGCGATCGACAAGTTGCTGCCGACGATCCGGGCGGCCCGTGATCCGCTCACGCGCGACCTGTATCTCGCGCGCTTAGCCGACGTCTCGCACCTCGATAAGATCACGTTGGCGACCGAGGCGGATGCGGTGACAGAGCAGGGACGTCGTCGCGCGCCCGGCGGCCCGCCAGAGCGCCGATCTGACGAACCGATGCCGGAGTACGATGGGCCGGCGGTCGAGTCCGAGCCGTCCCCGCTGCCGCCGCCAATGGGAGACAAACCCGTTTGGAAGGGGCGGAAGAACAGCAAGTACGGTGGTGGGCCGGAGTGGAAAACCACCAACGTTCCCCCTCGGCCCCGCCGCGATGAACCGGTCGAGCGTTCCCTCGTTCGCGCCATGCTGGCCGATCGCGGGATCGCCGAGCGGGTCGCTGAGCGGCATCCACCCAGTTCGTTTAAACACGCGCAGTATGGTGCGTTGTTCGCCGCCTTTCTTGACACGCCCATGAGTGAGGATCTCGATCAGATCGCCGAGCGGCTCGCTCCGGACGTGCTCGCCGTCCTGCGGGAGCTCACCGACGGGGCGGTGGCGATCAACGCGGAAGCGTCGGACATCGGGTTGAGCCTGGCCAAGCTCGATGCCCGGACGTTGGAGTACCGGGTCGATGAGATCCGTGAGGCGATGCGAACGGCAACGCGCGAAGCGCAGGACGCGTTGATGAAGGAGCGCCTTGAACTCGAGGCCGAAATCCGTCGGCTCTTGCCTATCCGCAGTCCGCGGGCTAAACCGAAGGGGTGACGGTTGACTACCGACCTGATCTCCCTCCTGGAGGTGTAGTGAATACCGAGCTACAAGCACTGTTGATCGTCCAGCAGGACGATGAAGTGATACGCGCCATCGAAGCGCGGCGTGATGCGCTGGCGCCTCGTCTCGCCACGCTCGACAAGGCGCGAAAGCGCGCAGCCGACGAGGTGTCCCGCACCGAAGGAGCCCTCGAACGCGAGCTCGAAAAGCACCGGGCGATCGAAGCGCGCCTCGTCGAACACAAGATCCGGCACGATAAGAACGTCGAGGTTCTGAATTCTGCCCAGAAGCTCAAGGAAGTCACAGCGGCAGCGGCCCAAGTCGAAGCGGCGCGCAAGGTGTTGGCAGAGGAGGAGAGCGAGTCGCTGGCGATTTCGCGTCGCCTGGTCGACCTGCGGAACGCGCTCGCCGTGCACCGTGAGGTGCTCGACCGCACGTCAGCCGATCAGGAAGCCGCCCGCTCGACGCTGGCCGCGGAACTTGCGGTGATCGACAAGGAGCTTGGTGGAGCGAGGGCCAAGCGGAACATGTCTTCGGAAGGCGTTGGGAAGTCGCTGCTCAGCAAGTACGATCGCGTGCAGGCCCGCCGCCGGACGACGGTGGTGTTCCAGCTGCACGACGATTTTTCGTGCGGGAGCTGTGACACCTCGATCCCGCTGCAGCGTCGCCTGCCGATGTCGACCGGCGCCATTATCGAACCCTGTGAAGGTTGTGGCTGCCTGCTGTACTACATCCCGGCGCCTCCAGCGGCGGTACAGGGCTGATTCCGGCGTGATCCGCGGCGGCGGGGGACGGGTTGCACTGTTTCGGGTGCACCCCCCGCCGCTTCGCCGGTACATTGCGGATGTGACTACGTCCACCCGATCTACATTGGACCGCCGCCTTGAAGGCGGGCCCATCTCCACCGCTTCCCAGCCGGCGCGACTTCGGCCGGAAGCGCGTTGGGTCGCCACCGTTCCCGCGGCCGGTGCGGGGGTGCGAGGTCTCATGCAGACGCTCCTGCTCCCCGAGTCGGTGTGCCGCCTGCTGGTGGCGCGCGGCTACGGAGACGCGGAGGCGGCCAAGCGTTTCCTGCGGCCACGCCTCGAGCATCTCGCGTCGCCCGGCACACTGCATGACCTGCCGCGCGCCGTCGAGCGCATCGCCGATGCGGTGCGGGCGCAGGAAACGATTTTTGTGCACGGCGACTACGACGTCGACGGGATGAGTTCCACGGCACTCATGGTACGGGTCCTTCGAGGGCTCGGGGCCGAACGCGTGATCCCGTTCGTGCCGAATCGACTCACCGACGGCTATGATCTCGGGAGTGCGGGCGTGGACGCCGCCCAGCGCGCCGGGGCCACGCTGGTCGTGACGTGCGATTGCGGTACGAGCGCCCGGGAGGCGGTGGCCGAGCTCAACGCCTCCGGAATCGACGTGATCATTACCGATCATCATCTGCCGAGCCATGCGTTGCCGGCGTCGTACGCGATCTGCAATCCGCGACATCCCGCATGCACGTCCGTCGACAAGGATCTGGCGGCGGTGGGGGTCGCGTACAAGATCGCGCTCGCACTGTGCGAGGCGTTCAATGTGTCGTCGGCGCTCGCGCACCGTCAGCTCGATCTGGTCGCATTGGCCACGATCGCCGACGTCGCGCCGTTGCGCGGCGAGAATCGCGTCCTTGTGCGGTACGGGCTCAAGCTGCTGGCCGAGACGACGCATCCCGGCCTCCGCGCACTCATTCGTTCTTCCGGCCTCGAGGGGAAGCCGCTCACCGCCGGGCGCGTCGGTTTCGTACTCGCACCGCGCCTCAACGCGGCGGGGCGTATTGCCGATGCGAAGCTCGGTCTCCGGCTGCTGCTCGCCGAGCGCGACGACGAGGCGAACGTGATCGCCCGCGAGCTCGAGGAGCTCAATCGCGCCCGTCAGGAGCTCGATCGGGCGGTGCTCGATGACGCGATGCGACAGGTGGAGGCGCCGGGGATGGGTGATCGCTACGCCTACGTGCTGTCGCGCGAGGGGTGGCACGCGGGTGTGATCGGCATCGTTGCATCGCGCATCGTCGAGCAGACGGCACGCCCGGCGGTCCTGGTGGCGGTGCAGGACGGTGTCGGGAAGGGATCGGGTCGCTCGATCAGTGCGTTCGACCTGCATGGTGCGCTGGGGGAGTGTGCGGTGCATTTTCAGCGCTTCGGTGGGCACCGTGCGGCGGCCGGCCTCACCATGGACCCGGCGCACCTGCCGGCGTTCGCAGAACGGTTTGACGAGGTCGCGCGGGCACGGCTCACCCCCGACGATCTCGTGCCCGAGTTGCGCGTGGATCTCGACGTGCCGATCGAGAGCGTCGGCGAATCACTCGAAGCGCTCGTGCGGCACTTCGAGCCCTTCGGCATCGGCAACCCCTCACCGCTGTTTCGCACGAGGGGCGTTCAGCTCGCGGCCGCACCGCGGAAGGTCGGCGGTGACGGTCTCAAGCTGGCCATCGACGGGTCGCAGGGTACCCTCGATGCGATCGGCTGGGGAATGGCGGCGCTTGCGCCGACGCTCGACGTGTCGCGCCCCATCGACCTCGCCTATCGGCTCGACCGCGACGAGTTTCGCGGCGTGTCGCGCCTTCAACTGCGGGTCGCTGGCGTGCGGCCCAGTGTGGAGTAGCCCGTGCGGATCATCTCAGGAAAGTGGCGAGGCCGGCGCATCACTGCGCCAGCGGGGGGCGCGGTGCGCCCTACCGGCGATCGCGTGCGCGAATCGTGGATGAGCATCGTGCACCAGAGTCTTCCCGACGCGCGGGTGCTCGATCTGTGCGCGGGAAGCGGTGCCCTTGGGCTGGAGGCGCTCTCCCGGGGGGCGGCCGGCTGTGACTTTGTCGAGCAGTCGCCCGAGGTGCTCGCCGGTATCCGCACCAACCTCGAGCAGCTCGGAGGACATCCGGGGGCGCATCTGTATCGCGAAGACGCTGTCCGGTTCGTGACGGGACTCTCTGCCGGCGCCTACGACGTAGCTTTCGCGGATCCGCCGTATTCCACGGATACCGTACGGCAGCTCGTCGAGTGCTGGATGGCGGTCCCGTTCGCCAACGTGTTTGGCATCGAACACGCGTCGTCGGTACTCCTCCCCGCCGTGGGCGAGACCCGCCGGTACGGTACCGCGTCTCTGACCTTCTTCCGCGCCCCTTCGTGACGCCGTCCCCAGTCGCCTCCACCGAGCGTGTCGCCCTGTACGCCGGTTCCTTCGATCCCGTCACGCATGGTCATGAGGATCTGATCCGGCGTACCCTGACGTTCGCCGATCGCGTCATCGTCGCCGTGGCGAACAACGTGAGCAAGCAGCCGCTCTTCTCAGTCGACGAACGTCTGCGCCTGATCTCGGAGATCATGGGACATGACCGCCGGATCGAAGTGCGCGCCTTCCGCGGACTGCTGGTCGATTTCGCGCGGGAGGTAGGGGCCCACGTCAACGTGCGTGGGCTCCGCGCCGTCAGCGACTTCGAGTACGAGTTCCAGATGGCACTCATGAACCGGCACTTATTGCCAGAGATGGAAACGGTCTTCATGACGCCATCGCTCGATACGACGTATATCAGCTCGAGCATGGTGCGCGAGGTCGCGCGCTTCGGCGGGGATGTGAGCGGACTGGTGCACCCGCTGGTGGCCACGGCACTGGTGGCCCGATTTGCCGAGCTGCCATGAGTACCGAGCCGATAATCGACGAGACCGCCGGGACGTTTCTTCGATCCGTGCATGCGCGCGCGGCGGCCGCACCCCGCACGATCCTCTTCCCCGAAGCGACCGACACTCGCACGGTGGACGCCGTGATCGCACTCGCCAAGCTTGGCTCGGTCATACCCGTGTTGGTGCGTCGCCACGATGCATCCACGGGCGTCGTCCCGTCCGGGGGCGTGGCGATGATCGACACGCTCGGCGATCCACGCACGGCCCGCGTCGTCGAGCACTTGCTCGCCCGTCGTGGAGCGAAGGGACTGAGCCGGGAGGATGCCGAACGGCTGGCGCGCGATCCGCTGTACTTCGCCGACTCGCTGGTCGCGTTGGGCGAAGCAGATGGATGCGTAGCCGGAGCGACGCACACGACCGCCGATGTGCTGCGGGCGGCCATCTGGACCATTGGGCCTGCCGCCGGGGTGCGGACCGTTTCGTCCTCGTTCTACCTGATCGTGCCGCCATTCCGTGGCACCGCGGCCGAGGTGCTGACATTCACCGACTGCGCCGTGATCCCGGATCCCACCGCGCGACAGTTGGCGGATATTGCGCTCGCGGCCGCCGCCGATCGCCGCCGGATCGTCGGCGACGAGCCGCGAGTGGCGTTCCTCTCGTACAGCAGCAGCGGCAGTGCCGACGGGCCGAGCGTCAGCAAGGTGCGCGAAGCCGTCGCGATCGTTCGGGCCGAGGCGCCCGACGTGCGCGTGTCGGGGGAACTGCAGGCTGATGCCGCCCTTATGCCGGACATCGCCCGGCGAAAATCACCCTGCGAAGCAGCGGCGGGGACCGCCAATGTCCTCGTGTTCCCGTCGCTCGATGCGGGGAACATCGCGTACAAGCTGGTGCAGCGCTTGGCCCATGCCACCGCGATCGGACCAATCCTGCAGGGGCTGGCGCGCCCCTGTAGCGACTTGTCGCGGGGGGCTACGTCGCACGACATTGTGCATGTCGCAGCGATCACTGCCCTGCAGTCAGGCACCCACGTCCGTTCCTCCCCCATTTCCTGAGCGACTTATGAGCTTCGTACTGGACCGCCGCGACGACGTGCTGATGGTCGATGTCGAGGGGCAACTCGTCGTGACGAATCGCCAGGATTTCAAGCAGGCGATCCTCGATGAGGTCGAACTGGGCGCGAGGACGGTCGTTATCGATTTCACCCAGTCGGGCTACATCGATAGCTCCGGGTTGGGAGCGCTGGTGTCGTTAAGCAAACGCGTGCGCGATGCCGGGGGCGACGTGCGTCTTACCGGGCTCAACGAGGATCTCCGGCGGCTTTTCGAACTCACGCGGCTTGATCAGCTCTTCCCGCTCTATGCGACCAGGGCCGACGCCCTCTCGGCCCGCTGACCGCGTGGCTACTCGCTTCAAGCCGAGTCCCGTCAGGAGCGTGGCGGATCCCATGATCGCCCCGTCGGCCCCGCGCCCTGTCGCGGATAACCTCACGACGGTGACTCGTCGGTGGATCGTCGCGACCGATCTGACGCTGATCGAGCCGGTTGTCGAGACGATTGTCGCGCTCTGCGTGACAGCGGGTTTTTCGGCGCGCCACTGCAAGTTCAATGTGCCCCTTGCGGTGACCGAGGCGATGGCGAACGCGATGTTGCGAGGCAACGCCAGTGAGCGCTCGCGCACGGTGCAGGTGCGCGTCGAGCTTGATGCACAGCGTCTGTGCATCGAAGTGACCGACGAGGGAGATGGGTTTGACCTGGCGTCATTGCAGCAGAGCCCCGACGAGGCGGACTGGTTCGAGCGGGAGGACGGGCGAGGAGTGTTCCTCATGCGAACATTGATGGACCGTGTTGAAAGTGAGGGTCCGGATGCCGAATCGGGACACCGCATCCGTTTGATCCTCCACCGCACATGATCGAGGTCGCGGCGCTCCTCGCTGCGTTTCGCGAAGCCACCGGCCGGGCGGCGGCTCTCTGGGAACGACGCGATGGAGCGTCGCCGCTCCTGCTTGGGACGACGTCGGCGGCGTTTGCGGCTCGCACCGAGGCTGGTGTCGAGGCGGGCGATGCCATGCTCTGGGCTCACGCGCAGGGTCTGTCGGCGCAGCTGATCGCCGCCGGGGAACCTGCTGGCTGGCTCTTCGTGGAGCCGGGCGCGTCTTCCGATGCCGATCGGCTCTTGGCGCACCTCGTGCCGCAGGTTCGTCGACTCACGCGCGAGCGCGACGGCGCCACGGGCGAGCTCGTCGAGCGCTACGAAGAGATCAGCCTGCTCTACGCGATCGGTGAGCTGCTCGGTGGAACGACCTCGGTGGAGAGTGTAGCCGATACCTTGCTGCGGGAACTGGCCGTCACGGTCGGTGCTCCGCGCGCGGTCTTCCTGCAGGTCGATCGCGGTGCTGGACTGCTGCGCCCCATCGCCACCCTCGGACTCGGTGACGTGGAGTATCCGCCGGTCTCTCTCGACGACGTTGGTCACATCGCGGTGGCCGCTTATCGCAGCGCCGGCGCGATTGCCGAGGCCGGCGTGGCTGCGAACGCCGCTGATCCCGTGCTCGGGACACAGCGGAGCGCGTTGATGGCGGTCGCCATTACGCGGCCGAGCACCGGCGTTGGCGTCACCGGCACGCATCCGATCCCGATGCAGCGTGGAAACGCGGTGGAGCCACCCGCGCCAGTTCCGCTTGGTGTGCTCGTGCTTGGCGGACGTATCAACGGGCCGCCGTTTACGGCGGGCGATCGTAAGCTGGCCGTCGCGGTTGGCACCCAGATTGGCACGGCGATGCACAACGCCTCGCTCGTGCGCTCGGCCGTCGAGCGGCAGCAGCTCGTGCGGGAATTGCGGCTGGCGCACGACCTGCAGCTCAAGCTGCTGCCCAACCCTTCGGTCGTCGGGCCCGAGGCGCGCGCCGCGGCCCGATTGGTGCCTGCCGAAAGCGTCGGCGGCGATTTCTTCCTGCTGGCTCGCCTCGACCGTGACCGCACAGGTGTACTCATCGGCGACGTCTCGGGACACGGCTATCAGTCCGCCTTGGTGATGGCGCTGGCGCTGAGTGCGGCCGCGATTCACGTGCAGGCCGCGTTCGATCCCTCGATCGCGCTCGACGCCGTCCGCCGGTCGTTGGTCGACGAGCTCTCGTCGACGGAGATGTCGATCACGATGTGCTACGCGGTGATCGATACACGGGCCGGCGAGGTGCGGTTCGCCAATGCGGGACATCCGCACGCGTTTCGGGTGGGCGCTGACGGTGCCTGTGTGCGGCTCGCGGCCGTCGTTCCACCCATCGGGTTCAGCGACGCGCCCATCGAGGAGTGCGTCATGTCGTGGCGTCGTGGCGACCGGCTCGTGCTCTTCACCGACGGCGTCACCGACGCGCGGGACGCCCGCGATCAGCGGCTCGGCGAGCGTGCGGTACTCGACATGCTTGCCACGATGACGCACGGCGAAACGCCTGACGCTCTGCTCGACGCGATGTTTGCGCAGGTCGCGTCGCATACGCGCCAGACGGCATTGCGCGACGATCTCGCCGTTGTCGTCGTGGATCGTCCATTTCAGGAACGTACGTGAGCCAGAAACATGGATTTGGGACGCGGGGCGCTCGGCCGCCGCGCCCGGAGGGCGCACTGCCCGCCGCGCGCAAACGTTTCGGTCAGCACTTTCTCAAGGACGCTCGCGTGCTCGACGGCATCGTCGAGGCGCTCGGCCCGATAGACGGTCGCACGGTCGTGGAAATCGGACCGGGCCGGGGCGCGTTAACCGATCGCCTCGTGGAGCGGGCGGGGCGGGTGGTCGCGATCGAACTCGATCGCGATCTCGTACAGCACTTGCGCGCTCGATACGCCGATCGCCCGCATGTGGAGATCGTCGAGGCCGATGTACTGACCGTCTCGCTGCCGACGCTTGCCGGCGGCCCGTATGTGCTGGTGGGTAATGTGCCGTACTACATCACGACGCCAATCATCTTTCATGCCCTCGAACTGCCGCGCCCCGATGTGGCGGTCTACCTGGTGCAGAAGGAAGTGGCCGAACGGATGGCGGCCCCACCGGGCGACAAGACGTACGGCGCGCTCAGCGTCAATCTGCAGGCGGTCGTCGACGTCGCGCTGGTGCGACGGGTGCCGCCGTCCGCATTCAATCCACCCCCGACGGTCGATTCGGCCGTGGTGCGCGTGACGCCGCGTGCCGTCCCGTCGGTGGAGCCCGCCATCGAAGAAGCGTTTCGCAGCTTCGTGCTGTCGGCGTTCGGTTTACGACGCAAGCAACTCATTCGCGTCGTACGCACCGTGGCGTCACTCGATGCCGAGCGGGCCGCAGCCGTGCTTCAGCAAGCAGGCCTGCCCAACGAGGTGCGTCCCGAAACGCTCACCCCCGCAGAGTTCGCACGGCTTGTGCGGGTGCTTACGGCGCGCCCGAGCCCGATAGCGAGTTCGTAAGGGCGAAGGACAAGCCCTCGAGTTCCATCGCCATGTTCACGGACTTGAGCGATACATGCGGCGGCACGGTGATCTGGGCTGGCGCAAAATTCAGGATTGCCCGAATGCCGGCGCCAACGAGGCGATCCACGACATCCTGCGCGTCCTCCGACGGAATGGCGAGTACCGCGATCGGCGCTTCTTCCCGTCGGATGTCCTGAACAAGGTCGGCCATGTCATGCACGATGGCCTCGCCCCACGGCTGGCCGATCTTTTTCGGATCGTTGTCATATACGCCGGCGATCCGGAAGCCTCGCTGCCGGAAACCGCGGTAATTGGCGAGTGCGGCGCCGATCTTGCCGGCGCCGATGATGACGACTTTCCACTCCCGCTCGAGGCCGAGAATCTCCCGCAGGTGCGCCGTGAGTTCATGGACAGGGTATCCCAGCCCACGCTTACCGAAGGATCCGAAGAACGAGAGATCCTTGCGGACCTGCGCCGGCGTCGTCCCGCAGAGGTGCGCGAGCTCGTCACTGGAGGCCGTTTCCTGGCCCTGAGTGTCGAGATCCTCGAGGTATCGCAGATACATCGAGAGGCGGCGAACGGTCGAATCGGCGATGCGTTTCACGGCGGAGTCGGTGGCTTGTGAAATACTTCACAAAGTTACGCGGCCTGCGCCCGATTTGCCAGCGGACGCGCCGCCGATCGCTATCTTCCATTGTATGTCCCGCCCTACGACGCTCTCGGCGCGCGCAGCTCAGCGACTGGCGTCCGGTCCATTGGACCCCGTCACCCTTATGCGTGACGTCTGCAAGGTGGACCGGCTGCAGGCTGACGCGGCCGAACGCATGGCGCTGGCGCTGCTCTCGAGTCATCCCGAGTTCGTTAGGCTCCCCAGCGGGCATTGGGCGCTGGCGGCTGGACTCGCGCCGCCGTCAGGTGCCTCGGCCAGCGGGGGACCGGGGGGCGCTAGAGCGGCGGGATCCGAGTCCAGCTCGCTGTTCGACGTGAACTTTGCGGTGGTCGACGTCGAAACGACCGGTACGAGTCCCGCGTCGGGCGACCGGATCACCGAGATCGCGATTGCACACGTGCGCGGCGGCGAGCTGGTCGACGTGTATGCCCAGCTGGTCAACCCGCAGCGTCCCATTCCGCCATACATCACCCAACTCACCCAGATTTCCTGGGAGATGGTCCGCGATCAGCCGGTGTTCAGTGACATCGCCTCCACGGTCGTGGATCGACTTGCGGGGCAGGTGTTCACGGCCCACAACGCAGCCTTCGACTGGCGTTTCGTTGCCGATGCCGTCGATCGCGGGATAGGGCACGAGCTGTCTGGCCCAAAGCTGTGCACGGTTCGGTTGGCGCGTTTGCTACTCCCGGCCTTGCCGCGTAAGTCGCTCGACCATGTGACGCGATACTTCGGTATCGACATCGCGGCACGCCACCGTGCCGAGGGTGACGCCGTCGCCACTGCGCAGGCGCTTGTCCGCATGCTGCGGATTGCGGAAGAGCAGGGTGTGTGCTCTTGGCCGGTGCTCGAGCGGCGACTTGCCGCGCCAACGACGAACCGTCGGTCAACGGCGAGCGACCGCCGCCGCCGCGCGTTCCCGCTTCCTGCTTCTGAGGACTTTATCGCATGAGTGTTCCACAGCCGTTGCTCGAGACCCGCACTCTTGGTCGCTGGCGCATCCATGCGATTCAGGCCGGTGGCCAGCAGCTGGATGGGGGCGCCATGTTCGGTGTCGTCCCCAAGACCCTGTGGGAACGTCGCCTCGCCGCGGATGCGAAGAACCGCATTCCGCTCGGGATGCGCTGCCTGCTCGTCGAGCACGATGACGGCTTGGTGCTCATCGACACGGGCCTCGGCAACAAGGAGAACCCCAAGTTTCACGAGATCTACGGTGTGGAGAACAACGGTACCGAAGGGCGAACGGCCCTCGAGGACGGCATCCGTGAGGCCGGTTTCACGCCGGAGGACGTACGGCTCGTCATCAACACGCATCTCCATTTTGATCACGCGGGCGGCAACACCTGGCGGAATCCCGCGGGGGAAGTGCAGGCGACGTTCCCGCGGGCGCGGTACGTGGTGCAGGCCGGCGAGCGCGCGTACGCCGAGCATCCGAATGAGCGGACCTCCGCCAGCTATTTTCCGGCGAACTGGGCGCCGATCTTGGCGGAGGACCGATTTGATCTGATCATGGGCGACCGCGAGATCGTGCCCGGCATCTCCGTTCGGCTGACGCCGGGACACACGCCGTATCACCAAAGCGTCCTCCTGCAGTCGGGTGGGGAGACGGCGTGTTTCCTGGGGGATGTCGTTCCCACGTCACACCACCTGCCGTTACCGTGGATCATGGGGTACGATGTCGAGCCGCTGGTCACCCTCGAATCGAAGCGGGCCTTGCTGGCCGACGCCCTGCGCCACGACTGGCTGCTGATCTTCGAGCATGACGCCACGGTGGGGTTTGGTCGGGCGATGCACGATGGAAAGAGCTACCGGTTGGCGGAGTGAATCTCTCGCGGAAACGCTGGTGCCCCTTGACGTTGCGCTCACGGCGCCTAGGTTTCACCTGTTAGTACTGCTGTGGCACTGATGCGGCAGGATCGCGGGAGGTCGTATTTCCTCCTCAACAATTGAGAAGCGGGTCGGCAGCGACGCCGGTCCCACCCTTCGGCCCTCTCGCCAGATGCAGTCCGGCGGAGGTGTGCTGCTGGAGTCGATCGACACCGTGTCTCTCGCTCGCGCCCATGGTGGGTGTCGGTCGTCGGGAGCGTCGGTTTGCGACGCGGACTCCTTCAGGGGTTCGCGTTTTCTGTTTCTTCTACTGGAGCACGGCCTATTCAGGATTCGACGAAGCGTCCGCCACGGGTGAACCGGCAGATCCGGATCAGCCCCGTTCGCGTGATCGGCGCCGACGGAAGTCAGCTCGGTATCATGGAAGTCGACGTGGCGCTCGCCCAAGCAGTCGAGCAGGGGCTGGATCTCGTCGAAGTGGCGGCTGCCGCAAGGCCGCCCGTGGTCCGCATCATGGACTTCGGGAAGTTCAAGTTCGAACAGGCCAAGCAGGCACGAATCGCGAAGAAGAAGCAGCATGTGATTCATCTGAAAGAGGTCAAGTACCGACCGGGCATCGATGATCACGACTTCGAGACGAAAACCCGCCACGCGCGGCGCTTCCTCGAGGAGGGCAACAAGGTGAAGGTGACGTTGATGTTTCGGGGTCGACAGATCGCCCATCCTGAGCTTGGACGGCAAGTGGTCGATCGGGTGGCTCAGGAACTCACCGATCTGTCCAAGATCGAGAGCGCACCGTCCATGGAAGGAAAATCGATGACGATGATTCTCGCGCCGAAGTAAGCAGCGCGTGATCGCATGCAGGGCCGCTTCCGCATTGGAGCGGTTGACCGTAGCCGTGAGCAGAATATGCCGAAGATGAAAACCCACAGCGGCGCCAAGAAGCGCTTCACCGTAACGGGATCGGGGAAGGTGCGGCGTCTGAAGGCCTACAAGAGCCACATCCTGACCAAGAAGACGTCGAAGCGTAAGCGCAACCTCCGCCGTCCGACCACCGTCGCGACCAACGGCGAAGTGAAGCGTATCAAGCGTCTTATCCTGGCCTGAGGACTTACCATGCCCCGCGTAAAATCCAACGTCGTCCGCCTCAAGCGGAAGAAGCAGATCCTCAAGCACGCCAAGGGTGCCTTTGGTGGCCGGTCCAAGCTCTGGAAGGCTGCCAAGGAAACCGTCGAGCGTGGCTGGCGCTATGCGTACCGCGATCGCAAGAACAAGAAGCGCGACTTCCGTCGCCTCTGGATCGTGCGCATCAACGCCGCGGCCCGCCTGCACGATATGTCGTACAGCGTGTTCATCAACGGCCTCCATGCCGCTGGCATCGAGATCGACCGTAAGGTCCTCGCCGACCTCGCGGTGCGCGAGCCGGAAGCGTTCGCGGTGATCGCCGATCAGGTTCGTAAGGCCATCGAAGCCAAGTCGGCCGCCGCGTAATGAGGACGTGCCGCCGAGCGTGAGCGGCGGCACCGTTCAGGGTTACGTTGTAGGGCCGGCATCGACGAGATGCCGGCCCTTCGTGCATCCGCGGCGGGCAAGCTCCGCCATCCGTCGTGCTCCCCCGATTTCCGATTTCGTCTCGTGCAACTTTCCGAGTATCTCGCCCAGGCGAACACCCTCGCGCAGGACGCGCGCTCGTTGCTCGACGGGCTCGACCCCGCCACGCGCCTCGACGTCGCCAAGGGCCTGCTGAATGCCCTCAAGGACGATCAGCTCGCCGCCCTGCAGGGTGCGCTCCGGGCGTTGCCCGCCGACGATCGCCGCGCCGCCGGTGCGGCATTCAACACGCTGAAAGAGGGCATCCAGCAGACGCTGGATCGCTTCGCCGCGCGGCAGGCCTCGGCCGCGGGTCTCTCAACGTTCGATGCCACGATGCCGGCGCGGAGCACGTGGCGCGGGTCGTTGCACCCGGTCACGCTCGTGATCGATGAGATCTGCGAGATCTTCCGCGAACTCGGCTTCACCATCGCGCTTGGCCCGGAGGCGGAGACGGAGTGGTACAACTTCGGCGCGCTCAACTTCCCGCCCGATCATCCGGCGATGGAGCTGCACGACACGCTGTATCTGGGTCAGGACACCTTGCTGCGCACACACACCTCACCCGTGCAGGTGCGCACGCTTCAACAGTACAAGCCGCCGGTGCGGGTGCTCGCGCCGGGCCAGGTGTATCGTCGCGACTTCTTCGATGCCACGCACGCACCCGCCTTCATGCAGCTGGAGGGACTGGCGGTGGACGAGGGGATTTCCTTCGTCGATCTGAAGGCGACGCTGGCCGAGTTCGCCCGTCGCTTCTACGGTGCCTCGCGTCGCGTGCGCTTCGGTCCGTCGTATTTCCCGTTCGTCGAGCCCGGTGCCCAAATGGATGTCGAAGTCGACCTGAATGACGGCAAGGGGCTGCGTTGGGTCGAGATTCTCGGCTGCGGTATGGTCCATCCGCATGTGCTTGATGATGCGGGGCTCGATAGCGAGAAGTTCACGGGCTGGGCATTCGGCATGGGGCCGGCGCGTATTGCGATGTCGCGCTATGACATCAGTGACATCCGCGTGTTGTACGATTCCGACGTCCGTTTCCTGGAGCAGTTCGCGCGATGATCGTCTCTCATGAATGGCTCAAGCAGTTCGTGCCGCACGCACGGTCGGCGCAGGACATCGGCGATGCGCTGAGTCGCCACTGCGTGACACTCGACAACATCGAGCGGCTCGGTGCCGAGCTCGCGTCGTTCGTCGTGGCCCTGGTTGTGGACGCCGCGCGGCATCCGAATTCCGATCATCTCTGGGTCACCAAGGTCGACGACGGAAGCGGCACGTTGCTCGAGGTCGTCTGTGGCGCGCCGAATGTCGTGGCGGGTACCAAATACCCCTTTGCGCGCACAGGGACCGTCATGCCCGGCGGGCTCAAGATCGAAAAGCGCAAGATTCGTGGCGAGACGAGCAATGGCATGCTCTGTTCCTCGCGTGAGCTTGGCCTCGGGCAGGAACACGACGGCATCCTCGCGCTCGACACCGACGCGGCACCTGGTACGCCGCTCCTGGACGTGCTTCCAATCGCCGACGCGCGGTTGGATCTCGACGTGCTGCCGAATCGTCCGGATCTTCTCTCGCACGTGGGCGTTGCACGCGAGATTGCGGCGATCCTCGGCCTGCCGATGTCCACGCGTCCGTCGGAGATCGCGCCGCCAGCCGTCGGCGTGCCAGTGCATAGCGCGCCTGTGAGCGCCTCCGGCACACAGGCAACGGTACGCATCGATGATGCCGACAGTTGCACGCGCTATGTCGCTGCCGTGATTTCCGGGGTGCAGGTGGGCCCAAGTCCCGACTGGTTGCGTCAACGGCTCGAAAGCATCGGGCAGCGCACGATCAGCAATGTGGTCGACGCCACGAACTACGTGCTGCACGGCCTTGGACAGCCCGTGCATGCATTTGACCTCGCCAAGCTGTCAGGGCAGCGCATCGTCGTGCGGCCTACCGTCGAGGGAGAAGCGCTCGTGACGCTCGATGGGACGTCGCGCCCACTGGCCGCCGGCACGACCGTGATCTGTGATGGCGAGCGTCCCGTTGCTCTCGCCGGCGTGATGGGGGGACTCGACAGCGAAGTCACCGAGTCGACCACTGACGTGCTGTTGGAGGTCGCGGTGTTCGCGCCACGCTTCGTCCGCCGCGTGCGTCGCGCGGTGAACCTGTCCACGGATGCTTCCTATCGCTTCGAGCGCGGGGTCGACGCCGGCTCTACGCTCGAGGTGGCGCGTACGGCGGCATCACTCATCGCGCAGGTCGCGGGTGGGCAGGTCGTTGAGTTGATTGACGTAGGCGGGCCGACGCCGGCTCCTCGCGCCGTGACCGTCCGACCGTCGCGAGTCGCGCGCGTCCTCGGCATTGCCGTCGCCCCGTCTGTGATTCGCCATCACCTCGAGGCGCTTGGCTGCACGATTGTCGACGACGCGCACGGATTGGTCGTGACGCCGCCAACGTGGCGACATGACCTGCTCATCGAAGTCGACCTCATCGAAGAAGTCGCGCGCTTGGTGGGATTCGACACGCTTCCCGACGAGCTGCGTCCGTTCCGGCCCGGCAACGCGCCGGATCATCCGCTGCACCTCGCGGGTCGTCGGGTGCGCGACCTGTTGGTCGGGCTGGGTCTCGCAGAAACGCGGCCGATGCCGTTCACCAGTACGGGTGACGAGTTCACACCACGCGTGCGCAATCCCCTGGCGGATGACGAACCCTTTTTGCGTGCATCAATCCTCGACACCCTCGCCCGTCGCGCCGAGTACAATCTCACGCGGATGCAGGGGAACCTTCGGCTGTTCGAAGTGGGCAACGTCTTTCTTTCCAGCGCGGACCGGCTGCCGCGTGAAGAGGTCCGGGTCGGTGCGCTGATCATGGGCGGTCGTCGTCCGGCGCATTTCACGGAGCCACAGCCGCCGGCGTTCGACCGATGGGACGCGAAGACCATCGCCGAGCGTATCCTGGCGGCGGCGTTCCCCGGACTGGGCGCCACGTTGGCGGCGGGCGCAATGCCGTCCATTTGGACGTTGGTGGTGGACGGTATCGGCGAGGTCGGACGGGTCGAGGCGGTCGCGCTCGATCGTCCGGTGTGGGCCAGCGAGGCGTTCGGCATTGAAGTCACGTTGGGCGTCATGCCTTCGGCCGACGTGGCGGCGCCTCGCGCCCATGACCACGGCGGTGCTCCTGTTGGGCAGGCCGTGTCGGCGTCGTCCGCGTTCCGATTCAAGGTACTCCCAACCACCCCATCGGCTGAGATCGATCTGTCCCTGTTGGTGCCGGAGAGCGTTGCGGCCGCGACCGTCGAGCAGGCGCTTCGCGCGGCCGGGGGGGAGCTGCTGGAACAGGTGAGTCTGTTCGACGAGTTCCGCGGTGCCGGCGTACCGGAGGGCCATCGTAGTCTCGGTTGGCGGTTGACGTTCCGGCATCCGGAGCGCACCCTGCGGGACAAGGAGATTGAGGGGCGTCGTGCCCGCCTGTTGGATCTTCTCGACCGGGAACTCGGTATCCGTCCACGTGCGTCCTGAAACCGTCGCGTTTCGCGAACTCGATACCCTTGTTCGCAACCTCACCGACCAGCTCGCGGGCTACCGCCGGCGGGCGCTGTCGGCGGAGTCGCGTATCCGCGAGCTCGAGCAGCTCGTGGCGGAGCGCGACGGCACGCTGATCGAGGTGCGGGCCGACGGGCTGCGTTCGGCGCAGGCGCGGGCGCTGCTCGAGGCCAAGGTGCGGGAGCTGGAGGCCAAGGCCGAGATGGCGAAGGCCGAGGTCGTGCGCGTCCAGGCGGCGTTTGCCGCCGCGGCGGAGGCGGCGACCCCGCAGGCGGTCGATAGTGAGCTGTCCCGAGAGAACGAGCGGCTGCGGGCCCGTCTGGCGGAGGCCCGGGACAAAACCGCACAGCTCGGGGAGCGCATGCGCTTTCTCCGCCAGCAGACTGGGCAGGGGGCCGAGCGGTGATCGACAACAAGTTGGTCGTCAAGGTCCGGATCGTCGGTGAGGAGTACACCCTCCGCACGGAAGCCTCGCCGGAGCATACCAAGGCGGTGGCCGATCATGTCGACCGCACGATCCGCGCCATTATGGGCGGCGGCTCCACGGTGGAGACGCAGCGGGCAGCGATCCTCGCCGCGCTGCAGATCACCGACGACCTGTTCCGGGAACGCGCCGCCGTGGAGACGATCACGAACGACATCCGGCACCTTGCCTCCGACATTCGTCCGTTGCTTCCTCCGGCCAAGCGTGGCGAGGATGGCTATCCGGTCTGAGCGATGGGGTGTCCACGGAAACGCCCGGATGGGATGGCAGCGACCTGTGGATCCCCGTTGCGGGCCTCCTGATACGTCCGTACGTTCTGAAAGTTGACGGTGTGCGCGCGCCCCTGTGCCGCGGCAGCGGAGGTCGCTCCCTCTTCGCCAGCCGCGGCGCATCGTGACAGTCGCCCGTGCCGTGCGCACGATAGATCCGTTGGAAAACGATCAAGAACCCGCGCTTGGCCGCGGTGGAGCATAGATCCATGGGCGAGATTCCCGCAGCGGCGCTGGTTGGCGCCCTTGGGCTCATCGCGGCTGTCGTCGCGTACGTGGTGGGTCGACAGTCGTGGCGTAAGGTGGAGACCGGCGAACAGCAACGGGCCCTCGTCGTCGCCGAGGAAGGCGCAGTGCGCATCGTCGATGAGGCGAAGCGTGAGGCAGAGACGCTGCGACGCGCTGCGATCGTTGCGGGCAAGGAGGAAGTCCTCCAGCTCCGGGAGTCGCACGAACAGGAGGTGCGTCAGCGTCGGGTCGAGCTCGAACGCGAGGAGAAGCGCGTGCTCGAGCGGGAGTCGCAGCTTGATCGCGCCCGCGAGTCGTTGGAAAGCCGGGAGCAGGAGGTCCAACGACGAGGATCCGAGCTCGGCCGGCGCGAGTCGGTGGCGACGGCGAAGGAGCAGGAGCTCGAGAAGCTCATCACCGATGAACGCCGCAAACTCGAGCAGCTGGCTGGACTCAGCGCGGATCAGGCGAAGGCTGAGCTGATTCGCCGTCTGGAAGACGAGGCGCTGGCCGACGCCGCGAGTCGCCTTCGGGAGATTCGCGAGTCGGCAAAGCGTAACGCCGATCGAGAAGCGAAGAAGATCGTGGCGCTCGCGGTCCAGCGCGTGGCTGCCGAAACAACGGCGGAGACCACCGTCTCGGCTGTGTCGCTGCCGAATGACGAGATGAAGGGACGCATCATTGGCCGCGAGGGGCGGAACATCCGGGCTTTCGAATTGGCAACCGGTGTGGATGTGATCATCGATGACACGCCGGATACGGTGGTCGTCTCGTGTTTCGATCCGGTCCGCCGGGAAACGGCGCGACTCGCACTGGAGAAGCTCGTCACCGACGGCCGCATCCATCCCGGGCGCATCGAGGAAGTGGTCGCCAAGGCCCGGAAGGAAGTCGAGGTCGCGATCATCGAAACCGGTGAGCAGGCGGCCTACGATGTCGGCGTGGCCGGGCTTCACCCTGAGCTCATCAAGCTGATTGGCCGGATGAAGTGGCGGACGAGTTACGGCCAGAACATTCTCGCGCATTCCAAGGAAGTCGCATGGTTGGCCGGGATGATGGCGGCCGAGCTGGGGCTGGATGTGGCGCTCGCCAAACGCGGCGCGTTGTTGCATGACATCGGCAAGGTGCTCACGCACGAGCACGAAGGCACGCACGTGCAGCTCGGCGTCGAAGTGGCCACCAAGTACGGCGAGAATCCGCTGGTGGTGAACTGTATTGCGGCCCACCATGACGACGTGCCGCACGAGAGCGAAGTGTCGGTGCTCGTGCAGGCCGGCGACAGCATCTCGGGGTCGCGTCCCGGGGCCCGTCGCGAGGCGTTCGAGACGTATGTGAAGCGGCTCGAGGGACTCGAGAAGATCGCGTCCAGCTATCGGGGTGTGGAGCGCGTGTTCGCTATCCAAGCGGGTCGGGAGATCCGCGTCGTGGTCACGCCGGAACAGGTAGATGACATGCGCATGACGGCGTTGTCGGAAGAGATCGCACGTCGCATCGAGTCCGAGTTGCAGTATCCGGGGCAGATCAAGGTGGTCGTCATTCGCGAGAGCCGGGCGGTGGACTTTGCGCGCTGAACTGATCGACGGGAAGGCGATCGCGGCCGACGTGCGCGCGGAGGTCGCGCGCGACGTGGCGGTGCTGCGAGCGCATGGCGTCGTGCCGGGGCTCACCGTGGTACTCGTTGGCGACGACGTCGCCAGCGCGACTTATGTCGGAGCCAAGGAGAAGGCATCCCGCGAGGCGGGTATGGCCGGCGGAACGATTCGTTTACCAGCCGACACGACGCAGGCGTCGTTGCTAGCGCTGGTCGAGCAACTGAACGGCGATCCGGCGGTGCACGGGATCCTCGTCCAGATGCCGCTGCCCGCGCACATTGATCCCGACACCGTCATAAGGCACATCCGCCCCGACAAGGACGTCGACGGCTTTCATCCGGAGAACGTCGGTAAGCTCCTGATCGGGCATACCGATGGGTTTGTCTCGTGCACGCCGGCCGGCGTGATCGAATTGCTCTTACGCAGCGGTGTGGAGACACGGGGCGCGGAGGTCGTGGTCGTGGGGCGCAGCAACATTGTCGGCAAGCCGATGGCGGCACTGCTCGTCCAGGGGAGGTCCGGCGGCGACGCCACGGTGACGATCTGCCACAGCCGTACCAGAGATCTGGCCTCGCACACGCGTCGGGCCGACATCCTGATCGTCGCCGCAGGCCGGGCGGAGATGATCACGGGCGACATGATCAAGCCCGGGGCGGTGGTGATCGACGTCGGCATGAACAGTGTGCCCGATGCCACACGCGCCAGTGGTCGCCGCCTGTGCGGCGATGTCCATTTTGCGAGCGCGGTGGACGTCGCGTCGCGGATCACGCCAGTTCCCGGCGGGGTCGGACCGATGACCATTGCGATGCTGCTGCGCAATACGGTGCGTGCGGCTCAGCGCACGGTGAGCTGACTCACGTGGCCGGACGCCGCGAGGGTGGAGCTGCCAGTTACGGACCGCCGGCTTCCGCCGATGAGGCGCCGGGAAGCGCGCCCGAATCGGCGATTGCGGTTCACACACTGACGAGTGCGGCCAAGGATCTGATCGAAGGCGCGTTTCCGCCGCTGTGGGTGCGTGGGGAAGTCAGCGATTTCAAGGCGCACCGGAACGGTCACTGGTATTTCGCCCTTCGGGATGCCCAGGCGCAGGTGAAGTGCGTGATCTGGAGTTCGGCGGCCAAGCGCATTCCCGCCCCGCCAGACGACGGCATGCAGGTGCTGGCGTATGGCCAGATGACTGTCTGGCCGGTACGTGGCGACCTCCAGTTCTCCGTGCGCGCGCTGGAGGCGGAGGGGGATGGCCTATGGCGGAAGGCGCTCGAACGCACGCGCCTCAGTCTGGAAAAGGATGGTTTGCTTGAGCCGGCGCGCAAGCGCGCGCTGCCAGCCTTTCCGCGCCGGATCGCCGTCATCACGAGTCTCGACGGCGCGGCCATGCACGACATTATCACCGTGGCGCGCGCCCGTAGTGCCGACGTGGAGATCGTCATGGTCGCGGCAAAGGTGCAGGGGGACGGTGCGCCGGAGTCGCTCGTCGCGGCGATTGAGCAGGTGAGTCGCTGGCGGGATGCCGATGCGCTCATTATCGGCCGCGGCGGCGGTGCGCGCGAAGATCTCTGGGCCTTCAACGACGAGCGTGTCGCCCGCGCCCTCGCTGCCTGCCCGATCCCCACGATTTCGGCCGTCGGGCACGAGGTGGATGTCACCATCTGCGATCTCGTCGCCGACGTACGCGCGGCGACGCCCTCGGCGGCGGCCGAATTGGCGGTTCCGTCCCGTCGTGACGTCATCGCCCGGGTGGAGTCGCTTGGCAGCCGCCTGGTTACGGCGGCGCGGCGACGTGAGGAGCGTGCCCTTGCCTCACTGTCTCAGGTGCAAAAGCGCCTAGGCTTGGCGGCCACTCGCATCGTGGAGCGTCGCCGCTCCCGGGTGGAGTCTCTGGCCGGGCAGCTTCACGCGCTCTCGCCGCTGCGCACGCTGGCGCGTGGCTTTGCGGTGGCGCGAACGCCCGATGGCGCTACTTTGAGCGGGCGGGATCGGTTCGCACCCGGGGCTCCGTTCGATCTCTGGCTCCGGGACGGCATCGTGTCCGCGACCGCTGGTGCGGGGCGTCCACTCCCCGACTCGATTCCCATTTTTCAACCCGAGGAGGGTGTATGAGCTTCGAACAGTCACTGACCCGCCTGGAGGAGATCGTGCGCGAGCTCGAGCGCAACGACGTTGATCTCGAACAGGCCCTCCGCCTGTTTGAGGATGGGATCACTCATCTGCGCTCGGCTGGTGCGGCGTTGAAGACGATCGATGCGCGTGTGCAGCAGCTGGTCGAGGCGGCCGATGGGTCGTTCTCCGTCGTTGAGCTGGGTGGCTGAGTCGATGACACCGCTCGGCGAGAGCACGGCATCGTCCGCCCCATCGTTCGTGGCCGAACGGTCTGCGGTGCATCAGGCCCTCGACG
This sequence comes from Gemmatimonas sp., assembly GCF_044376735.1. Taxonomy (GTDB): domain Bacteria; phylum Gemmatimonadota; class Gemmatimonadetes; order Gemmatimonadales; family Gemmatimonadaceae; genus Gemmatimonas. The sequence goes on from NZ_JBILKJ010000002.1 coordinate 37,903, forward strand.
CGTTCTGCGCCCGCTGGCTCAGCGACATCGCGCCGTTGACGGCCGAAGCGATCCGTTATTCGCTGCTTGGGGAAGGGAAGCGCCTGCGGGCGATTCTGCTCATGGAAGCGTATCGGGCCTGTGGCGGCACCGGCGACGCTCGCGACCTCGCCGCCTCGGTCGAGGTCGTACACGCGTATTCACTGGTGCACGACGACCTGCCGTGCATGGATGATGATGATGTGCGTCGCGGTCGGCCCACCGTGCATCGTGTCTACGGGGTGCCGGTCGCCACCGCCGCGGGGCTGGCAATGGTACCGATGGCGGCGCGCAGCGCGTGGCACGCCGCCAAGGCGATGGGGCTTTCCGACTCGGTTGCCGGGGACATCGTACGTGATTTGATGGACGCGTCAGGTGCCGGCGGGATGATCGGTGGGCAACTTCTCGACCTCGAGGCGGAAGGGGTGCACCTCACCCTCGAGGCGCTGGAGCGGGTGCATCGCCTGAAAACGGGGGCGCTGATCATGGCCTCGGTAACGCTGGGGGCTCGTGCCGCGCTGGCACCGGAATCCCGGCGGCTTGCTCTCGCCCGGTATGGCGCCTCCATCGGACTCGCCTTCCAGATCGCCGACGATGTGCTGGACATTACGGCGACGACGGATCAATTGGGAAAGACGGCCGGTCGTGACATCGCGCTGCATAAGAGCACCTATCCTGCCCTGCTGGGTATCGATGGAGCGATTGAGCGCGCGGTGGCGTTAGTCGACGACGGATGCCGCGCCCTCGCCGATGAGGGGCTACTGACGCCCACACTCGACCAGCTTGCTCGGTTTATCGTTGAACGGCGTTCCTAGGCGGGCGCTCATGCCCCCGAAGTCCGTCGTGCTGCAGTTCATTTCTCGTGCCAACTGATCGTCGTACCTGACCGTTGCGGAGGTCTCCCGCAGCGCACCTTCCGACTCCGTCATGTCTCTTCTCGAAGGCATCAATTCCCCCGCGGATCTCCGTGGTCTGTCGCGCGATCAGCTCCGCACGCTGGCTCAGGACATGCGCGAACGCTTGATCGACGTTTGCTCGCGCACGGGCGGCCACATCGGCGCCGGGCTCGGTGTCGTCGAGTTGACGATCGCATTGCACACGGTCTTCGAAACCCCCAAGGATCAGTTGGTGTGGGACGTTGGCCATCAGGCCTACCCGCACAAGTTGCTCACGGGACGGAACTCGGAGATGGAGTCATTGCGGCAGGAGGCCGGACTGTCCGGCTTTCTCAAGCGAACCGAAAGCGAGTACGACACGTTCGGCGCCGGTCATGCCGCGACGGCGATCTCCGCGGCGCTCGGCATGGCCGCCGGGCGGGATGTGCTCGGTGAGCAGTTCAAAGTGGCCGCGATCATCGGCGATGGGTCGATGGGCTCGGGGCTGGCGTACGAGGGGCTCAACAACGCCGGGCATTCGGATCGTGACATCATCGTAGTCCTCAACGACAACGAAATGTCCATCGCGCCGAACGTCGGCGCGATGCACAAGTACCTCACGAGCATTCAGCGCAATCCCCTGTACAACCGGTTGCGCTCGCGCATTGGCGATCTGGTGGACAACGCCCCGGCTCCCTTCACCGGCGTGAGCACGCTTGTGCGAAAGTGGGAAGAGAGTGTGAAGTCGCTGCTCACGCCCGGCGTGCTGTTCGAAGAGCTCGGCTTCCGCTACTTCGGCCCAATCGACGGACACGATCTCGATGCCTTGCTTGAGACGTTCACGGCGGTGCGCGCGATGAACACGCCGCGACTGGTCCACGTGATCACCAAGAAGGGCAAGGGATTTCCCGCGGGCGATCATGGCGAGAAATGGCACGCGCTGCCGCCCGGCCACGATCCGGCCACCGGCAAGCAGCTGGCGGTCTCCACGGCGAATCCGGCGTATACCGCCGTATATGGCAAGGGACTGGCCGAACTCGGGGGTGAGCGAAAGGACCTCGCGGTGATCACGGCTGCCATGCCGTCTGGCACCGGTACCGCACTGTTTGCCAAGGCCTTCCCCGATCGGTTCTTCGATGTCGGCATTGCCGAGGGCCACGGTGTGACATTCGCCGCAGGTCTGGCCACGCGCGGCGTGCGCCCGATCGTGACGATTTACTCCACGTTCCTGCAGCGCGGCTACGACAACATCATTCACGATGCGGCGCTGCAGAAGCTCCCCGTCGTGTTTGCGATGGACCGCGCTGGATTGGTTGGCGAAGACGGCGAAACGCACATGGGATTGTACGATATCGCGTATATGCTCAGCGTACCGGGCATGACCGTCGCCGCGCCGAAGAACGGCGCGGAGATGCTCGGCCTGCTGCGCGCCGCCGTCGAACACACCGATGGGCCGTTCAGCTTCCGCTATCCTCGCGATGCATCGCCGGACATTCCCGAGGCGATGTCGCAGATTGCCGCCACCCCGTACGCCACGTGGGAGGTCCTGCGGCAAGGCCGGGACGTCGCGATTCTCGCCGTCGGTACCATGGTAAATCAATCGCTGGCCGCCGCTGAGCTGCTGGCCGCCGACGGCCTGGACGTCAGCGTCGTGAATTGCCGCTATCTGAAGCCGTACGATGAAGTCACGCTGAACGCGATCCTGGCGAGCCACACGCACGTGCTCACGGTCGAGGAAGGGACGGTCGTGAACGGGTTCGGCGCGTTCATCAGTTCGATCGTGCATCAGCTGGCGCCCACGGTGCGCACGGCCGTTCACGGTGTGCCCGACCGTATCATCTACTCGGCACCACGCAAGAAGCAGCTCGCGTCACTCGGACTCGATCCGGCGGGGATTGCGGAGCGCGTACGCGCATTCCACGAGTCCGAGGCGCTCGCCGGTTGATGCGCGTTGGCGTGATCGGCCACAAAGGCTATCCGGGGCTTCCGGCGATCCTTGGCACACTGCTGAGTATCGCTCCCGAAGTGGGGCTCACTCTGCTGTTCGAGCCGGACCTCTGGGAGATCGCCGGGAAGGGCGACCGACTGGAGTCGCCCGACCAGGTCGATGCGCTGTTCACCCTTGGCGGCGACGGCACCTTGCTTCGCGGGGCTCGGTTTCTGGATGGGCGCACGGTGCCGATTCTCGGCATCAATCTCGGACGTCTGGGATTTCTTACGGCCTGCGGCGGTGAGGAGTTCGAGGACGGGGTGCGGCGCTTTGCTGCCGGTGATTTCGTCTCGGAGTCGCGCATGGCGCTCGAGTCCTGTGCGCTCGATCGCGAGGGCGTTGAACGGTGCCGCTGGCTGTCGCTGAACGACGTCGTGCTTCACAAGGGTGGGTTCGCGCGCGTCGTCAAGTTCACGGTCTTCGTCGATGACGAAGCGATCGGGACGTACTCGGCCGACGGGTTGGTGGTCTCGACGCCAACCGGTTCCACGGGCTATTCGTTGTCGGCCGGAGGGCCGATCGTCGTGCCGACAGTGGAGAGCATCGTGCTGACCCCAGTGTCTCCCCACACGCTCGCCATGCGGCCGCTGGTGCTGCCGCCGCACGTGGAGGTCAAGGTGCGTGCGGATGATGGACCCGAAGAGCTTTTGGTAACGATTGATGGGCAGGTCGGGACTACCTTCACCGGCGGCGAAACGTTGGTGGTCCGCCGCGCGCCCCACGCGGTCCAGATCGTTCGTTTTCCGGGGACGACGTTCTTTACGCGATTGCGCCGAAAGCTCGGATGGGGTGGCCTCTCCGAGCGCGACGGCGAGACGATTTGAGGAGATAGCGCATGCTCGTCGAGCTCCGCATTCGCAATGTGGCTGTCATTGATACGGTCGCGTTGCCCCTCGCGGCGGGGCTCAACGTGCTGACCGGCGAAACCGGCGCCGGCAAATCGCTGATCGTCGGTGCGCTGGGCATGCTGCTCGGGGAGCGCGCCGCGGCCGATCGCGTGCGCAGTGGGGCTGAGAAGGCCACGGTTGAAGGCGTGTTTGAACCCGGCGCCATGCCGGGGCTGCGGGCGATGCTCGATGAGCGTGGAATCGACGCCGATGACGAAACGCTGGTGCTCAAGCGCGAAATCGGCAGCAACGGCCGCTCGCGGGCGTGGATCAATGGTGCTCCGGTCACGGCGGCCGTGCTGGCCGAGGTCGGATCGCGGTTGGTGAGCGTGCTCGGGCAGCACGATTCGCGACAGCTGGTCGACGGTGAACATCAGCGCGATGTCCTCGACGCGTTCACTGGGGCGATGGAGCTCCGTGCCCGCGTAGCCGACGCGTTCGCGCAATTGAGCGCCCTTCGCGCGCGTGAGCGCGAACTCGAGGCGCGCCGCCAGGATGCGGCGAAACGTGCGGACTACCTGCGCTTCGTCGCGAGCGAGATCGCCGACGCGAATCCGGTTGCTGGGGAAGACGAAGCGCTCGATGGCGAGATCCGCCGTCTGTCGCATGCTGAGGAGTTGCAGACGCTCGCGGCGCAGGCGGCGACGGCGATCTCGGGTGATGAGCGCGCCGCACTGACGCGACTCGCGGGTGTGCGTCGTGCGCTCGTCTCACTCGAGCGGATCGATCCTGACACCGGTCGTTGGCAGGTCGGCTTCGATGCGGCGGTATACGCCCTCGATGAGCTCGTCCGTGAGCTAGAGAGCTACGCGGAAGCGATCGAGGCGGATCCGTCGCGGCTGCGCACGCTGGAGCGGCGTCGTGATCAGCTGCTGTCGCTCATGCGAAAGCATGGGCCCACCCTCCAGGACGTCATCGACACCGGCTCGCAGGCCCAGGCGGAACTCGAGCTCGTTGATGGCGGCGCGCTCGATCTGGCTGCCATTGCTGACGCGCGCGCGGTCGCCGATGGTGCCCTCGCCGAAGCGGCGGCCGAGCTTTCGCGCCGCCGGCAATCGGGCGCTCAACAGCTTGCCCGCGCGGTCACGCAGCTCCTGCCCGAGCTGGGGATGCCGGAGGGGCGTCTTCACGTCGTGCTCACGCCGCTCGACCACGTCAGTGCGTTCGGGGCGGAGCAGGTCAGCTTTGTGGCGGCGCTGAACGCCGGCAGCGAGCCACGTCCGCTCGGGCGTCTGGCATCGGGGGGAGAACTGGCGCGCGTGATGCTGGCGCTGAGCACGGTGCTGGCGCGACTGCAGCAAGTACCAACACTCGTGTTCGACGAAGTCGATGCCGGCATCGGTGGAGCCGTGGCATGGCAAGTTGGTGCACTGATGCGCCGGGTGGCCACGCACCATCAGGTCCTCGCCATCTCACATCTCGCGCAGATCGCCGCCCGCGCCCATCATCACGTGGTCGTGCGGAAGAGCGCGATCGGTACCGTCACGACAGCGGATACGACCATCGTGCACGATGAGGTGCGAGTGATCGAGATTGCGCGCATGCTCGGTGGCGACGCCGACCGCGAAGTCAGCCGGGCACACGCGCGGGAACTGCTGGAACGTGGAGACAGCGAGGATCGCGAACCACTGGGTGCGGCCCCAGTGCGTCAGCGCCGCGGAAAACCGGTATAAACGCGCAGTTCGAGCCGGTCGCTGGTTGCCGACGGAACGGTCGCGCCGGATCCGGTCACCGGCATGGTGTGCGAGTAGATGACTTCAGCCGGGAAGCGGGATCGACCGCGCACATAGCTCGCGAGCGTTGAGAAGCTCGCACCGAACGCCGCCGCGTGCATGGTACGCGACGCAGTACCGCCATCCGTTTGCTGCCCCGCACTCGCGGCAGCATCGACGACCGCGTATCGATCAGCTCCCCAATGGCGAACGAGATACGCGGCGGAGACACCGAAGAACTGTCCGAACGACAGGCGTGGTGCGAGCTCGAGTTCGACCCGATTGCCGAGCGATCGCACCGCCTTACCCGCGGTCACAGCCTCAAACGCGTTCACCGCGTTCCGGTACGGCAGCGCGACGACGACCTCATCGGAGATCGGCTTCACCGCACGAATCGTGGCGCTCATCCACACCGATCGGGTCAACACGAGGTCGGTCGTGCTGCGCACCAGCAGGGCATTGGCGCCGTCGCCGATTGGCACATCGAACGGGTCATCGGCGCGATCGGCTCCGGCCGTACCGAAGCGCCAGCCGGCGGTCAGCATGCTGCGCACACCGCGCGCCGGCGTGAGCAGTCGTCGCACTTGGTCGGCCTGAAAGCTGTCGAAAAGCAGATAGGACGCGGTCAGATCGATATCGCCGATGCCCGCCCGCCGCGTGTTGCCGAGGCGATCGTAGCCGAGCTTCCAGGCCGTGTCGCTGACGATTCGCGACATGCCACCGGGACCATACACGGTGGTCGCCCCCGCTGGTGCGGCGCCTTGCGCGATCGCAGTGACCCCGAAGGCCGCGAAGTCGGAGCGAAGGGTCGCAATGGTCGCACGCACCGCCGTCTGAGCGCTCCCGTTCTCGATCGGGACGACCGGCGCGCCGCCGTTCGTCGCCGTGCCGTAAACCGCGGCAATGGCGGTGCGGGTGGTCGCGGCGCGCAGTACGAGGGCTTGGGCGCCGGCGGGATTACCACGGATCGCTTCGCAGCCGATGGCGGTCGCCGAGGCACACCTCGTGATCTCGGCGGCCAACTGCGTACGCGCGAGGTCGAGCTGCGCGAGGATTATTCCGTTCGTGGATCGTGCCGCGACGCCGGTACCGGCGACGTATGCCGGATTCATACCGACATTGGCCGTCGAGCCGACTCGATTCAGCAGCAATTGCGTCACATCACGGGACTCGACGTACGGCACCAGCAGCCGAAGCGAGAGGCGGCGCGTCAGGCCCAAGCTCACACCGAGCGGGGCGATACTCTGGCGCACCTCGCCCGCCGCGTCGAGCGCGCCCAGCGACAGTGAAAAGGTGGACCGACCCGTCAGCGTCCGGACGCCGGCCTCGGCAGACTCAAGTTGTGGAAAAATCGCGACCCCGGCTTGCGACGTGGCCAGCGCGGCAAGGAGCGGCCGGCGATTCGAACCACCGTTCGCGGAAGGGGTGTACACGGCATCCCAGTCGTTCCACAACCCGGCGATCAGGAACCTCTTGGCACCTTTGGGCAGGGGAATGGCGTCGTCACCCAAGCCCGCCACGGTCTGCGCCTGTGCCGCGTCCGGCGGAGCGGCCACCCCCGCCAGCAGCGCACAGCCGAAGGCGAACACGGTACGGAGCGAACCGGTACGACGCTGCACGGACGGCAATCGTTGAAAGGCCAAGGCGGTTGTCATGTGCAAGGTGAAGCAGGCCGTTCCTGACCGATACCGGCGTCAGGCTTCGGAGGAGAGCGTCGTGCGCCGAACCGGCTAGATTAGCCCCCATCAGAGAGGGCGTCAACGAATCCCCCTCGTCCCGTCACTCAAGAGCGTGCTGTGCATCTTCCGTCCACCCCGTGGCAACTCACCGGCAACCACTGGCTGACCCTGCCGTGCATCAACCCGACGGACGGTGCGATTCACGCGCTCGGGGTACTGCATCGAGGGGCCCGCGCCGCGATCGAGTTCGCCGGTTCGCCGGACTTCATGTCGGGGCAGGGTACCCCCCTGATGGGACCGGTGTTTCGTGTGGATGGAAACGTGCGCGTCCTGGCGGCCGAGGGCATCGCGTGGGAGCGGGCCGTGGGGTGGTTGCCCACTTTCACCTGCACGATCGGTTCACTGGTGGTGCGCGGCACCATTTTCGCGCCCTACGGGCGTGATGCCGATATGGCGGGCGCGGTCTATACCTTTGCGGTCGAGAATCGCGGGGCGACCGATATCAGTCTAGAGATTGCTCTCGAGGGCGCGCTGGGGCATCGCCAGCAGCGCGTGCGGACTCCGCGCCCTTTCGACGACGACCACTTGGTGAGCGTCGGTCCCGATGACGTGCTGCTACTTGAAGGCACTGCCATTCCGGGGCTCGCGGCGGTCGCAATCGGGAGCGACGGCCCGGCCACGCTGGAAGTTCCCGACGGGGGGGCGCGCGACGCGAGGTCCTTCGCCATCCGTCGCGCGGTCGTCGTCCCGGCGAATGGCGCCGTCCAGATCGCATTCTATCTCGCGGTCGGACCGGAACGCGATGGCGCGCAAGCGACGGTCGCTGTATTGCGCCGCCGCGGCTGGCGCGCGCTGCTGACGGCAACCCGCGAGGCCCTGTCGGCGCTCGAGCAGACTACCGGAAGCGACGTAATGGATCGCATCGTGAACCGGAATCTGTTGTTCGCCTATTTTTACGGCGTGGGACGTGCACTGGACGATGCCCACTATTACCTCGTGCGGTCACGAGCCCCCTGGCATTCGATGGGGTGCACGGTGCGCGATTGGGAAGCGTTGATGTGGACACTGCCCGCGGTACAGTTGGCGGACACCAGCCTCGCGCGCGAACTTCTCGTACGTGCGTGCGAGCTGCACGGCTACGCGCCCGGACAGGGGGTGCACTACATCGATGGCACGCTGTTCCAGCCCGGCTTCACCATCGAGGGGCCGGCGGCGTTTGCCATCGCGACCGACCGCTACATCCGCGATTCGGAGGACGATCAGATCGTCGAGGATCCCGTCGTCGCGGACACGTTGTATCTCGCGTCGGAAGATATTGCGGCCCGTCGGGATGAGCGGGTTCCATTGTATTCGACCGAGGTGATGCCGTCGGGTGCGCCGGCCCAGTACCCCTTCACGCTGCACGGCAACGCCGTCGTCGCGCTCGCCCTCGATGTGTTCCGTCGCACGCTTGATGAAGAGGCAGCGGGCAGCGTTGAAGATCCGGCCGCTGTTCGAGCGGCGATCCGCCGCCATTTCGCGGTCGATCGCGGGGAGAAGGCGCGGTTGGCGGTCGCAGTCGACCTGGCCGGCAATGCGTCGCTGGACGACGATGCCGTCGGGTCGCTCCTGTGGCTGCCGCTGTACGAGGCGCTCGACCGGGATGATTCGCTGTACCGGCGCTCAGTGCGCGCGCTGCGTGCCGAGGGGGCTGCGCCGGACGCGTCCATGTCGGCGCTGATGCCGCAGATCGCCCGCCTGCTGGGCCCGGAGGCGCAGGACGTGCTCGCCTGGCTTCGGCGTGCTCCTCTGGATAACGGGATCGCGGCTGAGTTTGTGGATGCCGAGGGTAGGGCGACCGGCAACGGCGGTGACGCCGCATTGGCTGGGTTGCTCGCTCACACGGTCTGGTACGCCGCACACGCTCTCGGACTTCGCGCGTGATTCTCTCGGGCGGCTTGTCCGGCTCACCCGATCCTGCTAAAGTCCGCTGTGCGCGGGAATAGCTCAGTTGGTAGAGCACAACCTTGCCAAGGTTGGGGTCGCGGGTTCGAGTCCCGTTTCCCGCTCTAATGCCGAGAAGAGGCGGTGCGGTGGTTTCGCAAACGGGAGCGCGTCGGCGCTCCCGTTTTGCGTTGGAGGCCGGGGCGCGCTAAGCTCTGCTGCGTACGGGCGCACTGCGATACTGAGCCGACGACGACGCGATACCCGGATGGCGAAACCGGTAGACGCGTGAGACTTAAAATCTCCTGCTCGCAAGGGCGTGCGGGTTCGAGTCCCGCTCCGGGTATGTTGTCGTCGTCATTCACTCGCAGGGCGCGTTGCTGCTCGCGCGCGCACCGCGCGAACACCGAGTCCTCCCAGTGGCCTGGAGCCCAGATGCGAACAGTGCGCGACCCGCGCGGTACTACATGGATCTGCCTGGAGTTGCCGGAAGTACCGGCCGAACAACGTGGCGCGGCCGCGGCGCTTCCGGCCGATTCCGTGGCGATCGAGTGCAACTCGGGTGCGGAACGCGTGATCGCGCTGGTCGCTCCGGGCTGGGACGACGTCATGGATGACGCAACGCTCTCGAACACGATCGCGGCGTTTATGCAGTAGGAGGCTGGGGGCGGCGCTTGTATGTTTCACCCATGTCCGACGTCGTCGCGCTCGCAACCGAACTCCTCTCTGTCGAATCCACTACCGGCCGCGAACGGGACGCGGTCGACTTCGCCGCGCGCTGGCTTGTCGAGCGCGGCTGGAACGTGTCGCTTCAGGAGGTCGAGCCAGGTCGGTCGAACGTGTGGGCGACCCGCCGGGGAGGCGGGGTGACACTGTCCACACACCTCGATACGGTCCCGCCCTACGTGCCGCCGCGTCTCGAAGGGAATCGGCTGTACGGGCGCGGGTCGTCCGACGCGAAGGGGATCGCCGCGGCGATGATGATTGCCGCGCAACGATTAGCCGACGTCGGCGAGGAGCGCGTCGATCTGCTCTTCGTGGTGGGCGAGGAGAAGGGCTCGCCGGGTGCGCGCGCGGCCAACCGCCTGCCGGCAACCAGCAGGTTCCTGGTGAACGGAGAGCCGACCGAGAGCAAGCTGGCATCCGGTTGCAAGGGCGCGCAGCGCGTGATTGTGCGGGTGCGCGGTCGCGAGGCGCATTCGGCGTATGCACATCTCGGCAGCAGCGCGCTCGATCCGCTGCTGGAGCTGCTTCCGCAACTGCGCGATCTCGTACTCCCAGCCGATCCCGTTCTTGGCGAGACCACGTACAACATCGGCGTGCTTCGGGCCGGTACCGAGGCGAATATCGTCCCGGGACTCGCGGAGGCCGAGATCATGATTCGACTCGTCGGCGATGTCGCGCCGGTGAAGCAGGCCTTCAGCGAGTGGGCGGGCTCGCGCGCCGAGTTGATCTGGGGCTCGCACATCCCCGCCCAGTATTTCCACGTGCTCAACGGCTTCGAGGTGGTCCCCGTTGCGTACACCAGCGACATCCCGCTGCTCGATCGCTGGGGGACGCCGCTGCTCTTCGGCCCTGGCTCGATTCACGTCGCTCATACACCCATCGAATACGTCGATGTGGTGGAACTCGAGGCGTCGGTCGGCGCCTACGAACGCATCGTTCGCACCCTGCTCGCATGACCAGACCCGTGACACGCTGGCCGGTCGCCGTCCTCGGCGCGACCGGTGCCGTTGGCCAGGCCTTCATCCGCCTGCTCGAAGGCCATCCGTGGTTCGACCTCGTCGAAGTGGCCGCCTCTGAGCGCAGCGCGGGCAAACGGTACGCGTCCGCGACGCGGTGGCTCGAAGGGACGCTGCCGTCGGCGGTGGCCGAACTCGAGGTGTTGGCGTGCACGCCGGACAAGGTGAAGGCCCCGATCGTTTTTTCCGCGCTTGACTCGTCGGTGGCTGGGGAGGTCGAGGCCGCTTTCGCGGGCGCTGGACGGCTGGTGCTCAGCAACGCGAAGAACTACCGGATGGAATCCGATGTGCCGCTCGTGATTCCCGAGGTGAACGGGGATCACCTCGCCTTGCTCACACAACAGCGGGCGAACCGAGGATGGCCTGGGGGTATCGTCACGAACGCGAACTGCGCCGTGACCGTCGCTGCGATGGCACTCGCCCCGCTTCACCACGCCTTCGGTGTCCGCAAGGTATTCATCACGACGCTGCAGGCAGTATCAGGGGCCGGTTATCCCGGTGTCCCGTCGCTTGACATCCTCGGCAACGTGATCCCGTACATCGGTGACGAAGAGCCCAAGATCGAGACCGAACTCGCGAAGTTGCTGGGCACCTACGATGGCGAGATGATCGTTCCCGCGCCGATCGTGACGAGCGCACACGCCAATCGCGTCGCGGTCGAACACGGCCACACCGTCTGCCTGTCGGTGGCGTTCGAGCGCGCACCGACGCCGGAGGAGGCGCTCGCGACGCTGCAGACGTGGACGGGATTCGCTGCCGTGCAAGGGTTGCCGTCGGCGCCGGTGCCGCCCCTGATCGTGCGTGACGAGCAGGATCGGCCGCAAGCGCGTCGCGATGTGAACGCCGGGAACGGCATGGCGGTAACCATCGGTCGCGTTCGCGCGGATAATCTCTTCGATCTGCGTCTGGTTGCCCTGTCGCACAACGTCGTGCGTGGGGCCGCCGGTGGTTCTATCCTTAACGCCGAACTGCTGGTGGCCACTGGTCAGCTCGACGGGTTGACTGCGTCGTGATCGTTGCCAAGTTCGGCGGTACCTCGGTAGCCGACGCCGCCGCGATCAGTCGTCTGGTCGACGTCATCATCAGCAAGCAGGCCAGCGATCCGGTGGTGGTCGTCTCGGCACTCGGCGGCGCGACGAACGTGTTGCTCGACCTCGCGCAAAAGGCGGCGGGCGGCGAGCTGCTCGCGGCGCTGCAGTTGGTCGAGCAACTGCGCGATCGGCACCTACGGGAAGTGAAGGCCCTCCTCGACGGGTCGTCGGAAGCTGAGGAACTCGCGCTGGAGATCAGTGCGAGCTTTGACGAGTTGGCCCATCTCGCCGAAGCGTTCCGGACGCTCGGGTACCTTACGCCGCGCTCACTCGACACCGTCGCTGCGCTGGGCGAGCTTCTCTCCTCGCAGATCGTTGCCGCGGCGTTCCGGCATCGTGGCTATCCCGCCGTTTGGGTGGATGCGCGCGATGTCATGAAGACGAACGATTTCTTCACGCGCGCCGAACCCGACGTCGAAGCGATTGCGCTCGCCTCGCAAGAGCACCTCTTGCCCCTGCTGCAACAGGGAAAGATTCCCGTGATGGGGGGCTTTGTCGGCTCGGCGCCCGGGCGGGTGACGACCACGCTTGGCCGGGGCGGATCGGATTACACGGCTTCACTCATCGGAGCGGCCATCGAGGCCTCCGCCATTGAAATCTGGACGGACGTCGACGGCATGCTCACCGCCGATCCGCGCGTGATACCGGGTGCGCTGCTGATCGAGCGGATCAGCTTCGACGAAGCGGCGGAACTGGCGGCATTTGGCGCGAAGGTCCTGCATCCAGCCACGATCGCACCGGCGGTGCAGCGGGGCATCCCGGTTTTCATTTTCAATTCGCGCAAGCCGGACGGAAAGGGGACGATGATCGCGTTCGATGCGCCGCGTCTCCCCGTGCGCGCGATCGCCGGTAAGCGCCACACCACGCTCGTGAAGCTGCGCTCGTCGCGCATGCTCCTCGCGCCGGGTTTTTTGCGGCGCGTGTTCGAGGTCTTCGAGACGCATCGTACCTCGGTCGACGTCGTCACGACGTCCGAGGTCTCGGTGTCGGTCACGCTTGACGACGCCACCAACCTCGCGGCGATCCTGCAGGACCTGGCCGCATTCGGTGACGTCGCTGTCGAGCGGCGAAGCGGTGTCGTGGCCATTGTGGGCGCGGGCATCGCCGACGGCAGTCGGGCCATCGCCGAGGCGCTGATCGCCCTTGGTCCCATTCCCGTGTACATGGCTTCACTCAGCGCGACCGGCATCAACTTCACGCTGGTCATCGACGACGAGCAGGTTGTGCCAGCCATGCAGCGGCTGCATGCCGCCTTCTTCGAGCACGCCTCATGACCCACGCGGCCGCTGGCGATAGACCCGTTCGGGTAGCGTTGATCGGCATGGGGCGTATGGGGCGGACTATCGATGCGCTGGCGCCGGAGCGTGGATGCGAGGTGGTCGCACGGCTCGACGCCGCCGAGATGGTGGGCGGCCTCACGGCGGCCGCGCTTCACGGTGCGCAGGTGGCCATTGAGTTCACCACGCCCGAATCATCGGTAGCCAACGCGATCGCCTTGTTGCAGGTCGGCTGTCCGGTGGTGATTGGGACGACTGGCTGGGCGGCGCAGCTTTCGTCCGTCGAGGCGGCCGCGCGGACGGCGCAATGCGCCGCGCTCTGGTCACCCAACTTCAGTCTCGGCGTGCAGCTCTTTCTCGCGATGGCCGAGGATGCCGCTCGCCGCGCGCGGGCAGTGTCCGGCTTCGATGCGCACGTGGTCGAGACGCATCATATCGCGAAGCTCGATGCGCCTTCCGGCACCGGCATTGCGATCGCCGATCGATTGCGGGAGGGGCTCGGACGCGAGGTGCCGATCACGAGCGTGCGAACAGGGTCGGTGCCGGGCACCCATGAGATCATCTTCGACGCGCCCTTCGAGCAAATCCGGTTCGTGCACGAGGCGCGGGATCGACGGGTGTTCGCCGATGGCGCGCTCACCGCAGCCCGTTGGCTGGCGGGCGGGCGCGCGCCGGGTGTGTACACGATGCGTGATGTCCTGGCATCGAGCCAGGCGAGTTCCTGACCTTTCAGCGCGGAACCATGATGGCGCAGCGACTCTTCGGGTGCGGCACCGCACTCTGCACGCCGTTCACGGCCGACGGTTCCGTCGACGAGGTCGCCCTCCGTGCGCTCGTCGAATGGCAGGTCGGCGCGGGGGTGCACATGGTTGTGCCCTGCGGCTCAACGGGCGAAGCGGTCACGCTGACCCCGGTGGAGCATCGCCGGGTCGTCGAGATCACCGTCGAGCAGGTCAATGGGCGTGTGCCGGTCATTGCCGGTGCCGGTTCGAACGATACGCAGCGCGCGATCGCCACCTCGATCGAGATGAAGGCCATCGGCGCGACGCACCTGCTTCATGTGACGCCGATGTACAACAAGCCCCCGCAACGCGCGATGCTCGCGCACTTTCGCGCCATCGCCGACGGGTGCGACCTGCCGATCGTGATTTACAACGTGCCCGGGCGTACGGCGATCAATCTCGAGGCGCGCAGTTGCCTCGAGCTGGCCGTCGACCCGCGCTTCGTGGCGGTGAAGGAAGCGTCGGGGAACCTTGCGCAGATCACGGAAATCATTCGCGAGCGTCCCGACCACTTCGCGGTACTCTCGGGCGACGATAGCCTCACGCTCAGTGTCATGGCCCATGGTGGGGACGGCGTCATCTCGGTGGTCTCCAACGCGGTGCCGGCCCTGATGACGGCACTCTGCGACGCGATGGGGCGCGGCGATCTCCTTGAGGCGCGGCGTCTCGACGCGCGTCTCGCGCCGGTCATCCATGCCGCCTTCGTCGAGTCGAATCCCATCCCCATCAAGGCGATGCTCGCCATGATGGGGCACCTGCGCGATCAACTCCGGCTCCCGCTGGTATCGCTGCTCGAGACGCACCATCCGCTGGTGCGCGCCGCACTCGTGCAGGCCGGCGCGCTCGCGTCGTAGCGTCCCGTTGGCCCATCACCACTTTCACACGATGTTGCTCTCATGGCCTTTTCGCTGACCGACCTCGAAGCGCGCTTCAACGATCCGCTCCTGCTCGACGGCGGCGCGGCACTGCCGTCCGATGCGCAGCATCTGTTTGAGCACGCCTTGGCCCTGCTGGAGCGCGGCGATGTGCGCGCCGCTCGTCGCGACGCCGACGGTTCGTGGCATGCGGTCCCGTGGGTGAAGCGCGCGATCCTGCTGGGGTTCCGCATCGGTCGTGTCGTGGAGATGCCAGGGCAGGCGCCGTTTCACTTCCTCGACAAGCACACGTATCCCACACGCGAGTTCCGCGTGGAAAATCAGGTGCGGATCGTGCCCGGCGGGTCGACCGTCCGGCGCGGTGCGTACCTCGCTCCGAACGTCGTCTGCATGCCGCCGATGTATATCAACGTCGGGGCCTACGTCGGTCGGGGGACCATGGTCGACTCGCACGCCCTCGTCGGCTCGTGCGCGCAGATCGGGGAACGGGTGCATCTGAGCGCGGCCGCGCAGATCGGTGGCGTCCTGGAACCCATCAACGCGTCACCGGTCATCATCGAGGATGACGTGATCGTGGGTGGAAACTGCGGCGTGTACGAGGGCACGGTCGTGCGCGCCAAGGCGGTACTGGGCGCTGGGGTCATTCTCACGCGCGGTACGCCCGTGTACGACCTCGTGAAGGAGACGGTGATTCGCGCCACGCCGGATACGCCGCTGATCATTCCGGAAGGCGCGGTGGTCGTGCCGGGTGCCCGGCGGGTGTCTTCTGCCTTCGGCGAAGCACAGGGACTCTCGCTCCAGACGCCGGTCATCGTGAAGTACCGCGATGATCGGACCGACGCAGCCACGACCCTCGAGGCGTGGCTGCGGTGAGCGACGCCCGCTCGTCGTTGGTGGTGCGCGGGACCATCCGCGCTCCGGGTGACAAGTCGATCAGTCATCGAGCGCTGATCTTTGCGGCCATGGCGAGCGGACCCACACGCATTCGCGATATCCTGCCGTCTGCCGACGTGCACGCGACAGCGGGTGCGCTGCGGGCTATGGGCGCCGATATCCCTGCGTTGAGCGACGATTTTGTCGTGAACGGTGGTGGATTGGCATCGCTCCATTCGCCGGCGTTGGCGCTGGATTGCGGAAACAGTGGTACCACGACCCGCCTGCTCGCGGGGCTCGTGGCGGGCCTTGATGGGTGCGTCGCCCGATTCGAGGGCGACGCCAGCCTCAGTCGTCGGCCTATGCGCCGGATCGCTTCGCCGCTGTCCACCATGGGCGCCCGCGTCGATTTCGAAGGCGTGGCCGGACACGAGGGATTGCCGATGCGCGTGTACGGCAGGCCCCTGTCGCCGATCACCGTCGTCAACACGCACGCCAGCGCGCAGGTCAAGGGTGCGTTGCTCTTGGCCGGACTCGCTTCCGGCTCGGGGGTGACCGTGGACGAACCGCATCGGTCTCGTGACCACACCGAGCGCATGCTGCTCGCGCGGGGCGTCCGTCTGACGGTCACGGCGGAGGGCGTCGTGCTACCGCCGGCGCAAACGCTCCACGCGGTCGATGTCGTGGTGCCGTCCGATCCGTCGTCGGCTACCTTTTTTGCGGCGCTGGCGGCGCTCGCCGACGACGGCGAGTTGCGGCTCGACAACGTGTGTCTCAATCCCACGCGAACCGGGGCCTTCGACGTGCTACGCCGCATGGGTGTTCGCATCGAGGTGTCGGATGAGCGCACCGTCGGGGGGGAGATGATCGGCACGGTCATCGTCACGCCGGCGACGCTGCGAGCGACGTCGATCGGCGGGGCGGAGATCCCGCGCTGTATCGACGAGTTGCCCATGCTCGCCTGTGTCGCGGCGCGAGCCCTAGGAGAAACGCGCATCACCGAGGCCGGCGAACTGCGGGTGAAGGAGAGCGATCGCATCCGGGCCGTCGTCGAGAATCTGCGACGCATTGGGGTGGAGGCCGACGAGCTGCCGGATGGGCTGCGTATCGTGGGAAGGCAAACAGCGCTGTCGGGACAGGTCGTGACGCATGGCGACCATCGGTTGGCCATGGCCTTCGGGATCCTCGGCGCTGTCCCCGGGAACCGGATCACGATCGATGATCCGGGGTGCGTGGCGGTGTCCTACCCGACGTTCTGGCGCGATCTCGCGCAGGCCACGGGTGCGACCGCCGAACGTGTCGATGCGGTGTTGGCCGAGCCGAGCGGTCGGAGGCCGCTGGTCATCGCCATCGACGGACCGGCGGCCAGCGGGAAGAGCTCAACGGCGCAGTGGGTCGCCGAACTGCTGGGGGTCCACCACGTCGATTCCGGGGCGTTCTACCGCGCGATCACCCTCCTGGCCCTCGGCACGGGCCGCGCTCCCGAAGAATGGACGCCGGAGACGGTGCTGGCACAGGCGCATCGAATCGCGTGGCGCTTGACCGAACGGTCGGTGTTGCCACTCGTTGACGGCCACGTGCAGGATGAGGCGATGCGCGATGCACCGGTCACCCGTCAGGTGTCGCGGGTGGCCCAGATGGTGGCGGTACGACACTGGGTGAACGAGCAGGTGCGCGCGGCTGGGGCAGCCACTGATGTGGTCGTCGATGGCCGGGATATCGGAACCGCGGTGTTCCCCAACGCCGCGCTCAAGGTGTTCTTGGTGGCCGATCCCTGGGAGCGTGCGCGGCGCCGTCTGATCCAGCGACTCGGACGCCGACCGAACGACGCCGAGATCGCCGAGGAGACCGAGGCGCTGGTCGCCCGGGATGCCCTCGACGCGGCCCAGAGCGCTCCGGCGCGGGACGCGATTACCATCGACACCACCACGGTGACGCAGGAAGAGCAGGTGGAACGCATCGTCGCGTTGGCCAAGGCCACCAGGGAGCGGCTGGGCGGTTATTGACCACGGGTGAGCCAGCGGACTGGACGGGGGCGCCCATTGCCGCAGGGACTTGATCCCTCTACGTTTCTGGGTTCCGGCTATTTATCCGTCCCACCCTCCTCTCGGCGCGGCGAGTGCAGTTCCGCGATTCGGAGATACCCACAAGTATGAGCACTGAACTGAGCCCCGAGCTCGCCGCCGAGCTGAACGCTGCCCTCGACGCGGACATGGACGACCTCGACGCGGAGCCGGCGCACAATAAGCTCACGC
Source organism: Gemmatimonas sp. (assembly GCF_044376735.1). GTDB lineage: Bacteria > Gemmatimonadota > Gemmatimonadetes > Gemmatimonadales > Gemmatimonadaceae > Gemmatimonas. Next base: position 55,882 of record NZ_JBILKJ010000002.1, read on the forward strand.
CGCGCGAAAAGCGCGACCTGCAGAAGAGCCAGCTGCGCCCCCTCGCGAACCGTCGCCCGGAACTCTACGAAGAAGATGAGTTCTCGTCCGACGAGTACGAGCGCATGCTCGAGCTGTACAACGGCACGCTCGCCTCGATCGAAGAAGGTGAGATCGTCAAGGCGCACGTTCTTGAAATTCGCGAGAACCTGGTCGTTCTCGATATCGGCTTCAAGTCCGAAGGAACGATCCCGCTCGAAGAGTTCAAGGACATGCCCGACCTCAAGGTCGGTGATGAAGTCGAAGTGCTCCTCGAGCACCTCGAGGACCAGGAAGGCTCGGTCGTCCTGTCCAAGAAGAAGGCCGACTTCATGCGCGTGTGGGAGCGCATCCGCGTGGCCTACGAGAGCGACATGCCGGTCGAAGGCACGCTCGTCAAGAAGATCAAGGGTGGCGTGGTCGTCGACCTCATGGGCGTCGATGCGTTCCTGCCGGGTTCGCAGATTGCACTTCGTCGCGTGCCGAACATCGACGAGCTGCTCGGACACAAGTACGAATTCAAGATCATCAAGCTCAACAAGCGTCGCCGCAACATCGTGGTGTCGCGTCGAGTGATCCTCGAGCAGGAACGCGCCGGCAAGCGCGAGAAGCTCATGAAGGAGCTCTCGAAGGATCAGGTGCGGAAGGGCGTCGTCAAGAACATCACGGACTTCGGTGCATTCATCGATCTCGGTGGCGTGGACGGCCTGCTGCACATCACCGATATGTCGTGGGGCCGTATCTCGCATCCGAGCGAGATGGTCCAGATTGGGATGGAGCTCGAGATCAAGGTCCTGGATATCGATTGGGAGCGCGAGCGCATCTCGCTCGGCCTCAAGCAGCTCCAGAGCTATCCGTGGAAGGATGTGGCGGCCAAGTATCCGGTCGGCACCCGCGTGAACGGCAAGGTCGTGTCGATCACGAACTACGGCGCGTTCATCGAACTCGAGCCGGGCATCGAGGGCCTCGTCCACATCTCCGAAATGAGCTGGACGCGCAACGTTCGCCACCCGTCGAAGATCGTGTCGATCGGCGAAGCGATCGAGGCGGTGGTGCTCAAGGTCGACGAGACCGAGGAGAAGATCTCGCTCGGCATGAAGCAGACCGAGCAGGATCCGTGGGTGATTCTGCCGCTCAAGTACCCGGTCGGCACGCGTATCAACGGCAAGGTCCGCAACTTGACGTCATTCGGCGCCTTCGTCGAAATCGAGCCGGGCATCGACGGCCTGATTCACATCTCCGATATGTCCTGGACCAAGCGCGTCCAGCATCCGTCGGAAGTCGTGAAGAAGGGCGACGCGGTGGACGTGGTGATCCTCAACATCGATAGCGAAAACAAGCGCATCTCGCTCGGCCTCAAGCAGGCTGAGGAAGATCCGTGGCTTCGCATCGGTGAGACCTATCCGGTCGGCACCGAGCTGCCGGGCAAGGTCGTCCGCCTGATGGACAAGGGTGTGGTCGTCGATCTCGGCAACGACATCGAAGGCTTCGTCCCGGTAAGCCAGCTCAACCCCGAAGGGACGGTCACCAACCCGGCCGACTTTGCGTGGGAAACGATGAACCTGGTGATGCGCGTGTTGGAGGTGGATCCCATCCACCGCCGTATCGTGCTGGCCGTGACGTCGGTCCCGGAAGAGCAGCCGCCCAAGCCGGCGGAGCCGAGCAAGGTGCATAGCTCCGAAGACGAGATCGGGCTGTAAGCCGTACGCGGTGAGAGGAACGACGAAGGCCCCGGCAGTGATGCCGGGGCCTTCGTGTTATGTGGGCGCGGTGAGCAGCGACTGGCGGCCCGGGCCGCCCCTGAGCGATCAGCGCCCGACGATCAGGCCGAGGCCCTCTTCCGCCTTCGTCTCCCCCTTCTTGGCCTGCGCAGCATTGCCACGTCGCGGCGCTCTGAAGCAAGCCAGCGCCATCAGCGAGAACGCCAACGCGAAGAGCACCGTGACGAGTCCGACGCGGATCGCCGTGGTGTTGAACGTGTTCATCATGGCGGAGTTCACGATCTTCCTGAGCTGCAGGGCGTCGAGCACGAAAAGCGCCAGAGACCCAAGCAACCCGACGGTCAGCAAGGCCGAGATCGCACCAACAGTGCGAGCGAGCACGCGACTCTCGAGCGCCCGCGACATGAGCACTAGGACCAACAGTCCGAGGTACGGCAGCAGCAGCACGCTCGAAAGCGCGTTTGCAGCGCCGAAACGCCATTGGATGTTGCTCAGCTGGAGCGGCCAGAGCTGCGATCCCGCCTGGAGGAAGGGAACGGCAAGCAGCAGGATCGCGCCGACATAAAGAACGCGGCGGACGGTCGGATCGTCGTGGAGATCGAGGAATTCAGACATGGCAGGGGTCAGAGCGTCGGCAAGAGAAGGCTACACAGGCACGGCATCACAGCAATTCGCGTTCCAACGATGTACGCCGGCGCGTTCGGCACGTCGACGAGTCACATGAATACTGGTCATGGACGGCGGGAAGGTGAAGGCCGTCACACCCGACTCCGCCGGAAACATCGGGATGGGCGCGCCTGAGGCTCGAGAGACGCATCCGGATCATCTCCCATTCGAAACGCTTCGGCCCGGCCTACCAGCGCCCGGGTCCCGGAACGAACGTGGCGCCTCGTTTTTCGGCGCACACGCGCTAGCTTCCCGCCCTATGTCACAGTCCTCGACCATGCGCCAGAAGTTGGAACGGCTGACGATCGCCCGCGATGCCTCCGAACAGGGAGGAGGCGCTCATCGCCTCGCCGCTCAGCACGCGAAGGGCAAGCTCTCCGCCCGCGAGCGTCTTGATGTCCTCCTCGATGAAGGGAGTTTCGTCGAGATCGACCGATTTGTCACGTCCCGTTCGCTCGCCGATGGCGAAGCGCCGGTTTACGGCGACGGCGTCGTCGCGGGGCATGGACGGATCGACGGACGGCTCGTCTATGTCTTTTCGCAGGACTTCACCGTGTTCGGCGGGTCGCTCTCCGAGGCACACGCCGCCAAGATCTGCAAGATCATGGATCTCGCGGTCAGGAACGGGGCACCGGTCATCGGCCTGAACGACTCGGGTGGCGCTCGCATTCAGGAAGGCGTCGTCTCCCTCGGGGGATATGCCGACATCTTCCTGCGGAACACGATGGCATCTGGCGTGGTGCCGCAGATCTCGGCGATCCTTGGCCCATGTGCCGGTGGCGCCGTGTACTCGCCGGCGATCACCGACTTCATCTACATGGTGCGCGGCACGAGCTACATGTTCGTGACCGGTCCCAACGTCGTGAAGACCGTGACGCATGAAGACGTCACGATGGAGCAGCTTGGGGGGGCCGACACGCATGCCGGCACCAGCGGTGTCGCCCATTTTGCCTGCGACTCGGAGCTGGCCTGCCTGCAGCAGATCCGCGAACTGTTCCGTTTCGTACCGTCGAACAACGTGGAGGACCCGCCACGTGGATCGGGTCGTGATCCGCGCGATCGGCGAGACGAGTCGCTGCTCGATGTGATCCCCGATAATCCGAACAAGCCGTACGACATGCACGACGTCATCGGCCGCATCGTAGACGACGGCGAGTTCTATGAAGTGCAGCCGGACTACGCCGGCAACATCCTCGTCGGCTTCGCACATCTCGGTGGCTACAGTGTTGGTATTGTGGCCAATCAGCCGGCCGTGCTGGCTGGGGTGCTCGACATCAACGCGTCCCTGAAGGCGGCCCGTTTCGTGCGCTTTTGCGACTGCTTCAACATCCCGCTGGTCACCTTTGAAGACGTGCCCGGATTTCTGCCAGGTGTCACGCAGGAGCATGGCGGGATCATCAAGCACGGCGCGAAGCTGCTGTATGCGTATTGTGAAGCGACGGTGCCCAAGCTCACGGTCATCACGCGCAAGGCGTACGGCGGTGCGTACGACGTCATGAGCTCCAAGCACATCCGCGGTGACTACAACGTGGCGTGGCCCACGGCCGAGATTGCCGTGATGGGTCCCAAGGGCGCTGTCGAGATCCTGTACAAGAAGGAGATTGCCGAGGCGAGTGATCCTCAGGCCGCGATGGATGCCCGTGTCGCGGAGTACACCGAGAAGTTCGCGAATCCGTACAATGCCGCGGCTCGCGGGTACGTGGACGACGTGATCGACCCCCGTGACACGCGACCGCGCCTGATCGATGCGCTCGATGCGCTGCGCGGCAAGCGCGATCGCAATCCGCCGAAGAAGCACGGAAACCTCCCCCTGTGATGCCACCGATGTTCACCAAGATTCTGGTCGCCAATCGTGGCGAGATCGCGTTGCGCGTGATCCGGGCCTGCCAAGAACTTGGGGTGCACACCGTGGCCGTGTACTCCGAAGCGGATGCGCACGCACCGCACGTGCGCGAGGCTGATGAGGCCGTGCTTGTGGGTCCACCCCCATCGAGCCAGAGCTATCTCGTGGGAGATCGCCTCATCGAAGTGGCGCTTCGCACCGGTGCACAGGCGATCCATCCGGGCTACGGCTTCCTCTCCGAACGCGCCTGGTTTGCGCGCGCGGTGCGCGAGGCCGGTCTCGTGTTCATCGGGCCACCCGCCGAAGCGATCGAGGCGATGGGTTCGAAGACGGCTGCGCGGCAGCTGGCGATCGCGGCTGGCGTTCCGGTGGTGCCTGGTACCACGGAGAGTGTACGCGACGCGGACGAGGCCGTTGCCATTGCCGAGACGTTCGGCTTTCCGGTGCTGCTGAAGGCTGCCGCGGGCGGTGGTGGCAAAGGCATGCGCATCGTGCGGGCGGCTTCGGAGCTGGCGGATGCGCTGGCGTCGGCCAAGCGGGAGGCGCAAAACGCTTTCGGCGACGATGCCGTGTACATCGAGAAGTACATCGAGGGCCCGCGCCATGTGGAGATTCAGGTGCTGGCCGACACGCACGGGAACGTCATCCATCTCGGAGAGCGCGAGTGCTCGGTGCAGCGCCGCCACCAGAAGATGATCGAGGAGGCCCCGAGTGTGGCGGTGTCGCCGGAACTGCGCGCGCGCATGGGGGCGACGGCGGTGGCGGCAGCGCGTGCCGCCGGCTACGTGAATGCGGGCACTTGTGAGTTCCTGCTTGATCGGGATGGGCAGTACTACTTCCTCGAGATGAATACCCGCATCCAGGTGGAGCATCCGGTTACGGAGCTCGTGACGGGGCTCGATCTGGTGCAGTGGCAGATTCGCGTGGCCGCCGGCGAAGCGTTGCCGTTTGCTCAGAAGGACTTCGCGCCGCGCGGATGGGCGATGGAATGCCGGATCACGAGTGAGGATCCGTCGAATGGATTCCTGCCGAGTACCGGTCGCATCGAATACCTGCACGTGCCGACCGGGCCGGGGGTCCGGTGGGACGGCGGGATCGAGTCGGGCAGTGACATTGGCTTGCACTACGACCCGATGCTGGCCAAGCTGATTGTGCATGCGCCGACGCGCGAGCTCGCCATTTCACGGATGCGCCGGGCTTTGCGCGAGCTCACGATCGATGGCATCGAGACGTCACGCGGCTTCCATCTGCGCGTGTTGGATCACCCTGATTTTCAGCGTGGCGACATCAGTATTCAGTGGCTCGAGCAGAACTTGCCTGCCTTGACTGCGCCGGCCGCGGATCGCGCCTCGATTCGCCTCGCGGCGATCGCCGCCGCGCTGGTCGCGCACGAAGCCCGGCGCGCGAGCAGCGTCGCGGCGACGCCGTCGTCGCCCGCCACCGGCATGTCCGACGCGTCGATGGCCAACCGGAGCACGCACGGACCATCATGGCGCGATGTCGGACGGCGCGAGTCGCTACGGTCCTCGTGAAGAAGCACCGCCCGGCGCAACAGAGCGTGTCTCGTCGCGGTGCGCGACGTCTGTCGGAGAAGTCGGCCGTTGAGCAGATCGCCACGATGACAATCGACCGGATCGCCAAGGGTGGCGACGGGGTCGGACGGGCGAACGGATTGGCGTGCTTCGTGCCGCGTACGGCACCGGGTGATGTGGCGCAGGTCGCGTACGTGGCGCATGCGCGGCACGGCCGCGGCCGCGTACTGCAGGTCATGACCCCGTCGGCGCACCGCGTCGACGCGCGGTGCGTACACTACGAACGCGACCGATGTGGCGGCTGCCAGTTGCAGCATCTCGATGACGCGACGCAGCGCGACGCGCGTCGCCACATCGTGCGGGATACTCTCTCGCGCATCGGGAAGCGCACGATTGCGTTGCCGGAACTTGTGACCGGCGAATCATGGGGCTACCGCGGACGACTGACGCTCATGCTGTTGCCGCGCGGCCGTGGGTGGACGGGTGGTCTCCATCCGCACGATGATGCGACGCGCGTGTTCAATCTCGACGTGTGCCCGATTGCGAATCCGGTGCTTGTGCAATGCTGGCGTGACATGCGTGAGCGACTGCACGGGATGCCGATGGATCTTTCTCTCCGCGTTTCGTTTCGACTGTTGTCGGCCGATGCGGGTGCGGAAACCGTTGCCGTCGTCGTGCAGGGCGGCCAGACGTGGAGCGGGGGCGCCGAGTGGGCCTCGGCCCTGCTCCGCGCGTCGTCGCCGGTTCGTGCCGTGTGGTGGGTGCCGCGTGGTGGCGAGGCGATTGGGCTGGCGGGAGACGTGGCGACGGAGGCGGCAGCTGGGCACGCCGCCTTACAACGCGAGACGGCGCCGTCGGGTGGGAACGCGCTGGTGGACGAGGCATCCGAGGCGGGACGCTATGAACCGGACGCGCGCGAGGCGCTCGCCTTCGCCCAGGTGAATCCGACGGTGGCCATGGCCCTGCGCGACTTTGTGGACGCATCGGTTCGGTCGTTCTCGCCGCAGCGGGTCGTCGACGCGTACGCGGGTAGCGGTGAACTGACCGAGCGGTTCGCGCGCGAGGGCGCGCACGTGGTATCGATCGAAGCCGATCCCTCGGGCACGGCGGCTACGCGTCGTCGGGTCGTCGAGGCGGGGCTGGCTGAGCGCGTCGAGGTGATCACCGCGCTCGTGGAAACGGCGCTGTCGTCGGCGCTGCCGGCAGACGTCGTGGTGCTCAATCCACCGCGCGCGGGCGTGGCGGTGGGGGTAACGGCGCTGCTGGAGCAGGCGGCGGGTGATGGTGTACGCGGCATCGTGTACGTGAGCTGTGATCCGGCAACGCTGGCGCGGGATGTTGCGCGCGTGCCAGGGTGGCGCATCGACGCGGTGCGTTGTTTCGACATGTTCCCGCAAACCGCGCACGTGGAGACCGTGTGCGTGCTGCGCCCGGAGGCGACGACATGAAGTACATCGTGGATGTGAATGGCGAGCGTGTGATCGTGGAACTCGACGGCGCGCAGGCGGTGGTGGACGGCGAGACGGTGGCGGCGTCACTCACGTCCATCGAAGGGACGCCGGTGCGACTGCTGCGGGTTGGCGATCAGGTACACCGCCTCATGGCGCGGCGCGGCGTGGCGCGGGGGCGCTGGACGCTCGATGTGGACGGTCAGCGGATTGAGGCGGACGCGCTCGATGAACGGACGCGCGCGATCCGCGATCTGACGGCGGCCGCGGCCGAGACGAGTGGACCGCCCCCCCTGCTGGCGCCGATGCCTGGCCTCGTGGTGCGCGTCTCGGTCGTCGTCGGGGACACGGTAAGCGCGGGGCAGGGGCTCGTGGTGGTCGAAGCCATGAAAATGGAGAACGAGCTGCGGGCTTCGGTGGCCGGTGTGGTCACGGCGGTGCTGGCGATCCCTGGGCAGGCCGTCGACAAAGGGGCCCTGCTGCTGGAGCTTGGGCCGATCCCGTCGGAGTAAGGCGACAGGATCGGCTCCCGGTCGGCGATCAGGCCTTGACGGGCGCGCTCCGGCGCATCCGGTTGACACCCTTGATCACCATAAACAGGGTGAACGCGACAATCAGGAACGTCAGGACTTGATTGAGGAAGAGCCCGTAGTTCAGGGTCGCCACACCCGCCTTCTTGGCCTCGTCGAGGGTTGCGAACGGGCCACCCTGGAGCGCCAGAAACCGGTTGGAGAAATCGGCGCCGCCGGTCGCCAGTCCCACGATCGGCATGATGATGTCGGCCACCATGCTGTCGACGATTTTCTGGAAGGCGCCACCGATAACGACACCGATCGCGAGGTCCATCACGCTGCCCTTCATGGCGAATTCTTTGAACTCCGACATCATCGACATGCCAACTCCTTTGAGGGGTAATGCGGGCGCGATTGCCCGAACGGCACAGTCTGGCAGCGCCGCTCAGTGATCGGCAAGCGAGCTCGAGCATTGCATTATTGGGGGTCTTCCGCGGGAAAGTCCCTCAACCCTTGGATTGACAGAGACTTCAATGCTGAGTAACCTACGGGTCTGTCCCGTTTTCCGGGCGATTTCGTAGTCAGTAGTCCTGCTTTCTCGTCGTAGTTCCTTTATCTCTTTCTGAGCGCCTCTGGTGGCGTCTCCGAATCACGCACGGATCACGTTAGCATGAAGACCTACAGCGCGACCCCGAAGGATATCGACCGTCGGTGGTACATCGTCGACGCGGAAGGAATGGTCCTGGGCCGTCTCGCGTCGGAAGTCGCGAAGATCATCCGCGGCAAGCATAAGCCCATGTACACGCCACACATGGACACGGGTGACTTCGTCATCGTGATCAATGCGTCGAAGGTCCAGGTGACCGGTCGCAAGGCCGAGCAGAAGACCTACTTCAGCCACACCGGCTACATGGGCCACGAGAAGCACACGCCCTTTGCCTCGGTGTTGGCGAAGCATCCGGAGCGCGTGATCGAGAAGGCCGTGTACGGCATGCTCCCCAAGACGGCGTTGGGCCGTCAGGTGCTGCGCCGTAAGCTGCGCGTGTTCGCCGGTGCCGAGCATACGCACGTCGCGCAGGTGCCGACGACGCTTTCGTTCTCCTCCGCCGAGGCCAAGTAATGTCAGAGCAGATTCAGACCATCGGACGTCGGAAGCGTGCGGTGTGCCGCATGTACATGACGCCGGGTTCGGGCAAGTGGGACGTGAACGGCCGGACGCTCGGGGAGTACTTCCCGCGTCCGACGCTCGTCTCGGCGATTCAGCAGCCGTTCACGCTGACCGACACGCTCGGTAAGTACGACATCAAGGCCGTGCTCGACGGTGGTGGTGTGGCGGGTCAGGCGGGCGCGGTGCGCCTCGCGATCGCCCGTGCGCTCGTCAAGATCGACGAGAGCAACAAGAAGAAGCTTCGCGAGTACGGCCTCATGACGCGTGACGCGCGTGAAGTCGAGCGCAAGAAGCCGGGCCGTGCTGGCGCCCGTAAGCGGTTCCAGTTCTCCAAGCGCTAGTCGACGCGGTTCGCCGCGCCGTCCTGCGTATCTCTCACGCTGTCCGAGTTGGCTGCGGGTACCGGACTCCTTCGGGAGCCGGTCGCAGCCGGCCGTGACGACAGCGGACGATTACCAAAACCTCAAAGCACTCTACACATGACGACTCCGTCCCTCGAGCAGCTGCTCGCCGCGGGCGTTCACTTCGGGCACCAGACCCGTCGTTGGAACCCCAAGATGCGCCGGTTCATTTTCGCCGAGCGCAACGGCATTCATATCATCGACCTGCAGAAGACGCTCCGCCAGATCGAACTGGCGCAGAAGCTCGTCCGTGAGGTCGTGTTGCGTGGTGAGAACGTGCTGTTCGTCTGCACCAAGCGGCAGCTCGCCGCCATCGTGAAGGCCGAGGCCGAGCGCTGCGGCGGCATGTTTGTAACCGAGCGTTGGCTCGGCGGCATGCTGACGAACTTCCAGACGGTCAAGAAGCAGGTCAAGAAGCTCAAGGACCTCGAGGCTGGCACGGAAGACGGGACGCTCGCGAACTACACCAAGAAGGAACAGCTTCTCATGTCGCGTCAGCGCGAGAAGCTCGGCAAGTACCTCTCGGGTATCAAGACGATGAACCGCCTCCCGGGGCTGCTCTTCATCATCGACTCGAAGAAGGAGCGCATTGCGGTCTCCGAAGCCAACAAGCTTGGCGTGCCCATCGTCGCCATCGTGGACACCAACGCCGATCCCGATTTGATCACGGTGCCCATCGCCGGCAACGACGATGCCATCCGGTCGGTCGAGTTGATCGCCAAAGTGATTTCGGATACGATTGACGAGGCGCGCCGTGAGGCGCCTGCCCGTCCGAGCGACGAAGAGCAGGAGAGCTACACGTTCTCGAGCGACCGCGGCACGGAGCCGGCGGGTCGTGGTGAGCGTGGGGGTCGCGGTGGAGATCGGGGCGGCCAGGGTGGAGATCGCGGCGGACAGGGTGGCGGAGCAGGTGGTGGTGCCGGCAATCGGCCGCGTCGCCGCCGCGCCAAGCCGGAGGCCATCGCCGCCCGCCTGAAGCCGGGAAGCGAGGGTACGGCGGCGGAGGGCTCGGTCGCCGAGAGCGCCGCCCCGGAAGCCGCTGGCGACGCTGGCGAGGCAGGAGCCGAGTCGGCCGGACAGGAGTAACGTACGGTCGATGCCCTGACCGCTCGCTCAGGCTTCCACCGCAGCACCGCGACGCCGCCGGCTCAACACCGGCGGCGTTCGTACGCAGTAGCTCGGCACGGTTCGCAGTACCTCCCCATCGCAGATACGGACACTCAGCAAATACAGGGCTCGAAGATGACCACGGTGATCACCGCGAAGGCTGTTTCGGAACTCCGCCAGCGCACCGGCGCCGGCATGATGGATTGCAAGAAGGCACTCGAGGAGAACGGTGGCGATATGGACGCCTCCGTCGAGTACCTGCGCAAGAAGGGCATCGCGAAGGCCGAGAAGCGGGCCGATCGCTCCACGAGCGAAGGAATCATCGGCGGCGAGATCTTCAACGACGGGCGCGCCGGTGTGCTGGTCGAGGTGGCGTGCGAGACGGACTTCGTCGCGCGTAACGAGGATTTCGGCAAGGTCGTGGCCCAACTCGTCGCGCAGCGGGTGCACTCCATGGCCGCCGATGTTGACACGTTCCTCGCCGAACCGTTTGCGGCCGACCCGTCGCAAACGGTTGCCGAGTTCGTCAAGATCGCATCGTCCAAGACCGGCGAAGCTGTCAACGTGAAGCACGTCGCGCGCTTCGATGCCGGCCTGAACGGGGTGGTCGGCATGTATCGCCACCATAATGGCAAGCTCGCAACCCTGGTGCAGGTAACCGCGTCCACGCCGGAAGCCGCGGCGCACGAGTCGACCCTGCAGCTGGTCAAGTTCATCGCCGAGCACATCGCCGCGGCGGCGCCGCTTGCGGTCGATCGCAACGGTGTCCCTGCCGACAAGATCGAGAGCGAGAAGCGCATCGCCGAAGAGCAGGCGCGTGAAACGGGTAAGCCGGAGGCAATGATCGAGAAGATCGCGACCGGCAAGATCGAAGCGTTCCTCAAGGACGTCACGTTGCTTCCGCAGGCGTGGGTTCGCGATCCGGCCATCACGATCGCCGCGCTGGTCAAGGACCACGCCGACCGCGCTGGCGGGACGATCACCGTCGACCGTTTCGCCCGCTTGCAGCTCGGGGCCGAGTGAGCGCCGTGGGCGCCACGGACAAGCGCTACACGCGCATCCTCCTTAAACTCTCCGGCGAAGCACTCGCCGGAGAGCGCGGCGTCGGGTTTGATTTTGATCGGATTGGCACCTTCGCTGACCAAATCGTCGAGGTGGCGCGCATGGGCGTGCAGCTCGGGTTGGTCATCGGAGGGGGGAACATCGTGCGCGGCACGCAGCTTTCCCAAATGGGAATGGATCGTGTCGGCGCCGACTACATGGGCATGCTCGGCACGGTCATCAACGCGATGGCGATGCAGGATGTGCTTGAGAAGAAGGGGCTCGACACGCGGGTCATGACTGCGATTCGCATGGAAGAGTTAGCCGAGCCCTACATTCGCCGGCGCGCACTGCGCCATTTCGAGAAGGGGCGGACGGTTATCTTTGCTGCCGGGACGGGGAATCCGTATTTTTCGACGGACACGGCGGCGGTGCTGCGGGCGATTCAGATGAAGGCGGATGTCATCATCAAGGCCACCAGTGTCGACGGCGTGTATTCTGCCGACCCGAAGAAGGATCCGAACGCCACGATGTACGAGTCGATCAGCTATCGCGATGTGATGCTCGAAGAGCTCCGCGTCATGGACCAGACGGCCATCACGCTGTGCAAAGAGAATCAGTTGCCACTGATCGTGCTGAACCTTCACACGCCGGGCGCGATCGCACGCGCCATCAACGGCGAACGCGTGGGGACACTGGTTTCATGAGCACTATCGCCCAGATTCTGAAGGACACCAAGAGCGGCATGGAGAAGGCGCTCGAGGCCTCGAAGCGAGACTTCGCCGGCATTCGCACGGGCAAGGCCTCGCCCAGCATGCTGGACACGATCAAGGTAGAAGCGTACGGCTCGCTCGTACCGCTGAACCAGGTCGCCCAGGTCTCGGCCCCCGAACCACGGATCCTCCTGGTGACGCCGTTCGACAAGGGGCAGGCGAAAGTGATCGAGAAGGCGATCCGGGAATCGGAACTTGGCCTCGATCCGGCGCATCAGGGCGGCGTCATCCGCGTGCCGCTGCCTTCAATGAACGAGCAGCGTCGCAAGGAGCTCGTCAAGGTGTTGAGCAAACTGGCGGAGGATGGCCGCATCGCGATCCGTCATGCGCGCACGGATGCGCGTGACAAGGTCAAGAAGCTGGATGGCGTCTCCGAGGATGACAAGAAGCACGCGGAGAAGGACCTCCAGAAGGCGCACGACGACAGCATCGGGAAGCTCGAGGCCCTGCTGAAGACGAAGGAAGCCGAGATCATGGAGGTTTGAGTCGGCGCTGCGGACCGCTCGCTGGTATGCCTACCGTCCTCGCCCTCCATGGCTGACACCGAATCGGATCTGCTGGCGCGCATTCGCGTGCATGGTGCGGTACCGCGGCACATCGCGATCATCATGGACGGCAACGGCCGCTGGGCGCGTGAACGTCACATGCCCCGTCCGTTTGGCCATCGATCCGGCATGAAGGCCGTGCGAGCGGTGGTCGAGGGATGTCTCGAGTCAGGGGTTGAGTGGCTGTCGCTGTTCGCGTTCTCTCAGGAGAACTGGCAGCGGCCCGAAAGCGAAGTGTCGGCGCTCATGTCGCTGCTGGAGGAGTTCATCGCCGGAGAGGTGGACGACCTGCACAAGCAGGGCGTTCGGGTTCGCGTTCACGGTGACCTCGAGCGGTTGAGTGGCCCGGCCTCCGCCGCCGTGCAGCGCGTCATGCGCATGACCGAGACCGGAACGCGGCTTGGACTCAACCTGTTTATCTCGTATGGCGGCCGTGCCGAGTTGGTGCGGGCCGCCCGCCTCCTCGCTGTAGAGGTGCAGGCGGGACGGCTGGCGCCTGACGCGATCACCGAGGACGAGTTCCGGGCGCGGTTGTTCACGGCCGAGTGCCCCGACCCCGATTTGCTGATCCGAACGTCGGGCGAACAGCGGCTCTCGAACTTCCTGTTGTGGCAGGTCGCCTACGCCGAGTTGTTCATCTCGAGCGTCCTCTGGCCCGACTTCGGGCGGGCGGCCTTGTACGACGCTATCAACGATTTTCAGCATCGTGATCGGCGATTCGGGCGCGTCCGTACGTGATGATCCAGGGAGTGCGACACCGGAAGGACCGGCGAATGCGCTTGCCATGCCTCTCTTCCCAGCTCGCGTGAACGAACTCACCAGGCGTGCCGTAGTCGCCATCATTGGAGCGCCGATCGCGCTCGGGATCATCTGGCTAGGTGGCGCGCCACTCGCCACGTTCGCGGGGGCGCTGTCCGGCGTCGCCGCGTGGGAGTACTATCGGATGGCCCGTGAGGGTGGCACTACTCCGATGAGTACCGTCGGGGTCGTGCTGTCGGCGTTGATCCCGCTGGCCGTCCATGCGCAGCACCTCGGGGTGTTTGCGCTGCCGCTTGTTGTCTGGATCTTGGTGCCGCTGTTCGTGCTCGCGATCTCGATCTGGACGCGCGGAGTCGACGGCAAGCCCCTCGGCGCGGCGTCCACCACGATCTTCGGTGCGCTGTACACCGGCGGGACGCTCAGCTACGTCTACGCATTGCGATACTTCGGGTACGCCGTTGGCGACACGGCCGGGGCACTGGTGGTGATCATGCCCATCGTGCTCACCTGGGCCAGCGATACCGGCGCCTACTTCACGGGTCGGTTCGTCGGCGGACCTAAGCTGATGCCGTCCGTGAGTCCGGCCAAGACAATCGCGGGAGCGATCGGCGCTGTGGTCACGACCGTGGCGACCTGTGCGGCCTTCGTGCACTATCTGCTGAGGCCGTACGCGCAGTTGGCGTTCAGCCCGACCGGCCTCATCGTGTTCGCCGTGTGCGTCAGTGTGGTGGCGCAGATCGGGGATCTCACGGAATCGCTGCTCAAGCGCGAAGCGGGAATGAAAGACAGCGGTGCGCTGTTTCCCGGACATGGTGGCGTGCTCGATCGGCTCGACTCTTTGTTCTTTGTGCTTCCCGTGACGTACGCGCTGTACTATGCGTTGCTGCTACCGGCACCGGGGTCATGACGGACACGCACGGAGCAGGTGCAATGACAGTGAAGCCCGCCGGCGTGGCAATCCTCGGATCGACGGGATCGATCGGCACGAGCGCATTGCGCGTGCTGTCGCGGCAGCGTGAGCGATTCACGCCGGTGGCACTTACCGCCAATGGAAACGTGGCCGCGCTCACCGAGCAGGTGGCCGCATGGATGCCGGCGTTCGTGGGACTGGTTCAGCCGCACGCCGACGCGCCTCAGGGATGGGGGGGCGGGCCCGAATGCCTCGTGGCCGCTGCGACGCATCCCGATGCACCGATTGTGATCAATGCCGTGGTGGGGGCGGCCGGTTTGCCGGCCACCCTCGCGGCGCTCCGGATGGGAAAGCGCGTGGCCTTGGCGAACAAGGAGACGCTCGTGGTGGCGGGCGCGATCGTCACGGAAACAGCGCGGCGACACGGTGGCGAGTTGGTACCAGTGGATAGCGAGCATTCGGCCATTCTGCAGTGCCTGGCCGGTCGGCAGCCGCACGAAGTAAGGCGGCTGGTGCTCACGGCCTCCGGTGGGCCCTTCCGCACGTGGCCGGCCGACCGGATCGCCGCCGCAACCGTCGCGGATGCATTGAAGCATCCCACGTGGCAGATGGGCAGCAAGATCACCATCGACAGCGCCACCCTCGCGAACAAGGCGCTCGAGGTGATCGAGGCGCACCATCTGTTCGGGGTGCCGTATGACCGGATCGATGTCGTGGTGCACCCGCAGAGCATCATCCACTCGTTCGTGGAGTTCGTGGATGGCAGCGTCCTGGCACAAATGGGGGCGCCGTCCATGGAACTGCCAATTCTATACGCCCTGACGTATCCGGAACGCGTGCCCGACTCCGGCGTACCATCGTTTGACCCGGTCGCGCTTGGCGGTCTGAGCTTCGAAACCGTGCGCTACAGAGATTTCCCCATGCTGCAGCTCGGCATTGATGCGGGGCGCCGTGGAGGGGCAGCACCAGCCGTTTTCAACGCGGCTAACGAGGTCGCTGTCGCACATTTTCTGGCTGGCCGACTGAGCTTCTCGGGAATAGCCGAGCGCGTGTCGGCCGCGCTGCAGCAGTTTGCCGGCGCGCCCGGCACCGCCCTCGAAGATCTGCTTCGAGCGGATGCCGCGGCGCGCGACCACGTGAATGCCCAGGTGGGGTACCGATACTGATGTTCTCGATCACACCGTACATCGCGCCGTTGCTGGTCTTCGGACTCGTCGTGTTTGTGCACGAGCTCGGGCATTTTTTGGCCGCAAAACTGACGGGCGTGTACGCCCCCGTTTTTTCGTTAGGGTGGGGTAGTCGGCTCTTCGGCGTACGCCGCGGCGAGACGGATTACCGCGTCTCACTGATCCCGCTCGGCGGATTCGTCCGGATGGCCAGCCGAGACGACGAATCGATGGCTGGCATCGAAGGAGGCAGCGAGCGCGGTACACTCGGCGCTGCCGTCGAGCGTCCCGCCGATGTATCACCAGCCCTCTGGGATGATCAGTCGATGGCGCCGTTTGGCCCGAAGGCCGTACCGGCCGACCGCTGGGTCGAAAACAAGTCGACGTCGGCCCGCATCTTCATCTTGTCGGCCGGCGTGCTCATGAACATCGTGCTAACGCTGGTCGTCTCCACTGGCATCTACTATCGCGCCGGGAACACCTACATTCCGGCCGTCATCGATTCGGTCGTGCCCGGAGCTCCGGCCGCGGTGGCCGGCCTCACGGGCGGTGATCGCATCGTCGGGATAAATGGGCGTCCGATCCGCGCCTGGGACGAGTTGCTCGACGAAGTCGCCCCAGTGACGAGCGGCACGCTGCGCGTCGAGGTGCAGCGCGGCGACACCCGTTTTTCGAGGGATCTGACGCCACAGGTGGCGGAAATCGATGATCCCGTGACTGGAGCCAAGAAGACCGTCGGGCGGATCGGCATTCAAGTGCGCGCGTCCACCGTGAATGAGAAGTTGAACCTCGTTGGCGCGATGTCGGCGGGAGGGCTTGCGACCTGGCGGATGGCGAAGAGCGTCGCGTCGGTACTCGGCGGGTTGGCCTCGGGGCAGGTGTCGGCCAAGAACCTCGGCGGGCCGATTCAGATCGCGCGCACCTCAGTGCAGGCGGCCAAGCGCGGCTCGGAGACCCTTTGGTCGCTGATCGCCTTTCTCAGTCTCAACATCGCGATCCTGAATCTCGTGCCGATCCCGGTCCTCGACGGTGGGCAGATTCTCCTGGTGCTCGCGGAACGCGTAAAGGGCAGCGCGTTCAGCGCTGGAGTGCGCGAGGGATTCGCCCGGGTTGGCGTGCTGGCCGTACTCGCGTTGATCGTGCTCGTCACGTTCAACGACGTGCGCAACCTCTTCACGAAGTGATTGCGCGCGAGGCGTGGATTTCGAGGGTGACCGGGAGCTCAGCATCCGGGGCGAGCGCTTCGTAGACTCCAGTGGACGCCCCCGGACCGAGGCGCCTGGTGACCCGTTATTCCCCGATTGTTTGCCCGAAATGACGGTTTGGCGCCTCTGGGTCCTTTACAGACGGGGCACGACGGACTAAGCTTTTGTGCTTCCTACTATTGCGCGCACAAAAGGCTGCGCACGACACGCGCTGAGAATATCACGACGATGGCGTTCGATAAGGCACTCACGATCGACAAGTACCGGTCCCACGATGTGGACACCGGATCGACCCGGGTTCAGATTGCCATCCTCACGGATCGCATCAACTACCTCACGGGACACTTTCGTACGCACGCGAAGGACCATCATGGTCGTCGCGGGCTACTCAAGATGGTGGGCAAGCGTCGCCGCCTGCTCGACTATTTGAAGCGTACGGACGTGCAGCAGTATCGCACGCTCGTGCAGGACCTTGGTCTCCGATACTAAGTCGGACCACGCCATGTCGTCGCGCGGGGGCAGTCATGCCTCCCGCGCGATTTGCGTTCTCATGAGGCTATTCAGCAGATGATGCATCGAATCGAGCGGACGTTCGCCGGTCGCCCCCTGGTCATCGAGACCGGTCGTATGGCGAAGCAGGCGGCGGGTTCCGCGATCGTCCAATTCGGCGAGACCATGGTTCTCGCCGCCGTTACCGTGAGCGAGAACCAGAGTCCGCTCCCCTTCTTCCCCTTGACCGTCGAGTACAAGGAGAAGACGTACGCCGCTGGTAAGATTCCCGGCGGCTTCATCAAGCGTGAGGGGCGTCCCCACGATCACGAGATCCTGGCGTGCCGCATCATCGACCGCTCGATCCGTCCCCTGTTCCCGGAAGGCTTCAAGAACGAAGTGCAGGTCTTCGTCTACGTCATCTCGGCCGATCAGGAGAACGACGCCGACGTGCTGGCCCTGCTCGCGACGTCGTTTGCGCTGAACGCCTCGAAGATCCCGTTCATGGGGCCGATCGGTGGCGTGCGGGTGGGTCGCGTGCAGGGGCACTGGGTACTGAACCCGACGTTCCAGCAGCTGGCCTTCTCCGACATGGAGTTGATCGTCGCTGGTTCGCAGGACTCCATCGTGATGGTTGAAGGTGGTGCGCTCGAAGTGTCGGAATCCGACGTCCTCGAGTCACTACGCCTCTCGCACGATGGCATCCGTGAGCTCATTGCGATGCAGAACGAATTGCTGGCCAAGGTGCAGGTGTCCAAGATGTCGTGGACGAAGACGGAGTCGCCCGACGCCGTCATCACCCGCACGAAAGCGCACGCATCGGGTCGCATTCGCGAGGCGTTGAATCAGAAGGACAAGCACACGCGCATCGAAGCGATCGAAAAGGTCAAGAAGGAAGCGGCGGCCGAGCTGCTTGTCGAGTTCCCCGACAACGCGAAGGACATTCACAATGTCCTGGGTGATGTCGAGTACAACGAACTGCGCGCTCAGGTGCTGACTACGAATTTGCGCGTCGACGGCCGCAAGCCCGCCGAAGTGCGCGGTATCAGCATCGACAACGGCGTGCTGCCACGTGCCCATGGCTCGTCGCTCTTTACGCGCGGCCAGACGCAGGCGCTCGTCGCCGCGACGCTCGGCACCGCGAAAGACGCGCAGCGTCTCGACACGATCAACGAGCCCGGTGAGACCACGCGCTCGTTTATGCTGCACTACAATTTCCCGCCGTTCTCTACCGGCGAAGTGCGCCCGATGCGCGGCACCAGCCGTCGCGAGATCGGTCACGGTAATCTGGCCGAGCGTGCGTTGCAGGGCGTGCTCCCCGACTTCGCTGATTTCCCGTACACGATCCGAATTGTCTCGGAAGTCCTCGAGTCGAACGGTTCCTCGTCGATGGCGTCGGTGTGCGGCGGCTCGCTCGCCCTGTTCGATGCCGGCGTGCCCATGAAGGCGGCCGTCGCCGGCGTGGCGATGGGTCTGATCAAGGAAGGCAACCAGTACGCCATCCTGACCGACATCCTCGGCACCGAAGACCATCTCGGCGACATGGACTTCAAGGTCGCGGGAACGAAGGACGGCATCACGTCTATCCAGATGGACATCAAGATCGAGGGGCTTGACCTCAAGATCATGGAAGAGGCGCTGCTGCAGGCCAAGGAAGGCCGCCTGCACATCCTCGCCGAGATGGATAAGGCGCTCG
Organism: Gemmatimonas sp.; assembly: GCF_044376735.1. Taxonomy (GTDB): domain Bacteria; phylum Gemmatimonadota; class Gemmatimonadetes; order Gemmatimonadales; family Gemmatimonadaceae; genus Gemmatimonas. The sequence continues at coordinate 74,882 of NZ_JBILKJ010000002.1, forward strand.
CTGCGCCGCGTGGCGACCTCTCGAAGTACGCGCCGCGGATCGTGACGGTGCAGATCCCGGTCGACAAGATCGGCGAGCTCATCGGACCGAAGGGCAAGAACATTCGTGGCATTCAGGAAGAAACGGGTGCTGAGCTTACGGTCGACGACGATGGGACGGTGACGATCGCCGCCGTCGGTGCCGAATCGATGGAGCGCGCGCGCAAGATGGTGGAAGGCATGACCGCCGAGGCGGTGGTCGGCGAGACGTACGAGGGCACGGTCAAGACCGTGACGGCGTTCGGCGCGTTCATCGAGATCATGCCGGGCACCGAGGCGTTGCTGCACGTCTCCGAGATGAAGTGGGAACGCGTGGAAAAGCCGGAAGACGTGGTCAAGAAGGGCGATCGCGTCACCGTCAAGCTGGTCGATCGCGATGAGCGTGGACGACTCCGCCTGTCCATGAAGGCGCTGCTCCCGCGCCCCGAAGGCATGCCGGAGGAAACGCCGGGCGAGCGCCCGCCGCGTCGTGATGATGGTGGCGATCGTGGTGGCCGCGGTGGCCGGAGCGGTGGTGGCGGTCGCGATCGGCGCTAACTCGACGGGCGCTCCGGCGCCCACGTTGCGCCGTACAGATCTGCCCAATGGACTGACCGTGCTCTCGGAATCCGTTCCGGGAGCGCGGTCGGTTGCTTTCGGGGCGTGGGTCCGCGCGGCGACGCTACATGAGCGACCCGAACAGATGGGGGTGTCTCATCTGCTCGAGCATATGGTGTTCAAGGGGACGCGTACGCGCAGCGCCCAGCAGATCGCGCTTGCGCTGGAAACCCTCGGGGGGTCACTCGATGCCTACACCGAGCGGGAACACACGTCGTATCAGGCGCGAGTGCTCGATGAGCATCTTCCCGAGGCCGCATCGGTCATCGGGGAGTTGATCTTCGAGCCCTTGTTGCGTCAGGCCGATCTGGCCCTCGAGCGGAAGGTGATTCTCGAGGAGATCAGCATGGTCGACGATACTCCCGACGACATCATCTTCGACGTGCACAACCGGGCCGTCTGGGGTGAGCATCCGCATGGCTTCCCCATCCTTGGCACACGCGCCACGGTGAAGGCACTCTCGGTGGCCGATCTGCACGATCTGCACGAGCGTGCGTACCACCCGGGCCGTCTGGTGGTGGCGGCATCCGGTCGCGTGGAACACGACCAACTGCTCGACGTCCTGCAGAGCACCGGGTGGAGCACGCGTGCGCGCGGCGACATGACGCCGTTTGCGCTCGATCCGGTCGAGGCCGCCGGCCCGCACGCCGAGCATGTGTCACGGAAGGACATCGCTCAGACCCACGTCGTGCTGGGAGGGCAGGGGATCGCCTTCGGTGACACGCGGCGGTATGCCTTCGCGCTGCTCGACATGCTCATCGGCGGCGGCATGAGCTCGCGACTGTTTCAAAAAGTGCGCGAAGAGCTGGGACTCGCGTACAGCGTGCAGACGTTCAGCAGCTCCTACGCCGATACCGGAGCACACGGCGTGTACCTCGCCAGTGCGCCGGAGACGGCGCAGGAGGCCCTGGATGCCGTGCGTGACGTGCTGCGCGACGTGTCAATGAATGGCCTCTCTGAGGCCGACCTCGCTGCCGGCAAGCGGCAGTTGCGCGGACAGCTCGTGTTATCCATGGAAGGCGTGTCGTCGCGCATGTATCGGGCGGCGCTCACGGCGTTGTACGGAGAACCGTACCGCAGCATCGACGAGCTCAAAGGGCTCGTTGACGCTATCGACTTGGAGCAGGTGCGCGAAGTCGCGCGCGAGTTCTTCGATCCCGATCGACAGATTCTTGTCAGCCTCGGCCCCAAAGCCGTACGCTGACGTCTCACCTCAGCCGGAGATTGCGACCATGCGCATCGGTGTACCCAAAGAGATCAAAACCAACGAAAATCGAGTGGCGCTTGTCCCGGCTGGCGCGGAAGCGCTGACGGCATCTGGCCATCAGGTCTTCATCGAAACGGGTGCTGGTATCGGCAGCGGCTTCGATGACGACGCCTACCGCGCCGTCGGGGCCGAGATCGTGCCTGACGCCGCCACCGCGTGGGGCAAGGCGGAGCTGTTGTTGAAGGTGAAGGAGCCGATCCAGCAGGAGTGGGGCTTCCTGCGTCGCGATCTGACACTCTTTACCTATTTCCATTTCGCGGCCGATGAGACCCTCACCAAGGCGCATCTGGCCAGTGGCGCGACGTGCATCGCGTACGAAACGGTCGAGCTGCCGAACCGGGATCTCCCGCTGCTGATCCCGATGTCCGAGGTGGCAGGCCGCATGGCGGTCCAGGAAGGCGCCAAGTACCTCGAGAAGCTCTACGGCGGTCGTGGCGTGTTGCTTGGCGGCGTTCCCGGTGTGGCACCCGCCAAGGTCGTGATTCTTGGCGGCGGCATCGTGGGCGTGAACGCGGCCAAGATGGCGGCGGGTCTCGGCGCCAAGGTCGTGGTGCTCGACCTGTCGCTCGAGCGCTTGCGCTACCTCTCGGACGTGATGCCGGCCAATGTGCAGCTCGTGCACTCGAACCGTCACAACATCCTGGAGCAGATCAGCACCTGCGACTTGGTGATCGGCGGCGTGCTCATTCCCGGGGCCAAGGCACCGAAGCTGGTACGTCGCGAAGACCTCTCGCGTATGCGTCCCGGGGCAGTGATCGTCGACGTGGCGGTCGACCAAGGGGGCTGCGTCGAGACGATCCATCCGACGACGCACGAGAATCCGACGTACACCGTGGACGGCATCATCCACTACGGGGTCGCAAACATGCCGGGCGCGGTACCGCGCACCTCGACCCTGGCCCTGACGAACGCGACGCTACCGTACACGTTGCTGCTGGCCAACAAGGGGTGGAAGCGGGCACTCCGCGAGAACAGCGCGCTCCTCAAGGGGCTCAACATGACGGACGGCCAGCTCACCTACCAGGGCGTCTCCGATGCCTTCGGGATGGCCTGCGCCGACCCGGCGACGTTCATCGGCTGAGCTGACCCGCGGGACGTTCAGAGGCCATCGGAACCCGTGTCCGGTGGCCTCCGTCGTTTCCAGCCCAGATCGGGTCACGTGCGCTAGGTGACGCTGCGGCAACGGCTTGTAACTCATCTGGCGCACACGTACCTTACCGTTCACTGCTACTGCAGCAGGCCCTTTCCCGGCGCCATGCGCCGTCGAGCACATACCTGGATGTTCTGGCCCTTCAATAAGTCCAACTCGTTCTTTCCGGCGAATGCGATCGCTGTCGATCTCGGCACCGCCAACACCCTGATTTACGTGAAGGGTGAGGGGATCGTACTGAACGAGCCCTCGGTCGTCGCACTCGATCGCGAGACGAAGAAGCTGAAGGGTGTTGGTCTGGAAGCGAAGCGCATGCTCGGTCGGACCCCCGACGGCATCATGGCCGTCCGGCCCATGAAAGACGGCGTCATCGCCGACTTCGACGTGACGGAGAAGATGCTTCGCTATTTCCTCACGCTCGTGATCGATAAGCATGTATTCAAGGTGAAACCGCGCGTGATCGTCTGCGTGCCATCGGGAATTACCGAAGTGGAGAAGCGTGCGGTGCGCGACTCTGCGCTGGGAGCGGGCGCGAAGGAAGTCTTCATGGTGACGGAGCCCATGGCGGCCGCCATCGGCGTTGGACTTCCGGTTGAATCACCCACGGGCAACATGGTGATCGACATCGGCGGCGGGACGACGGAGATCGCCGTGATCGCGCTGTCCGGCATCGTGAGTGATACGTCGATCCGTACCGGTGGCGACGAACTCGACATCAGCATCGTACAGTTCATGCGCAAGAACTACAATCTGCTGATCGGTGAGCCAACAGCGGAGCAGATCAAGATTCAGATCGGTTCGGCGTTTGCCGTAGGTGACGAGCGCGAGATGGAAGTGAAGGGTCGCGATCTCGTGTCGGGCATTCCGAAGACGGTGCGTGTCCACTCGAGCGAGATCCGCGAAGCGATTCAGGAGCCCATTCAACAGATCGTCGATGCGGTGCGACGTGCGCTCGAGATCACGCCGCCGGAACTCGCATCGGACATCGTGGATCGCGGCATCGTGATGACCGGTGGTGGCGCCTTGATCCGTGGTCTCGATGTCTTGCTCAGCCAGGAGACCGGACTGCCGATCCACGTGGACGAGGATCCTTTGACGTGCGTCGTGCGCGGCACGGGCAAGATCCTCGATGACGAGGAGAAGTACTGGTCCGTCCTCACGACCTGATTGCGCCGTGGCCCGCAGCGTCCGGTCCGATCGGCGAGTCGACGCCGGCCTCGCGCTGGCGTGCGTCCTGTTGGCGGTACTAGCCCTGATCCTTCCGCGGCGCACGCGTGAGGGATTCGCGGCAACCTTGCGTACGACCGTGCTATCGCCGCTCGTTGCCCTCGAAGGGCGTGCGTCAGCCGTGCGCGCGGCGATCCTCGTTCGCAACGCGGTCCTGATTACGCGCGGTCAGGTTGCCACGCAGGCATTGCGGGTGCAGGCCGTTGCGGACGAGAATCGCACGCTGCGCAAGCTGCTCGGGCTGTCAGCACGCTTGCAGGATGGATTCGTGGCGGCCGAGCTGTTGCCACCTCGCGGTGCCGGCGACGAGTTCTTGCTCGCTCTGGCCGCCGGCTCCGATGCGGGCGTACAGCCGTTCCTTCCCGTGGTCACCGCCGATGGCCTCGTCGGGATGGTGCAGAGCGTGGACCGCGCCACGAGCTTCGCGATCACCTGGGCGCACCCGGATTTTCGAGTGAGCGCGATGAGCATCGATGAAGGGGCGTTCGGCATCATCCAACCGCACCTCGGAGCTGGAGCGGAACGCTGGTTGCTCGAGATGCGCGGGGTGCCCTTTCGCGCCAAGCTCGACCCCGGCACGCTCCTTGTGAGCTCGGGCCTTGGCTCGACCTATCCACGTGGAATTCCCGTGGGTACCGTGCTTGGTGAGCTTTCCACACCCGAGAAGTGGGCGCGCACGTACCTCGTCAAACCGTCCGTGCTGCCTGAGGCGATCGGCCCGGTCCTCGTGTTGCTATCTTCGCGGGCCCAGCGCGGTGTCAATGGGGTGTGGACGACCGTGAACGCGGCTGACAGCGCCGCTCGCGCCATGGCGGCGGCGGGTGATTCGCTGGCGAGGGCGGCAGCGTTCGATGAACTCAGTGCTAGGCGCGCCGCGCTGGAGGCCGCCGCGGACACGCTGGCGGATTCGACGCTGGCCTTCGCGCCCCGTCGCCGCGTGACCACCTCCGACAGCGTGCGGGGGGACAGCGCGCGCGCCCGCCCTGACAGTGCGGTGCGCACACGCGCGCGCCCCGATAGCGCGAAGCCGCGTGTCATCGTTCCGCCAGCGGCGCCGCGCACCGGCCCTCCTCCGGTACTCCGGTGATCGCGGGAACGAGGTGGAGCAGCGCGTGAATCGCCCGAAGCCACCGATGTCGGGAATCGGCAGCGCGCTGCGCGCATGGACGGGGTTCGCCCTTCTGCTGACGGCGCATTTTGCGGTGCGTCCGCTGTTCAGTGGCCGCGCCAACGTCGATTTCCTTCTCATAGCCGTTCTGTTCTCGGCCGTGCGCATGCGGCCCGGTTTCGCCGCCGTCACGGGCTTTCTGGCCGGGCTCGCGGTCGATGCCCTCGCACCCGGGTCGTTCGGCGCTTCGGCGCTCGTCCTCGCACTGGTGGCGTTTGGCGCCTCGTGGCTCAAGGCGGTCTTCTTCGCCGATCATATCGGACTGACTGGACTCTTCGTCTTCGCGGGCAAATGGCTCTTCGATATCGCCCTGACGCTGCTCACCGGAAGCGCGTCGGGGGCCTCGTTGGTCGTGACGTTGCTGCTGTGGTCGCCGCTGTCGGCGGCCCTGACAGCGCTGCTCGCCGTCCTACTGCTCACGGT
>NZ_JBILKJ010000260.1:0-2867 GCF_044376735.1 Gemmatimonas sp.
CTCAGCCTGTTGTTGGGGCGCCGGGTCGGGCTTGACGCCGACGTGCTCACGGCGCTGATCGAGGCGGCGCTGCTCCATGACATCGGCAAGACGCGCATCCCGCTCGAGATCATCCAGAAGCCAGGCGCCCTCGACGATCACGAACGCCGCACCATCGAATCGCACCCCGTGCTTGGCGCCGAGATCCTGATGCGGATGAAGGGGCTGCACCCGCTCACGCCTCGCATCGCGCTGGAGCATCACCGCACGGTGAAGGGGACCGGCTACCCCGATGGCGGCGACGGGGTCATCCCGCACCCGCTCAGTCAGCTCGTCTCGGTGGTCGACATTTACGAAGCGGTGACCGGCGCCCGGACCTACCGGGCGCCAGCCACACCCGAGCGCGCCTGCCTGATGCTCGCCCGCCTCGCTGGCGACACGCTTAACACGGCGCTGGTCAAGACCTTCGTCAACACGATCACCTTCTTCCCGGTGGGCTCGCTGGTCCGCACCAGTGCGGAGCAGCTCGGCGTCGTGGTGCGCACCACCGACGGCGATCCGCTGCATCCTGTGATCGTCCCGGTGAACGACCGCTTGGAACGCGACGGCGACGAGATCGACACCAGTCGGCGAGGCGACGACGGCACCCATCGGCTGCACGTGGTCGAGAGTGTGGTGCCGGCCGACCACTTCGACGTGAACGCGTTCGTGGGAAGACGCGCGGCCTGACCTCGCGCCGCTGGTGTTTGTCGGCGAACGCACCGGGGAGACAGGTCACGGGGCACGGGATGGCGCGAGACGGACAGCCCCCGTTCCGGCTGGAAGTGGACGACATCAGGTTGCATGCCGGGGACGCGCCGTAGGGCGTGGGTCACCCTCGTGCCCAACGCACCTGTCCCGTAGATTGACATCATGGGCGTGTTCCCGCAGTCAACCATACACGCGCACGCGACTCGCGAGCACACGACTGCTCTGCGTCACGCACGCCACGATCGCGGCGTGCACCGCAAAGCCCGACGCCCTTCCAATCGCTACGCCCTACTTCGCGTTCAGCCCACCATCTATGTCCGACTCGCCCCTTCCCGACGTCGTTGATCGCCGTGCCTTTGTGGGCACCACAGCCGCCTACTTTGTCGCCGCCGCGCTGGCCGCGGCCTGCAGTGGCGGGACCACCGCCCCCAGCAGCGGCCCCACGACCACCCCGCCAACCGGAGGCGGCAACACCGGCACGGCGCAGGCCGGCGTCACGATCAGCGGGTCGTCGGTGTCCATCAACACCACGCTGGCCGGGATCGCGACCGCCGGGCAGTTCGTGATTCTCTCGGCAACCGATGCCATCGTGATCAACACGGGCACCGGATTCGTCGCGCTCTCCAAAACCTGCACCCACAGCAGCTGCGGCCTGTCCCGCTTCAACAACACCACGTCGCTGCTGGAATGCGATTGTCACGGTTCCCGTTTCCGCACTAACGGACAGGTGGCGACCGGCCCCGCCGCGACGCCGCTGCGCAGCTATCCGGTCACGGTGAACGGCAGCGTGCTCACCTTCTCCGTCTAGTCGGTGCGCGTGCGCCGACTGCTGGTGCCGTCGCTGTTGCTGCTGTTCGGTGTGGGGGCGCGTCCGCATCACGTGCCCATGCCGGCACCGGCCACCCTGTTTGCGTTCGACCGCGCCAACGAGGCGGAGTGGGACGTCGTGAACGACGGGGTCATGGGCGGGCACTCCGCGGGGTTCGTCGCGGTCGCCGAGGGGACGCTGCGTTTTACCGGCACGCTGGTTACGCAGGATGGCGGATTTACCTCCGTACGCGCGCGGCGGGACATCGACCTCACGGGACAGGCGGGGATCGAACTCCGCGTGCGCGGCAGCGGGCGCCAGTTCGAAGTGGAGATCGACGACGGCACCCGCACGTACGGCCGAACCATCTCGCGTCGCGCCCCCATCGCCACCACCGCCGAATGGACCCTGGTGCGCGTGCCCTTCAGCGCGCTACGGAGCACCATCTTCGGCCGGGCCGTGAACGCGGCGCCCCTCGACGTGGCACGCATCCGCGGCGTGGGGCTGTACATCGCCGACGGGAAAGACGGCACGTTCCGGTTGGAGGTGGACTACATCCGGTCGTATGGCGGGGACGCGCCGTAAGGGGTGGACTGGAGGGCGGTGAGGTGCATGTCGAACGGCGAGACGGCAATCACTGAGGCCGCGATCGCGCGGTCCACTCAAGCGCTCCCGATCTGCGGTCTCATTCCGCACGCGTGCGAGTCACCAGACACTCCAATTTCACCGAGACCGTAGCATGACGGCCCCGAACGTTCATCGTCGAGACTTCCTGCGCTCCATGGCCGCGGCCGGATCGGCGGTCACCGTGGGAGGACTCACTGCCGCGTGCGCCGACCCGAGCGCGCCGACCGTCCCGCGAGCGGGCCCGTTGGCACGCACGATCACCGTTCGCAGCATCGCCGCCCTGCAGACCGCGATCAATAGCGCCGCCGCTGGCGACGAAATCGTCGTCGCGGATGGCACCTACCTGAACAACAGCATCAACGTCTCGACCAGCGGGATCGTCGTGCGCGCCGCGACACCGGGCGGTGTGTTCCTGCACGGGACCAACGCCATCACCATCTCCGCGAATCGCGTCGTGTTCAGCGGATTCCAGTTCACGTCGGGCAGCATTGCCGGGGTGATCATTACGGTCACCGGCAGCGACAATCTGCTGACCCAGCTCAACGTCAACGGCTATTCCGCCCAGAAGTACATCTCCATTCAGGCGCCAAGCCAACGCAACCAGATCTCGTATTCGAATTTCGAGAACAAGCCGCCAAACGCGCCGAGCGGCAATCTCGTGCACGTGGAAGCGGATGCGACGGTCCCAGGGTACCACCGCATC
>NZ_JBILKJ010000113.1:0-8871 GCF_044376735.1 Gemmatimonas sp.
GCGACGTTCAGTCGTCGCGTTACGGGTCGGCCGTACGCCCTACGCTCAGCCCTGACGGCAAGTGGCTCGTGTACGGGTCACGCTACGAAGACAAGACGGGGCTGCGGGTGCGGGAACTCGCCACCGGCGACGAGCGCTGGCTGGCCTATCCCACACAGCGCGACGAGATGGAATCGCGCGCGCCGCTGGATGCGCTCCCCGGCATGAGCTTCACTCCCGATTCGAAGGAGCTGGTCGCGAGCTACGCCAACAAGATCTGGCGCGTGGCCATCGACGGCAGTGGACAGACGGAGATTCCGTTCCGTGTGCAGGCCACCATCGAAGGCGGACCGGAGCTGGCATTCAAGTATCCCATCTCCGACAGCGCGCAGTTCACGGTGCGGCAGATCCGCGACGCCGTGCCGAGTCCGGATGGCAAACAGCTCGCTTTCATCGCGCTCGAGAAGTTGTACGTGATGGACTATCCCGGCGGTACGCCGCGCCGCGTGTCCACGCTGACCAGCATCGAATCGGAGCCGGCCTGGTCGCCCGATGGCAAGTCGCTGGCGTGGGTCACCTGGGCCAACGACGGCGGTCGCTTGTACAAGGCGGCCGTGTCGCCGCGCGCCGTGGCGCCGGTGTTGCTCAGCAAGGTCGTGGGCACGCTGCGGCAGCCGGTGTGGTCGCCCAACGGCACGCGCATCGTGCTCACGCAGACGGCGGCGCAGGGGCGTCGCGATCAGACCGGTGTCACCGCGCCCACGAACATCGTGTGGTATCCCGCCACGCCCACGGCGCTGGGCGGCAGTGAGCCCACCGTGATTGCGCGCGCCGCGGGGCGCAGCGTGCCGCACTTCGCCAAGGACACGTCGCGCATCTACCTCTCGTCGAGCACCAACGGCCTCGTGTCGATTCGCTGGGACGGCAGCGACGAACAGCGGCATCTGCGGGTGACCGGTCCGTCGGGCGGCGGCAACGTCGACGATCATGACGTGAATCCGTCCGAGCTGATGTTGCAGCGCGACGCCGAGGAACCCAACACGCCGGGCCCGTCGGCGACGCTCACGCTCATGTCGCCCAGCGGCGACGTGGCGCTGGCGCAGATCAATCAGGATTTCTACACGGTGGTGGTACCGCCGCGCGGCACGCAGCCGTCGGTAAGTGTAGCCGACCCGAACACCGCCGCGGTGCCGGTCAAGCGGCTCACCGACATCGGTGGCCAGTTCCCGGCGTGGAACAGCACCGGTCGGCGCGTGCACTGGTCGATCGGGAACGCGCATGTCGTGTACGATCTCGACTCGGCCGCGGCGCGCGACGCCGCCATCGCCGCCTCGCGCCGCGACTCCACCATGGCCGACAGTCTGCGCCCGCGCCCGTACGAGCCCGCCGAGAAGCGCGTGCTGGTGCAGGCCGCCCGCGACATTCCGCGCGGAACGGTGGTGCTGCGCAATGCGCGCATGATCACCATGAAGGGTGACGAAGTCATTGCGCGTGGCGATCTCGTGATCACCAACAATCGCATCACCGCCGTGGGCGCCATGGGCACCGTGACCGTCCCGGCCGGCGCCACCGAGATGGACCTGGCTGGCGCCACCGTGATTCCCGGCTTCGTCGATACGCATGCCCACCTGCGCGCCGAGCGTGGGACGATTCACGAAACGCAGCCGTGGGCGTATCTGGCGAATCTCGCGTATGGCGTGACCACCACGCGTGACCCGCAGACAGCCACCACCGACGTCCTGACGTATCAGGACATGGTCGATGCCGGACAAATCATCGGGCCCCGCATCTTCTCTACCGGCCCAGGCATCTTTGAGCGCGATCTCATTCGCGATCAGGAGCACGCGCGCAGCATCCTCAAGCGCTACAGCAGCTACTACGACACCAAGACCATCAAGATGTACGTGGCCGGTGTGCGTCAGACGCGGCAGTGGATCATCAAGGCTGCGCGCGAACAGCAGCTGATGCCGACGACGGAAGGCTCGCTCGATGTGAAGCTCAATCTCAGCGAGACGATCGATGGTTATCCCGGCCTCGAGCACTCGATGGGCATCGTACCGCTGGGTTTCGACGTGACCAGCTTCATGGCGTGGTCGAAGCGCACCTACACGCCTACGCTGCTGGTGAACTACGGTGGCCCGTGGGGCGAGAACTACTTCTACACGAAGGAGAATCCGTACGGCGATGCGAAGCTCCAGCGCTTCACGGCCTACGAGGAGCTGGCGCTCAAGACGCGTCGTCGCATGGCGTCGATGCCCGGCGGTGGCACGGCTGGCGGCTGGTTCCGCGACGAGGAGTACATCTTCCCGCAGCTGGCCACCGAAGCCACGAAGATTCTCCGTGCCGGTGGTCGGCTCGGCATTGGCAGTCACGGCCAGCTGCAGGGCCTCGGCTATCACTGGGAGCTGTGGGCCATGGCGTCTGGCGGGATGACGTCCATGGAAGCGCTGCGCACGGCCACGGCGATGGGCGCGCAGGCGATCGGCCTGCAAGGTGACGTAGGTTCGATCGAGGTGGGTAAACTGGCCGACCTCGTGGTGCTCGACGCCGATCCCCTGGCCGACCTGCGGAACACGAACAAGATCAAGTTCGTCATGAAGAACGGCCGCCTGTACGACGGCAACACGCTGGCCGAGACGTATCCGACCAAGCGGGACGGCCCAGTGGTCACGAACCGTCCGATCGCACCGGCCACCAAGGCGGGCTCGAAGTAACGTCGGCAGGTCGGTACGGCATTGTCAGACCCTGCGACTATCCTGGAGTCATGCGCCTCTCCGCATGACTCCAGGACGTCGACGGGCGCTTTACACGTTAGAATCCCAAGTATGAATGTGTATATCGCCCCTCGATTGGGCGTGCTGCGCGATCATCTGATCGCGCGACTGCAAGCGGCTCCGCTTCCGCCGCGTGATGTGGAAATCATCGTGGTGCAGAGCCAGGGCATGCGGCAGTGGCTCACACTCGCGATGGCCGATGCGCTGGGGTGTGCGGGTTCGGTGCAGCTGCCGTTTCCGGCGCGCTTCGTACGCGCGCTGGCCGCCTCGGTGGGGATGTCGGAGGGCGACGTCGATCCGTTTTCGCGCGAGTCGATGACCTGGCGGGTGGATGCCCTGCTGCGCGACGTGAAGCCGGGTGACCCGCAGTATGCGGCGTTGTCTCGCTATCTTGGCGATGGTGATGACCGGATGCGCTTCGGGCTCGCCGCGCAGGTGGCCGCGCGGTTCGACGACTACCAGCTGTTCCGGCACGATCTGCTCGAGGCGTGGGAGCGCGGCCAGCACCCGCTTGACTCGCCGCACGAGCGCTGGCAGGCAGCGCTGTGGCGCGAACTGTGTCGAGACGGCGCGGAGCATGGGGCTCGCCGGCTCACGCGACTACTGGCGCACGTCCACGAAGCCAAGCCGGGTACATTGTCGCTGCCGTCACGGGTAACCGTGTTCGGGGTGAGCTCGCTGCCGCCTCGGATCATCGAGCTGCTCGCGGCAATCGCGCGGCACACCGAGGTCACGGTGTACGCCGCCCTGTTGCCGGATCGTACGACTTCAACAGCGGCGCCGCATCCGCTGGCAACGGCGTTCGGCAGTCAGGGGCAGGTGCTGCAGCGACTGCTGGTGGCGCAGGGCGCGACGATCGTGGCGCGGCACGACCAGTCGGCCAACGGCGCGGACACGCTGCTCGCGCGGCTGCAGGAGGAATTGGCGGGTACGGGCGCTCGTGGTGCCGATGGCCTGAGTGCCCTCACTCTCGCGGCCGACGATACCTCGCTGTGCGTACACGCGGCACACGGGAAGCGGCGCGAGCTCGAGATCATTCGTGATCAGATCGGCCACGCATTCGTGAGCGACCCCACGCTCAAGCCGCACGATGTCCTGCTACTCGTACCGGACATCAGCGACTGGGCGCCCCTCGTGCAGTCGGTGTTCGGTGCGAACGACGGATCGGTGAGCCTGCCGTTTACCGTGGCCGATCGCCGACGTCGCGACGACTCGGTGGCCACCGCCATGCTGCGGCTCCTTTCGCTCGAGGGCGGACGTCTCACGCATTCCGAAGTGTTCGGCGTGCTGGAACAGCCGGCGATATACACCGCAGCCGGCCTCGATCAGGGCCAAGTGGAGTATCTTGCGCAGATCACGCGCGAGGCCAACGTGCGCTGGGGCTACGACGACGAGGCCCTCGTGCGTCTCGCGCTGCCGGCGACCGACATGCCCACCTGGCGCACCGGTCTCGATCGGCTGCTGCTGGGGCAGATGGCTGGCGCCGTGCCGGACATGGTGCTGGGCGTGCTGCCGCAGGCCGGCGACACCGTTGGCGACGCCGCGGCGCTGGCCGCGCTCTCGCACTGGATCGATACGCTTGCGGGCACGCTGCAGTCGTGGCGGCCGTCGCGGTCGATCGCCGAGTGGACGGCTGCCCTGTCGGAGTTCCTCGACCACATCGTGCAGCCCACCAGCGCCGCCGAGCGCGAGGGGCTGAACACCGTGCGTGCGGTTTTGCAGGCGCTGTCCTCCACGGCCGAGCAGGCGGGATACACCGCGCTCGTGCCGTTCAGCGTGGTGCGCGACTGGCTGGAGCAGGAACTCGCCGATGACAGCTTCGGCTCGGGGTTTCTCAGTGGCCGCGTCACGGTGGCCGCGCTCAAGCCCATGCGCAGCGTACCCTTCAAGGTGATCGCGGTGGCTGGCCTCGACGATGCGGCGTTCCCGCGGCGCGACCGCCGCCCGGCGTTCGACCTGCTGTCATGCGAAGCACGCGACGGCGATCGCAATCTGCGCGACGACGACCGGCAGCTCTTTCTCGATCTGCTGATGGCCGCCGAATCGCGCGTGGTGCTCACCTACAGCGGAAACGATCCCCGCGACAACGCGGCGCGGGCGCCGTCCATCGTCGTCGATGAGTTGCTCGACCATCTCGATCGACGCACCAACGGCAGCGCACGGGCCGATCTCGTGCTGCGTCATCCGCTGCAGGCGTTCAGCGATCGGTATGTCAGCGCCGCTGATCCGCGGCTGATCACCTTCTCGCCGCTGCCGGACAGGGCGTCGGGCCCGGCGGCGGCCGAGGGCTACCCGTTCTTCGTGGACACGGTGCCCGATCTCGTAAACGACGACGTGGCCGAGATTGCGCTGCGCACCCTGACCGGCTTCTGGAGCAATCCGTCGCAGTGGTTCTGCGAGCAGGCGTTACGACTGCGTCTCCCCGACACCGGTGCGACCGACAGCCCGGACAGTGAGTTGCACTGGCTCAACAAGCTGAAGCAGGGCGGTGTGCGCGCCGATATGCTGCGCGCGGTAATGAGTGGCCGTCGCGATGCCGAGTGGATGCAGCGTCAGATGGTGGCAACGGGCAAGCTTCCGCCCGGCGCCCTCGGCGCGTCGTGGTTCACGCGCCTGGAAAACGAAGCGAGATCGGTCATTGACGCGTTGCCCGAAGGTACCCGCACCAGCGCGGCGCTCATGGTTCTCGGCACCGACTGGCGTATCACCGGCGCGGTGGAGGGCGTGATCGAGCACGCCCGCTATGTCGTGCGCACCGGGAGCGTGTCGGCACGCCACCGAATCGTGGCGTGGGTGGAGCACGTCGTGATGTGCGCGGCGAAGCAGCAGGGGGCGGAGGTGCCCGGTACCACGGTGCTCACGTATCCCGACAGCAGGAAGGAGAAGGCGATCGTCGAGTCGATGATCGAAGTGCCGAACGCCACCGACGTGCTGGATGGCTGGATCAGTGCCATGCATGATGCGCGTCGCGCCCCTCTGCCCTTCTTCCCGAATGCAGCCGAGGCCTATCGGGCGTCGATGGTGCACAACGCCAAGATCGCGCTCAACCCGAAGTCGAGGGCCCAGCCGCAACTCCCCATCAAGAAGGCCGCCGCCGCGTTCACGGGAAACGACTTCGGCGCCCCCGGCGACGAAGCTGATCCCTACGTGCAGCTGTGCTTCCGCGATACACTGGCGTTTGACACACAGCGCGACATGTTCGAGAGCCTTACCATAAGGCTGTTCGAGGCATCGTGGTCGCCGCAGATGGTGGCGGGGGCCGGCCTATGATGCCCTTCAGTGCGCTCGGTGTGGCGCTGGAGCCCGGCATCACGCTCGTGGAAGCCAGTGCCGGTACTGGCAAGACGTTCGCGATCACCCGACTCGTGCTGCGGCTGCTCCTCGAACGGAAGGTGGAGCATCTCGGACAGATTCTCGTGGTCACGTTCACCGAAAAGGCCACGCAGGAACTGATCGGTCGCATTCGTGCCGTGTTGCGCGAGGCCGATCGCGTCTGGTCGGACGCGCCGCCGCCGCGCGATGCGGGGAATGACGATCTGTTCGTGCTGCGAGAGCGGCACGGCAGCGCCGCTGCGCCCATCGTACGTGCCGCCCTCGGTGCGCTCGACGAGCTCGGCGTGTCCACCATTCACGGCTTCTGTCATCGGGTACTCTCCGAGAGCGCGCTGGAAAGTCGCGTGCACTTCGGCGGCACGTTCCTGCAAGACGACACCGACATTCTGCAGCGTCTCACGCAGGACTGGATACGTCGTCGCGTACTGCATGTGCCGGAGGCCGCTGCGCGGATTTCCGACGACGGGGACGATCCGACCGCGTGGATCAAGAATCTGGTGCGGCCGTACCTGCGGCATCCGCGTACCACGATCGACGCGGCGCCCGAGTTCGCCCCCGAGCTGCTCAAGGACTTTGTGCTCACGGTGTCGAAGGCCTTCGAGCAGGAGAAGCAGGCGCGTCATCTCATGGGCTTCGACGATCTCCTGCGCCGCTTGCACGACATTCTGGTGGCCGAAGGACCGGGGGGGCTGCTGGCCACGCGGATCCGCGAGCGCTTCCGCGTGGCATTGATCGACGAGTTCCAGGACACCGATCCCACCCAGTTTCCGATCTTCTCGACCGCATTCAGTGGCTGTCCGCTGTTCCTGATCGGCGATCCGAAGCAATCCATCTTCGCGTTCCGGAACGCCGATGTGCACGCCTATCTCAAGGCTGCTGCGAACATCGAACGACGCTACACGTTGCTCACGAACTTCCGCAGCACCGATGCGATGGTGCGTGGCGTCACGCAGCTGTTCCACAACAACCCCGAGCCGTTCGCCTGCAGCCCCGAGCTGATCGGCGTGCCCGAGGTCATGGCGGCCAATCAGGTGCGCGTGCCTGAGGCCCTCACGGGTGACGGCCGGAAGGCGTTGGAGTGGATGTGGGTGGGCTCGGCGTACAACACCTCCAAGAGCGGCATTGCGAAGGAGCAGGGCACCACGTTTGCTGTCCAGGCGGTCACCGTGGAAATGCAGCGCCTGATGGCCAATGGCCTCGGCGCGGGGCAGGCGGCGGTGTTGGTGCGCACCAACGCCGAGGCACAGGAAGTCAAAATGTCGCTCGACGCGGCGGGCATTCCGTGTGTCGTGGGTGCCAATCAGGATGTGCTGGCCAGTGACGAAGCCGGTGAACTCGTGCGGTTGGCTGAAGCGATCGCCGCGCCGCGTGACGGGGCGGCGGTGCGGTCGGCCATGGCCACGCGCCTCTGGGGATGCGACGCGGTGGCGGTGGCCGACACCCTGCGCAACGACGGGAACGGGGCACTGGACGGCGTGCTCGATCGGCTGGTTCGGGCGCGAACGATGTGGCTGCGACATGGTGGCGCCACGGCGCTGGCGTGGTTGATGAACGAGTGCGGTGCCACGGCGCGACTGCTGTCGCTGCGCGATGGCGAGCGGCGTGTCACCAACGTGCGGCATGTCCTCGAGATTCTGCAGGAGGCCGACGCGGTCTCGGCGCTCACGCCCGATGCAGTGCTAGGCTGGGTGGCGAGTGAACGTGGCTCCGCCATAACGCCCGAACGTCGCGAGATGCGGCTGGAAAGCGATGCCGACGCCGTGCAGATCCTCACCATTCACAAGGCCAAAGGACTCCAGTGGCCCGTGGTGTTCTGCCCCACGCTCTGGCGCACCAAATCGTTCGCACCGAAGGCGCTCGAGGTGCCGTACTCGCTCACGCCGCTCGACGACGGCATGGTGCTCGATATCGGTTCGCCCCTGCAGGAACAGCGCAGTAAACAGAAGCAGCTCGAACAGCTCGGCGAAGATCTGCGTCTCACGTACGTGGCGCTGACGCGCGCCGAGTCCCGTTGCTACGTGACATGGGGCAACTTCTCCGCCGCCGCGGCGTCGCCGCTCGGATGGCTCATTCAGGGAAGCCGTGACACGGTGGAGCGCGCGCCGATCGATACGCTGATCGCCGCCAGCGCTGGCACCATGGGTATCGCCGACGTGGTCCTGCAGGCGCCGCCGTCGTCGCCTCCGGCCCCGGGAGCGCCGCCCGAGCGCCGCGCACCGCTCACGTTCACGACGGCGCCGGGTCAGCTGGCCGTCTGGCGCAGCAGCAGCTTCACCATGCTCACGCGCAACGTGTCGCACGTGGACAGCCGCGATGTCGACGACATCCTGCACCCCGAGGAGGTGCGTCGCACGGCAACGCACGTGGCCGGCTTCCGCGGCGTGCCAGCCGGGGCGGACATCGGCAACGTGCTGCACGGCCTGTTCGAGCACACCGATTTCACGAAGCCCACGGCGACCACCGACACGGACGTACGGGAAGCCCTTCGCGCATTTGGCGTGGCGGTGCCACGCGACGGCCGGTGGACACCGACGCACATTCGCGAGATGATCGACACGGTGCGTCACGCCGCGATTCCCGACGCGGGCTTCGCGCTGAGCGTGGTGCCGCAGGAAGCCACACTGCGCGAGTGGCGCTTCTCCATGCCCGTGCGCGACTTCTCGACGTCCGCGGTGGCGAGCGCGCTCGAGACGCACGGCTCGGCCCACGCGCGCGAGTACGCGCCGATGCTGCGACGGCTGCGCGACGATCAGTTCCGCGGCTATCTCACGGGCTCCATCGACCT
>NZ_JBILKJ010000261.1:0-2851 GCF_044376735.1 Gemmatimonas sp.
TTCCGTCGAGCCCTGCCACGGGTGCTCGAGGTCTACCAGCGCTTCGAGCATGGCGGCTCCGATGACGTCGAGGTCCGCGACACCGGGCCCACACAGGATGCACACGAGCTGATCAGCACCGGACGGGTCTAGGGGGGTGACCGCCGGAGGCGACGGCGTCCCACGACCGGCTCGTCGAGCCCCGCCCACACGACAGCGGAGTCGTGGCGTTCGCGCCTGCCCGAGCGCGCGATGAGCGTCGCCGTTCGTCGGCCGCACCACCAACCAACGCTGCCCTGAGCGGGGCCACCACGCCGGCATCGCGGCTCGTGCTGGTCGAAAACAGCCGACCACGTCGCGCGCACCATGCGGTGCCGTAGCGGAAATGCCTGTCAGTCCCCGCCTCGCGTGCCGTCTGCTCGCTGTACGCCTCGGTCGACGGTCCGTTGGCAATGGCCTTCGCACCTCGCCACGGGCGGACGTGGAGCAATGGGGTCTTTGCGCGTCCTGACGGCGCCCTATGGCGTACGATCTGGCCACGACCAACACCGGCGCATCGATCGACGAGGCGGACGATCGCGCGCCGCAGGCCCCAGCCGCGGCCTGCGGCGGCTCCGCCGCCGAACCGCCCCTGCCCTCCGTCGCGACCCGGCGTGCCGAGATTCAGGCCTTCATGCGCGAGATCCCCATGCTTGACCCGCGCCCGGCTGCTGCGATGCTCGGCCACGACAATTTCGGGCTCCCCAACTGAGCGGTACGCTCCCCGGGAGTTCGGCCTCGCGTGGCCTCGTGTGGGACGCTCGGCCGCCCCGAAACCGTGCCTGAAGTGCTCGGCAAGGCTCCGACCGCCGGACGCCGTTTCCGAACTCCGATTTCGGACACTCATCCGACCTCCGATGTCCGATGGGCGGATTGATCGGATCGACCGGATTGGTCGGAGGTCGGAAGTCGGATCAATGCCGGAGGTCCGAGATCGGAAACCGCGTCCCGAATTCGGAGGTCGGAGGGGTGTGCGGCCGATGTTACCCGCACCGCGAGTCCGACTGCCGACCGCCGAACGCGGTTTCCGAACTCCGATTTCGGCCATGCATCCGACCCCTTTCCGCTTCTTCAGGTCCGCGAGGTACGCGCCGTAGTTCCCCTCGGACGACCGATACGATCAGAGCGGTTGTGATCTTCAGAGGGGAAATCACGCGTGACAGGCCTTCCATCGTGCCGATGTGACAAAGAATGTGACAAAACGCTCAGGGTTTCGGGCGGGGAGGGACGATCGGATCATGGCTTCAGCGCATCAACGGGAGCCACGATCAGCTTGCCGGTCGCAGAGAATTGAAACTGGCGGCGCCCGCGTTTCTCTGGGGCTCTCTTCACGCGATCAAGCAAACGCTTCAAGGCGAGTGTGGGGCCCACCCGGGATGACCACGTGACTCTTCCTCCGAATCGACGCATGCAGTTCGGTGGTGGCGGCGAATCGAGGACGTTCGAGATCGAAAGCGCTGTAATCGCTGCCTCACCGAGCTGCTGCACACGAGCGCCAAGTTCAACATCATCCTCCGGCAGCAACGGAACGATGGCTTTCAGCGTCTCGACGATGTCCTCGGATACATGAAGCAGTGAATCAACCTTGTGCTCCCACACAGCCCAGTCGCGAATACGCTGCTCCTCGGCCTCCAGCAGCGAGTTCATCAGTCCGCAGCCGTCGACCAGCCAATCGGTCGAAAGCCCGTGACCCTTGACGACATTGAACGCGCCCTCGTTGTCGCGCCTGCGGATGTGGGAATGAACGTGGATCGCAAGATCCTGTTCGAGTTCTTCGCGTGATCTACTCGCCGTCCACGGAACGACACTCTCGCCCCCGCGGCCCATGAGCAGCCAGTCGGCAGAGACGCCCGTCCGCTCGCATATCTGACTGAGCAAGCTCGCGCCTGGCATCTGCTCTCCCGCGAGCCACTCAGAGACACGAGCCTGTTGAATTCCGCAGTGCCTTGCGAAGGCTGCCGCGCTATCGAAGCCGCGAACAAGCAGCCGGAGCCGATCTTGGAACGCTCGATTGGGGGCGTCCTTTGATGCGGACTTTGCTCGTTTTCGGACGCTCGCCGATGACTTTCGTGTGCTTCGGTTTTCCGTAGGCATGGCTTCGGAAATACTCGGAACCACCCGGATGCGCAACGACAATGGCCAACGCAGCTTGCTTCCGTCCTAGCAAACGGAGCGACGAGATGCAGCTACCAGCGCGACCTCACGGTGTCGACGGGCGTATGTGGATCACGGGGATCTTCGTGATCCGACTCCCGCGAATCCTCATGGCGCTTGCCGTGCTTGTGAGCACCTGCCATCCACATGAGCGGGATTGTCTGAGCGGTCGCGGTGCGCCCGGAGCATCGCCCAGAGGTGGCGGGCGGCGGCAGACAGCCTGTTGCACATCGTTACTCGATGAGGGCACGTCGCCGGCGGTGGTTGCGACCGTGACGCGCACGAAGGTAGCGGTTGTACGATAACACCTTATATTTACGCTATAAGAATCGATTCAGAGGGTTATTGATGCGAAAAGCACAACTTATCGAACAGACTCCCAAGGCGCTGGTACAGCGCACCGGCGAGCGCGCCAAGGCCCGCCGCCTCGCGCTTGGACTCACACGCGAGGTCCTGGCGGAGCGGGCCGGCGTCTCAGTCGACACACTCCGGCGCTTCGAGAGCACGGGGCAGATCGCGTTCGAGCGGTTGGTGCGCATCGCGGTGGCGCTGAACGTCTCGCCGAGCCTCGACGATCTCTTCCCGGCGGTCACGGTCGAGAGGCTGGAGGATCTCGAGCGCGCCGCCCCTGCCCGGCAGCGCGGCGTACGTCGCGATGCGAGCGCGGCCGTTCGCGCCA
>NZ_JBILKJ010000114.1:0-8821 GCF_044376735.1 Gemmatimonas sp.
TGGGCCCCGATGACGTGCCGCACTGGATCGGCATCGAACCCAACCACGAGCGCGTGGTGATTACGGGCTATCAGGCGATGAAGACGCGTGTGCTGCTGGCGACCTTCAATGCCACGACCGGTGCGCTCGCCCTCGACGAACGGTTCCGCGCCGCAGGCAGTGCGGAGGTCGGCCTACGCATGGAGGGCATCACGTGGCCGCATGGGGGGAGCGGCGCCGGCATTCCGCACGGGGCTGTGTTCAGCCGTCCGCGCTGACATGACCAAGACCGACTGGGAAGGACAAGACATCTCCGGGCAGACGCACACCGGCGTGAAGTTCACCGACCTGGAGTGCACCGAGGTGGTGAATCGCGGTGCGGTGTTCACCGACTGCACGTTCATGCGGGCCACGTTCAACTGCTCGGTGCACACCGATGCGGCGTTCGTCAACTGCACGTTCAACGGCTGCTCGTTCTTCGACGCGCGCTTCACCGAGTGCAAGTTCGTGGGCAGCAATTTCGTACGCTGCACCTTCGACCTCATGCAGGTGGCCGGTGGCAACTGGTCGCACGTGGGGCTGACGGGCGCCGATCTGTCGCGGGCGATCGTGCGCGGCACGCGGTTACGTGAGGCCGACTTCTCGCGCCTGCGCTGTCAGGACGGCTCGATCCGCGACGCCGATCTCTCGGGTGCCGACTTCGACGGCGCCGACTTCACCAACTGCGATTTGCGGGGCAGCGATCTGAGTGCGCTCGATCCCGCCAAGGTGCGGCTCAAGGGCGCGATCATCGACCTGCAGCAGGCGCTGTCGCTCGTGCAGGCCATGGGGCTCGACGTGCGGGCTGACTGACGCGCACCGCCTGATGTCCGGCCGGGATCCGCAATGGACGCGGGTCCGATTCGTCGCCACTTTGGCGCATGCCTCTTTTCACCTCCCTTGCGTGCACCCGGTTCTCCCGGGTGGCCCTCGCCGCCGTGGCGGCGCTCCTGTGCCGTCCCGCCGTTCTCGGGGCCCAGCGTCCGCCCGTTCAGGGCCCTGTGACTGTCGTCGAAACCAGTCTCGCCGACCTGCGTACCGCGCTCGAGCAGAAGCGCACCACGTCGCGCGAGATCGTGCAGCAGTATCTCGCCCGCATCGCGATGTACGAAGACAAGCTCAACGCCGTGATCACCGTGAACCCGCAAGCGTTGGCGATCGCCGACTCGCTCGATCGCGAGCGCGCCGCGGGGCGCCTTCGTGGACCGTTGCACGGTATTCCGATCGCGCTCAAGGACAACATTCAGACGGTCGAGATGGCGACGTCCGGTGGGGCGCTCGCCTTCGCCGACCTGATGCCGAACTACGACGCCACGGTCACGCGCAACCTCAAGGCGGCCGGGGCGATCATCATCGCCAAGACGCAGCTCACCGAACTCGCCAACTGGACCGCCAGCGGCATGCCGGGCAACTACACGGGGCTCACCGGCTACGGCATGAATCCGTGGGACCCTCGGCGTGATCCGCGCGACGCGTTCTTCGACGGACGCCCCGTGCTGAACACCGGTGGCTCGAGCTCGGGGGTGGGTACCAACGTGAGCTTCTGGGCCGGCAGCGTCGGCACCGAAACGTCGGGCTCGATTCTCAGTCCGTCGCAGCAAAACTTTCTGGTGGGTATCAAGCCCACGGTGGGGCGTGTGAGCCGGTACGGCGTAATTCCCATCACGGCCGATCAGGACACCCCCGGACCGATGACGCGCACCGTGCGCGACGCGGCGATCATGCTGGGGGCGCTCGAGGGCACTGCCCCCGACGCGAACGATGCCGCCACCAAGGCCTGCACCCCACCACCGCGCAACGACTACACCGCGTTCCTGGGCACCGACAAGCTCAAGGGCGCCCGTATCGGGATTCCACGCGCCTTCTTCTACGAGCCCACGGTTCCGCCGGCCGGTGGCAGCAACACGCCGCGCGGTGGACTCACGGCTGCGCAGAACACGGCCATGGATGACGTCATCGCCGTGCTCAAGGCGCAGGGCGCGGTGATCGTCGACCCCGCAAACATTCCCAGCGTCGTGGAGCCGGTGCCGGCCAACAACTTCCTGAACTGGAATCCGTGCAGTGGCCTCGAGCAGGCCAAGGGACGTGACGCCGACTGCTCGATCGCCTTCAAGTACGGCATGAAGCGCGACTTCAACACGTGGCTGTCGTTGCTTGGCGACCGGGCGCCGGTGAAGAATCTGCTAGCGCTGCGCATGTGGAACATCGCGCACCAACGCGCCGGCGCGATCAAGTACGGACAGGCGCTGCTCGACATCTCCGACGAGATGGACGTGCAGGCCGACCTCGCGCGCTATGAAGCCGATCGTCGCAAGGACATCCTGCTGTCGGCCACCAACGGCATCGACGCCGCCATGAAGGCCCACCAACTCGACGCCTTGCTCTTCCCTGGCACCAGCAGCGCGAACATCGGGGCGCGCCCCGGCTATCCCACCATTACCGTTCCGTATGCGCTGTTGCCGGTGCCGCAGGGGCAGGGCGCGCAAGCGTTTCCTGAGGGCCTCACTCCCAAGCCCGCCCCGTTCGGGGTGAGCTTCACCGCGTCGGCCTGCGGCGAACCCACGCTGGTCGGGCTGGCCTACGCGTTCGAGCAGGCCACGAAGAAGCGCGTGCCGCCGCCGCTATTTCCGTAACTTCTACCTCTTCTCTCATGCGTCGCTCTGTTGCCTTCCTCGCGGTCGCTGCCGCCGCGTTGTCGCTCTCGCTGCCGCTGGCTCAGCCACTGGCCGCGCAAACGTTCCCGACCAGCTGGAATCCCGAGCTCCTCAAGCGCGCCGATGTGAAGTCGGCGATGGCGATGCTCGAGCAGCGCTTCCCGAGTCAGGTCGAGGAGTGGATCCGTATCGCCGAGATGCCCGGCAAGTCGCGGCTCGAGCAACAGCGCGGCGCCTATGTGAAGGCGGTGTTCGAACAAGAAGGGTTGAAGGTGTCGGTCGATTCCATCGGCAACGTGACCGGTGTGCGCAAAGGCACCGGCGGTGGCCCCACGATCGTGATCGCCGCGCACACCGACATCGTGTTTCCGCCCGAAACCAACACGAAGGTACGGCGTTCGGGCGATACGCTGTTCGCGCCGGGCGTCGGTGACAACACCGCGTCGGTGGCCAACATGCTGTCGACACTGCGGGTGATGAACGCCACCAAGTTCACCAGCAAAGGCGACATCATCTTCATCGGCACGGTGCAGGAAGAGCTCGGCCTGAAAGGCATGGAGTACTGGATGCAGCACAACCCCAAGCCCGATCTGCTCATCGTGCCCGATGGGTCGTACGGCAGCGTGGCGTACGGTGCGCTGGGCATCTACTGGACCAAGTACGTGTTCACGCATCCCGGCGCGCACACGCTGTCATCACGCGGTATCCCCACGCCGGTCAAGGCTGTAGCCAAGGCCATCGATCGCCTGTATCAGCTGCAGTTCGAGGCGCTCCCCAACGGCGCCGTGATGAACATCGGACAGATTCATGGCGGCAACATCTTCAACGCCGTCCCGCAGGAGTTGTACTTCACGGTGGACCTGCGCAGCTCCGACCCCGCGCTGCTGGACTCGCTCGATCGCACCATTACCCGCGTTACCAAAGAAGTGGCTGACGAACAGAAGGTCGGGTTGCGCGTGGAGATCGAGCAGAAGAGCGGCGCCGGCGGTACCGAGAAGCAGCTTGAAGGCGCGCGTGCGCATCCCCTCGTGCAGACCGCGATCGACATCAATCGTGCGCTCGGCATGAGCCCCGGCATGCCGGGCGCGTCGGAAGCGGTGGCCACCGGTGCCACCGACGCCAACCCCGGCGTGGTGCGCAAGGTGCCCAGCATCGCCATCGGTGGATCGAAGGCCAACGGTGCACATCAGCTCACCGAGTTCGCGCTCGCGTCGAGTGCACTGCCGTCGACCAAGCTGCTCTATCTGCTGACCGCCACCTTCGCCGATGGCATCAAAATCGTTCCGCCGGCCAAGATCGTGCCGTGATGCATCACGCGGCGCGGTGAAAGCAGCACAATTGTGACGGGAATCGGGGCGTCGTGATGCAGTAACGGAGAAACCGCACACGATTCGCCCCGCGCCCGTTGCGCCACAGCGGTATTCGGGGGATGTTCCAAAGGTAAGGCTTGGTGTGAACATCCCCGTCCGTTGGCCGTTTGACGCGATGTGTGCGATGTGACGGCGGCGATCTCCTGCGCGCGGCTGTGCTCTCTTTCAGGAGATTTGCTTGTGACCACCGCTGCTGCCACACCCGCGCCGACGCCGATGCCCATCCCGACGTCGACCGAGTACCACAAGGCGCTGCGACTGCTGTATGTCGCCAATACGATTTCCGATGCGCAGTGGAGCATGCTGCGCGCGCATTGCCTGGCCCCCGAGTACACGCTCACGACCGTCGAACTCGCGGAAGCCGCCGGCTTCGAGAAGCCGGGTGCGGTGAATCTCAACTACGGCCGGTTCGGCGCGAAGTTGGCCGGACGTTTGCTGTACACGGTTCCGCCCAAGGAGCCGCAGGCCTCGGTGTTCGCCACGTTCGCCGAAGGTGGCGCGGAAGCGCCGCAGACGCGGTGGACGCTGCGCCCCGAGATCGTCGCCGCGGTGAAGCTGCTGAACTGGTTCCCGCGTTTGGCCAAGCACAAGACGGCCTGAGTCGTCCCCAACGTCGGCAGTCTGTCACACGACTGCCGACGTTCGCACGATTGCTCTACCGAAACGGCAGCGGACCACTGCCGTTGCGCAGTTCGCGAATCATCCGGTCGTCGCCGGTGAGCTCCCAGTACACGAGCGACACGGGGATCATCCCCACCGTGTTCACTTCATCGAAGAAGCGCTGCATGGTGAAGGCGCTGCCCAGCTGCCGCGCGCGCTCGGCCATCGTTTCTTCCATGAGCCGGCCACCGGTGACGTAGCTGGCTCCGTAGCCCGGCTGACGGAGATACAGGTGTTGCTCGAAGCCGAGCAGTGGATCGCGACGCATCCATCCGCGCGGCGTCCAGCTCACATGCATGTTCGCCGCATCGGCCATCGTGAGCGCGTTCGAGTGCGCGTAGAGATTGCCGAGACCGCGCGCGGCACGCGCTGCCAGCATCGTCCACACGATCTCGCGCGAGCGCGGCGAGTCGTCGTACAGCCCGGCCTGCATCATCCACTCTTCCATCGACGTGGCCATGCCTTCGGCGCGGCTCATCCACACGTTGTACAGCAACGGCGTGCGACGGATCGGGCTCGCGTGCGGGTGCTCGCGGAACCGGCCGTTGTCCCACCAATGCCAGAGGTGGGTCCACAGCGTGCGCGGATCGCGATGCGTGGCCTGCGAGAAGAAATTGCGGGTGGCTTCGGGCGAGTACGACTGGAACCGTTCACGCAGAGCACGCTCCATCCACGGCTCGACCGTCACGATGCCCTTGTCGCGGAAGAACTGCATGTAGCGCGGCAGTGCGGTGGCCTGCATCGTCGCGAACTCGGCGGCCGAGCCGGCCACGGGCATCGGCGGCAGCTTGGCGTTGCGGGTTTCCTCGAGGCGCAGTGAAGCATGTGCGCGCGCGAGTTCACGACGGGTGATCGTGACTTCGTCCTCCCACGTGAGCGGTACCAACAGCACGTTCTTCAGGAACCAGGTGTACTGCACCGTACCGATTCCCGAGGGACCGGTCTTCTTCGACGACTCGGTGCGCAGCCACGTGGTGAACGACGCCGTGGCGTTCGACGCGCTGACGATCGCGGCCGTGAGCGCGCTGTCGTTGGGCATGCTCGCGGACACGCGCGTGGCGAGCGTGCCGAGCGCCTCGTGCTGTTCGTCGAACGTCTTCACGGCACCGACCCAGAGATCCTTGGCGTTGCCCTTGGCGAGATTCACCCGCGCCTGACGCAGCAGCGGGGCGATCGTGTTCAGCTGCGCGGTGAGGCGGCGCGACTCGTCGGCCGTGAGGGCGCGCGACTGATCGAGCACCGTGCGCGGCCACACCGGATACTGCCACAGCCGTACGGCGCCGTGAATCGTGGGGCCCTCTTCGGCCGGCGTATCGCTCTCTTCGGTGCGCACCGAGGCGTAGTACGCCGGGTCGCGGGCAAACGGCTGGAGCACGGTGAGGTGATACTGCATCCCGTTCATCTCGGCCCGAACCAGGTGCCAGTCCACCTGCTCCGGCACGCGCCAGCCGGTGGTGTCGATGGCGCGTAGCTTGGCCTGTAGCGCGCGCAGCGCCACCAGCCGACGTGCATTGGTGGGCGGGGTATAGTCGGGGACGCCGTCGCGGCGTGGCGGCTCTTCAAAGCGGCGCCACTCGGTGAACAGCGACAGCAGCTGCGGGTAGCTGCGACTGGGGGACGCCGGCTGGGCGTGGAGCGCGGCCGGCGTCGCGGCGAGTACGGCCGTGAGCGCAGCGGTCACGACGGCAGGGCGGAGGCGGAAAGAAGGCATGCGCGAATTTACGCCGGGACGGATTTTTCGCACGAGCCCCTACTGGAACGCGCGGCGAGGCCGCATCGTCCCAGCGATGCCGTTCCGCGCCATCCCCCTCCTCGTGTTTGGCCTGCTGCTGGGCGCGTGCGCTGCACCCGCACCGCGGGTGGCGAAGCGTGCCCCGTCGACCGGCGCCGAGCGGGTGCTGGTGGTCATCAACTCGCGCAGTGCGGCCAGCGATTCCGTGGGGCGCTACTACGCCGCACGGCGAGGGATCGACCCGTCGCATATCGTGCGCCTGGCGCTCCCGCTCGACGACGAGATCGGCAGCATCGCGTTGCAGACCGACCTCGTGGCGCCGGTGCGGGCGGCCATCGCGGCGCTGCCGGTACGGATCGACTTCATCGTACTCACCACCGGCGTGCCGATTCGTGTGGCGCGCAAGAACGGCTACAGCGTGGACGCCATGCTGTCCGGCATGCATCTAGCGATTCCGCCCATGGTCGGACTCGATAGCGCGTGGCTGTCGCGGTATCGTAATCCGTACTTCAATGCCGAGGGTCCGTTCTCGAGCGACCGCTACGGCATCTACCTCGTGACGCGATTGGACTGTGGGCGGGTGTCCGATTGTCTCGCCTTGGTCGATCGCTCGATCGCCGCCCGCCCGGCGCCCGGTCCGTTCTTTTTCGATGCGATGCCACCGCGCCGTGGCACCGATGGCTATGCCACGATGAACCTGCTGCTGTATCGGGCGGCGTTCCGGTTACCGCAGCGTGGCATGGGCGTGCAGATCGATACCACGGCGACGTTCGTGGCCCCCTCGGCGCCGGTGATGGGCTACGTGAGCTGGGGCAGCAACGACGGGCGGTACGATAGCGTGGCGTATCATGCGGTGCGCTTCCTGCCGGGGGCGCTGGCGGAAACCTTCGTGTCCACGAGCGCGCGTACCTTCGGACCGGTGACCGGTGGGCAGAGTCGGATCGTCGATCTGATCGCGCAGGGCGTGACCGGGGTGAAGGGCTACGTGAGCGAACCGTTCACGCTGGCGCTGGCCAATCCGGACATCCTGTTCGATCGCTACGTACGCGGCGCCACGCTCGCGGAGGCGTTCTATGCGGCATCGTACATGGTGCTCTGGAAGGATCTCGTGATCGGCGATCCGTTGTGTGCGCCGTACGCGATGTTCCAGGAGCCTTCGTTCGCTCCGTGACGGGCTGGATCGCTCACTGCCGGAACACGGATTTGGCGGCTAGATCCTTAACTGCCAGAACACGGAGACCGCGGATCACACGGAAACAACACGGATAAGCAAACAGCGCTTTTGGCTTATCCGTGTTGGTTCCGTGCAATCCGCGGTCTCCGTGTTCTGGCTGTTGTTGTTGCTGCTGTTGCTGTTGTTGTTGCTGTGGCTAAAACGCCGCCATGCGCGTGACTTTGATCGCCACGGAGCGCTCGTTGCGTACGTTCGTGAAGGTGTTCTGGCGCTCGGTGTACACGAGGAATACGTCGCTGAGCGGCGCGTAGCGCCAGGCCAGCCGAGCGTTGGTCACGAAGCTGCGGGACTGTGTGTTGTACTGCACGAAGGTGCTGCCGAAGAGTGTCGTGGAGTACGCGTACTTGAGGCGCACGCCGGCGAGGTCGGCGGCAAAGGCGCCGCTGGGCAATGCGACGTCGTTGTGCTGATAGGTGGCTTCCATGCTCATGTCGTAGCGCGGGCGCCATGTGAGTCCGCCGCTCAGCGTGGTGTTGGTGCCGTTGTAGAAGTCACCCACCTGTACACCCGCGTTGCCGTAGACCGGATAGCGCTGCGTCGAGGTGTAGGTGGCCTTCGCATTGCGAAAGCTGTAGCGGCCGATCGGAATCGAACGCCCTGGGAAGGGGGTGAACGGGCGATCGAGACGATCGAACCAGTCGTTCACCTGCAGCTTGAGTTCACCATCGGGCTGAAAGAACACGTCAAGCGCGGCGGTGAGTTGATGCGACTGCGCGCCGCCATCGAGATCGGTGTACACGTCGGCCTCGACGTACGGATTGAGCTCCTGAATGCCCTTGAGCTTGGGACGCGCGTGAATGCCCGTGGTGCCGTACGCCTGCTGAAAGCCGCGCCGGTTCACGAAGCCGATGCCCGGATCGAAGTGGTCCGAGACGCGCTTGTACATCGCTGACGTGTTCCAGAGCCGGCCGCGATACGCCGCCGATACGCGTCCGGCGGTGCCGTTGGAGCTGGCCGTGTCGGCATCGCTGACCGCGAGGTACGAGTTGATGATGAGATTGCCCAGCAGGCGGATGTTCGCGTCCACGCCGTACGAGCGGTTGAAGGTGCCGCTGCTGTCGGTGGCCTGACGGTTGGCGGCCAGCAGCCCGATGTCGGAGTTGCCGAAGATGTTCCGGCGCACGCGCGCCACGGCAAAGTTCTCCGTGGGGCT
>NZ_JBILKJ010000262.1:0-2838 GCF_044376735.1 Gemmatimonas sp.
CAGGCGGCGCAGACCCTGACCGCCCTCAATAGTGCCGACGAAACCACCGAGGCGCCGAGCGACGCGATGACGCCGGCGCTCGCCGACTGGCCGGAGTGGCAGCACGGCCCGTGGCACATCGGCCCGGCCACCGTCCGGATCATTCGCGCCCCCCTGCTGGGAGCGACGCCAGGGTTCATGATCATGGCCGACAGCCGTGACGCCGCGACAGTGCGCGCGCAACTCGAGCAATCGGGGGCCCGACATGGCACGGGCGCGCTGTGGGACGTGGCGCGAGTGGAAGCCGGACGCCCGGCGTGGGGCGTGGACATGGACGACAACACGATCCCGCAGGAAGCGAATCTGGACGCGCTGGGCGCCATCTCGTTCACCAAGGGGTGCTACACGGGACAGGAAACCGTGGCGCGCCTCCACTTCCGCGGGCACGTGAATCGCCGGCTGCGCGGGCTGCTGGGCGCCACGGCCCTGCCGCGGCACGGGCAGGTGCTGGACGCCAGCGGCAAGGTGGTAGGCGACGTGCGCAGCACGGCGATGTCGCCGACGCGAGGGCCGATCGCAATCGCGATGCTCCGCCGCGAAGTGGAGGAAGGGGACACGGTGCTGGTGGACGGGCGCGATGGCCCGATCAGCGCCGAAGTGCGTGAACTCCCCTTTTCCGCATAACGCTCAGTACCGAGTACTGACGTTGGCTGAACTCTGACCGCTATACACGGTCAGAGATCAGAGCTCAGGCCACTGGCGACTGGGCCGACCGCACAGCGCCAGTGTTCAGTGTTCAGAATTCTGGCGTCAGACTTCTTATAGTGTTCAGTGTTCAGCCAACTTCAGTCCACCGTGTCGAGCGTATTTCGTGGAGTGGGGTGATGGGTCGTGTGGGGCCCTGATCGCTGGCGCCGCGGACGGATCGCTGACTCCAAACGAAAAAGGCGGGCGACTTTCGTCGCCCGCCTTTCCGTTCCTGCAGACTTCAAGCTTAGTGCTTGGTCGTGTCGGCGGCCGGAGCAGCCGGGGCGGCCATCGCGGCCGAGTCGGCCGGCGGCGGCGTCATCGCGGCCGAATCCATGGCCGGGGCGGCAGCGGCCGGAGCAGCGGCGGCCGAATCAGCGGCCGGGGCCTCTTCCTTGGCGGAGCAGGCGGCGAGCACGAGTGCAGCAGCGACGAGAGCGATGCGCTTCATAGTGGAGGACTCCATACGGTGCGGTGGTTGCGCCGTGCGTCCTGAAAAGCGCACGGCCCCCCCGGCAGAAGGCCGACGGGGTTCAAGCAGCGTCAATGTACGTTCCACGGCTCCGCTGTCAAGAGTCACCCCGCGCCGACCGAAGAGTTCCATGCGGAGTCAAGCGTTTATGACACAACGGGTTCGTTGGTGACCACCGCCGGTCCAACCGGCGACCCGTGGGAACGGCGCCACAGGGTAACAATCCGATGATCGGGCACAACTCGCGGTCCTTCTGCGCTTTATCCGGTATCGACGTCAACGGCGGTCGGTCCGATCGCCCACCGCACGACCTTCAGTCCAGACCAGTGTCCAGACTCCCCGAGACCCTCGGCGCCCTCAAGCGCTCCAGCTATGCCACGAATCGCCCGACGTCCGTCAAAGACGAAATCCGGCGGAACCTGATCACGCGCCTGCAGGCTGGCGGCCCACTCTTCCGCGGCGTCCTTGGCTACGAAGACACCGTGATGCCGCAGATCGTGAACGCGCTCCTGGCGCGCCACAACTTCATCCTGCTCGGTCTCCGCGGTCAGGCGAAGTCGCGAATCCTCCGCGCGCTGGTCACCCTGCTCGACCCGCAGATGCCGGTCGTGGCTGGCAGCGAAGTGAACGACGATCCGTTCGCGCCCATCTCGAAGTACGCCAAGCAGCTCATTCAGGAGCATGGCGACGATACCCCGATCGCCTGGGTGTCGAGCGACCAGCGCTACGTCGAAAAGCTCGCAACGCCCGATGCCACGATCGCCGACATCATCGGTGACGTGGACCCCATCAAGGCCGCCCGCGGTGGACACATCCTCGGCGACGAGCTCACGATTCATTACGGCATGCTGCCGCGCGCCAATCGCGGCATCTTCGCGCTGAACGAACTCCCCGACCTCGCCGGCAAGGTGCAGGTCGGGCTGTTCAACATCATGCAGGAAGGCGACGTGCAGATCAAAGGCTATCCGGTGCGCCTCGCACTCGATGTCCTGCTCTGCTTCACCGCCAATCCCGAAGACTACACGGCCCGCGGCAAGATCATCACGCCACTCAAGGACCGCATCGGCAGCGAAATCATCACGCACTACCCCGAGAGCGTCGAACTCGGTGTCGAGATCACGCGTCAGGAAGCGTGGACGGAGCGCTCGGGCGGCGTGCAGATCCGCGTGCCCGACCTGATCGAGGAAGTGGTGGAGCGCATCGCCTTCGAAGCACGCGACGACAAGCGCATCGACAAGCGCTCGGGCGTGTCGCAGCGCATGCCGATCACCGCGATGGAAAACGTGGTGTCGAACGCCGAGCAGCGCGCCCTGCGCAGCGGCGACACCGAGGCGGTGCCGCGCGTAGCCGACGTGTACGCCGCGCTGCCCGCGATCACCGGCAAGATCGAGCTCGAGTACGAAGGAGAACTCGTGGGCGGCGCCACGATCGCCAAGGACCTCATCCGTCGCGCCTGCGACGCCACCCTGCGTGAACGCGCCGGCGATATCGATGCCGAAGACGTCATCATGTGGTTCGACGCCGGCGGTGCCCTGCAGGTCGCCGACGAGATCTCGATGTCGCTCGTGCGACAGGGCTTCGAAACGGTACCGGGACTCGTACAGACGGTTATCGCCCTCGGACTCGCCAAGAAGGGCGAC
>NZ_JBILKJ010000263.1:0-2830 GCF_044376735.1 Gemmatimonas sp.
GGCCGCCGTGGACTGCTCTTCCACGGTCAGCCCTTCCATCACCTGGGTCAGCAGCGCCGCGTGCTCCGGGAAGATCCTGGACACCAGCTCGGTCCCAACGGGCGTGAGCGCGGCATAGCGCGCACGGCGGTCTTCCTGGCAGGTGCGCCGCTCGACCAGCCCCTTCGCGGTCAGGCGGTCCACCAGGAACGTGATCCCCCCGCTCGACACCAGGATGCGGCGCTGTACCTCGCCCAACAGCATCGGCCCCCGATGATAGAGCGCCTCGAGAATCCCGAACTCGGCCAGCGTGAGGCCATGGCGCGCCACGTCGGCCGACGCATGGGCCGCAATCGCCGCATGGGCGCGCGACATGATCACCCACAGCCGCAGGGCCGCCGCTCCCGCCTCGTCGAGACGCACCGCGTGCGCCTCGGGGCTGGGAGGCGTTTTCGACGCCACGGAGTCAGGACGGGCACTGGTTGCCATACGTCCAAGCCTCTCCATCCCGGGCGTACGGCGCAAGGGTGCCGGCTCACCTTCCGTCCGTCAGACGGGGGCACGAGTATTCGGCATGTCGAGATTCGATCTGCGTACCGCGGCCGTGGGCGACCGGGTACAACATGAGTTCCTCGTGCGTGACCGCGCCGAGAAGATGACCAAGGCGGGCATGCCCTTCGTGGTACTCACGCTGGCCAATGGCTCGGGGAGCATCGAAACGGCGCCCATCTGGTCCGAAAAGCTGGATTGGTGCCTCGGCGCCGACCGCGGCAAGGTCGTGCAAGTGATCGGGGACATCGGCACGTTCGGCGATAAGGGTGCCGGCAAACGGCAGCTTACGCTGTCGGCCCCACTGCGGGTGCTGCCAGCCGATCAGTTCGACCCCACCGACTTCCTCCCCCGCATCGACGTGGAAACGGAGCGCGTCTGGGATGCTTTCGACGATCTGCGCGCCAAGATCACGTCGCCGACGGTCAAGGCGGCGGTCGATCTGTTCTTCGCGGACGACGAATTCCGGGTGCGCTTCGAGCGCACGCCGGGCGCGGTGAACGGGCACCACTCGCAGCTTGGCGGACTGCTGCTGCACGTGTTCGAGGTCACCAAGATCGCCAAGACGATCGCCACTACGGTGCGCAAGGCGAACGCCGATCTCGCAGTGGCCGGCGCGATGCTGCACGACATCGGTAAAGTGGAAGCCTACTCCACGTCGCCTGAGGGCTTCGCGCATACGCCGACGGGCATGCTGCTGGGCCACGTGACACTGGGCGCCCTGATGTTCGACCGGAAGCTCCGCGACTCGGGATTGGCGCTGTCGGTCGCGCAGCGCGACGAACTGCTGCACTTCATTCTGTCGCACCACGGCGCGCTCGAATTCGGCAGCCCGGTGCAACCCATGACGGTGGAAGCCGAGATCGTGCACTGGGCCGACGAAGCGTCGGCCAAGGCCACGGATATGGTCGACGAGCTGGCCGATCCGGAGCTGTTCCCCCCCGGCTCCGACATCGAGGTGTCCGCCAAGCGGTCGTGGCGCCTGGGCCGGAAATTGTGGCGCCGACCGGCTCCATGGGACTGACATCAATCGTTGCACGTGGTCAGTCTGGACTCAGATTCCGAATCAAAAACCGTTGTTCTGCCGGTAGCTGGTTAATCCCGTAAGTGAAGTTTTTCCCACGACGGTGCCGGATTCCGCAAGGGCGTTTTACATTTTTTCCTGTCGGCCGCTGGATCTTGGTCGGCACTCTTTGCGCGAGGAGTCGGGATGCGTAAGCCACGTCCGAACACATACAACCCAGCGCAGGCGCTGCATTTGATTGCCGCCGACCGCACTGGACTTCCTCTCAGCTGTCCGTCGTGCGAGGGTCACATCGAACGTGATCCCGTCCTGCATCCACCGGCCCAGAATTCACACGTCACGCTGACGTGCGCGAGCTGCGGTCGTCTGGCCCGCTACGTCGCTGGCGTGAACTGATCGGCACGACGCCGTCATGAGAACGCCCCGCTCCGGAGACATCCGGGCGGGGCGTTTCGTTTGCGCGTCACGATGGCACGATCTCACCAGGTGATCGAACCCTGCTTGGTGGTATCGACGTCTTCGGCATCGCCCTTCTTGAAGAGAAACGCGTCCATGTTGCGCGTGAGGAACGTGCGCGCCTGAGGATCCATGACATTGAGGCCGTAGTGATTGATCAGCATGGTCTGCTGCTTCAACCACTGCCCCCAGCAATCCTTGCAGATCTCCCCCACGATTCTGGCACCGACAGCCCCGGGAAACGGCGGACGCTCGAAACCCTCTCGGGTCTGACCACATCGCGAGCAGGATACATCAGCCATGCGTTGACTCCGAAACGCGGACGTCAGCACGTTCGCGAGTGGACGTCACGAGAAGTGCGGGTCGGCGAAATGATGGTGGTGTGGGACGTCACCGACGGCACTGCCGCCAGTCAGAGAATACTAGCCCCGCACACGGAACGCGCCAGCCGTGGTGCGCGCACGGACGCCGGCGTTTCCTGCCGAACGGCCGAGCGTGGTCACGAACCACAACAGGCACCGCAACAGGCACCGCAACAGGCACCGCAACAGGCACCGCAACAGGCACCGCAACAGCCAGAACACGGAGACCACGGATTTTCACGGAAACAACACCGATAAGCAGAAAGCGCTTTTTGCTTATCGGTGTTGTTTCCGTGTGATCCGTGGTCTCCGTGTTCTGGCTGTTATCGCTTATCGGTGGCGGTTTCCGTGTGATCCGTGGTCTCCGTGTTCTGGCTGTTATCGCTTATCGGTGGCGGTTTCCGTGTGATCCGTGGTCTCCGTGTTCCGGCTGTCATCGCTTATCGGTGGCGGTTTCCGT
>NZ_JBILKJ010000264.1:0-2825 GCF_044376735.1 Gemmatimonas sp.
AGATCCCTCATGCGTGCTTCCAGTGCGCGCGCGGCGGTGTACAGCTCGGCGATGTCCGGGCCCTGCAGCGAGACCTGATACGCGCTGTTGCCGCGGCGCCCTCCGATGTTGATCGGGGGCGGATTGCGGAAGAACACCTGCACACCCGGCACTTTCGACGTGGCGCGCGACAGTTCGCGCATGATCTGGTCGACGTGCGGACGGTTCGGATCTTCGCTGAGCGTGAGCTGCAAGCGACCGCTGTTGGAGCCACCACCACCCGGGCCGCCACCGATCGAGGCCAGCGTGTACTTCACGTTCGGGCTCTTCTCGATGATGCTGGCCACTTCGCGGATCTTGAGCGACAGCGCCTCGAAACCGATGCCCTCCGGTCCTTCGATCGAACCCGAGAGGCGTCCCGTGTCTTCCGAGGGGAGGAAGCCTTTCGGGATGTACATGAACAGGCCGACGGTCGCGATCAGCGTGAACGCGCTGAAGAGCATCGTGAGGCCGCGATGATTCATCACCCAGCCCAGCGATCGCACGTACGCCCCTTCCGTGGCTTGGTACATGCGCTCGACCGAGCGCCACTTGCCGTCGGTCGGCGCATGCCCTTCCCCTTCACGCAGAAAGCGTGCGGCCAGCATCGGGGTGAGCGTCAGCGACACGAAGCCGGATACGAGGATCGCCACGCCGATCGTGACGGCGAACTCGCGGAACAGGCGCCCCACGAGCCCCGGCATGAACAGCAGCGGAATGAAGACGGCCACCAGCGACAGCGTCATCGAGAGAATCGTGAAGCTGATCTCCTTCGAGCCGTCGAGCGCCGCCTGCATGGGCTTCTTTCCCATCTCCAGGTGGCGCACGATGTTCTCGAGCATCACGATGGCGTCATCCACCACGAAACCGACGGCGAGCGTGAGGGCCATCAGCGACAGGTTGTCGAGGCTGTAGCCCAACATCCACATCACCGTGCAGGTGCCGATCAGCGAGAACGGCAGCGCCAGCGAGGGGATGATGGTGGCGCGCAGGTTCCGGAGGAACAGGAAGATCACCATCACGACCAGGCCGATCGTGAGCACGAGCGTGAACTTCACGTCGTCGACGCTCTCCTCGATCGCGATCGAGCGATCGTAGATCGGCACGATGCTGACGCTGGGAGGCAGCTGCGGCTCGAGCTGTTTGAGCACCGCATTGACGCCCTTGGCGACATCCACCGTGTTGACGCCCGGCTGACGGATGATGGCAAGCGCGGTGTTGGCGCGTCCGTTGATCTCACTCATGCCGCGCATGTTCTGCAGGCCGTCGATCACGTTGCCGAGCTCACCGAGACGAATCGGCGCGCCGTTGCGCATGGCGACGACGAGATTGCGGAATTCGGTGGCGTTGCGGAGCTGGCCGGAGGCCTGCAGCGTGAACGACTGGTTGGGACCCATCAGCACGCCGGCCGGGGAATTGGAATTCCCCTGGTTGATGGCGGCCTGTACTTCGTCGATACCGATGCCGCGGGCGGCCATGGCGCCGGGATCGAGCTGCACGCGCACCGCGTACTTGGACGAGCCGTACACCTGCACCTGCGCCACGCCGGTCACGGTGGACACGCGCTGGGCGAGGAACGTTTCGGCGTACTCGCTCAACTCCTGCCGACTGAGGACGTCGGAGTTGATCGAGAACATCATGATCGGCGAGTCGGCCGCGTTCGCCTTGTTGTACGACGGCGGATTGATGTTCTGCGGCAGCTGGCGGAGCGTCTTGGAGATGGCCGACTGCACGTCGGCCGCCGCCTTGTCGATATCGCGATCGAGCGCGAACAGCAGCGTGACGTTGGTGCTGCCCTGCGAGCTGGACGACGTGATGCTCTCGATGCCCGACACCGTCGAGAAGGCCTGCTCGAGCGGAGTGGCCACCGACGTCGCCATGACTTCGGGGCTCGCCCCGGGGAGGCCGGCGGAGACGGTGATCGTGGGGTAGTCGATCGTGGGCAGATCGCTGACGGGCAACGCCCGGTAGGCCACGACGCCGAACGTCAGGATCGCCAGCATGACCAGAGTGGTCATGACCGGCCGCTTGATCCAGATCGCGCTCAGATTCATTGGGCAGCTCCCCGCTTGCCGTTCGCGCCGCGACTCGCGCCGCTCGGTCCGCCCTTCGAGAGGGAACCACGCAACTCGACCTTGGCGCCGTCCTGCAGGCGATTCTGTCCTTCGACGATGACCTGCTCGCCCCCGACCAGGCCGCTATCGAGCTTCACGAGCGTACCGGCGGGACGACCGACCTTCACCACCATCCGCTTGGCTTTGCCATTCTCCACGACATACACGAACGCGCCGTTGGTGGTCGTGACGACCGCCTCGGACGGCACGGTGATGGCGTCCTGATCGACCGTGAGTTGGAGCCCCACCGACACGAACTGTCCGGGCCACAGGGCGCGATCGGCGTTGGGAACCCGCGCTTTCAGCAGCACCGTGCCGGTGGCGCGATCGACCGCGTTGTCGATGAAGGTGAGCGTGCCGGTGATCTTCTTGCTACTGTCGCCCACGTTGGGGACGATGGTCACCGAGAGCGCCTTGTCGAGGCCGGAGCGGCGGCGCATCTCCTCGAACGCCTGCTCCGGCACGCTGAAGCGCACCAGCACGGGCTGGAGTTCGTTGATCGTGAGCAGCGGCGGGTCGGCCTGCGCCCGCACAAGACTGCCCACTCGGAGCGTGATCTGTCCGGTGCGCCCGGAGATCGGGGCACTGATCGTCGTGTTCTCGAGGTCGAGCCGCGCCCGTTCCAGTGAGGCCTGTCCGGCCGCCACCGTGGCCGCGAGGGCCCCGGCTTCAGCGAACGTCTGATCGAGCTGC
>NZ_JBILKJ010000179.1:0-4917 GCF_044376735.1 Gemmatimonas sp.
CTCCATCCTCACGGCCCACGGCCCACGGCCCACGGCCCACGGCCGATGGCCGAGAGCCCTCAGCCCACAGCCCGTGAGCCCACAGCCCGTGAGCCTGCAGCCCGCAGAGCCCTCAGCCCGTGAGCCCACAGCCCTCAGTGCAGCTCGACCTTGATGCTAGCCGCTCTCCCCGTCTTCCAGATCAGCAGCAACGGTAGCGCGGCCACCAGCAGAATTCCCGAGATCAAGTAAATCCGCGAGAACGCAATCACACTCGCCTGCGTCGCGATCTGGCGGTCCATGAGCAGCAGGGCCTGCTGTTTCGCGATAGACGGGTCGAAGCCGCGCGCGACCAGCCCCTTCGTGAGCCCGCCCAACCGCGCCATCGTGTTCGGGTCATACGAACCCACGTGCTCCGTCAGCAGCTGCTTCTGCACGACGGTCTGCCGCGCCAGCATGGTCGCCATGATCGCGATGCCCAGCGATCCGCCCAGCTGACGCATGAGGTTGAACATGCCGGTGCCTTGACCGATCAGTCGCATCGGGAGCCCGGCGACGGTGGCACTGGTGAGGGGTACGAACAGGAAACCCAGTCCCACCCCGCGCATGATGAGCGGCCAGAACAGGTCGTCCTGTCCCGAATCGAGCGTGAGGCGCGACATCAGCGTCATCGATCCCAGAAACAGCAAGGCGCCGAACACGATCATCGGTCGCGCATCGACGCGGCTGGCGATGCGTCCCACGAAGGCCATCGTGAACGCCGACGCCAGCGCGCCCGGCAGAATCACCATCCCTGTCTGTTGCGCCGTGTAGCCGTGCAGCTGTTGCAGGAACACCGGCAGCACGAACACCGACCCGTACAGCGCCAGTCCGAGAAACATCGCGAAGAGCACGCCAGGCGCGACTTGCCGCGACTGCAAGATGCGGAAGTCGATGATGGGTTCGTCGATCGTCAACTCGCGCCACACCAGCAGCGCCGCCGATACCACACTCGTGATCGCAAGCCCGGTCACGAAGCGCGATTCGAACCAGTCGAACCGCTCACCGCGCTCCAGCATCCACTGCAGTGAGCCCACGGCCAGCGTGAGCAGCACGATCCCCAGCACGTCCACCGTCGTCGCCTTCACGTGGTACGCTGCGTCGCGCACGTACGTCCACACGAGGTAGCCGGCGAAAATGCCGAGGGGGACGTTGATGTAGAAGATCCACGGCCACGCGTACGCATCGACGATGTAGCCTCCGAGCGTCGGGCCGAGCGTGGGGCCCACCATGACGCCCACGCCGAAGATCGATTGGCCGATGCCGCGCTCGTGCGGCGGGAACGCTTCGAACAGCGTGGTCTGCGCCGTGGACAGCAGCGCGCCGCCGCCGAGGCCCTGGATGACCCGCCAGAACACCAGCCCCCACAGCGACGTCGCCGCGCCGCAGAAGAACGACGCCACGACGAAGATCGCGATCGAGCCGGTGAGATAGTTGCGCCGGCCGAAGTACGACGACAGCCAGCTCGACATGGGAATCACGATTACGTTCGCGATGATGTACGACGTCGATACCCACGCGATTTCATCGAGCGTGGCACCGAGCGTGCCCATCATGTGCGGGATCGCCACGTTCACGATCGACGTGTCCACGAGTTCGAGCACCGCGGCCAGCGTCACCGCGATCGCGATCAGGTACTTGTTCTTGTACGGGTCGTCGGCCACCGCCGCCGCGGCGGCAGCGGGCGTACTGGTGAGACCCACGGGCAGGACGGTGGTCGCCATGACGTGCGCGACGCTACTTCACGAGGACGTTCGCTAGCACCGACATCCCGGGGCGCAGCGGACGGTCGGCGCCCAGTCCCTTCGTGATGCGGATGCGGACCGGCACGCGTTGCACCACCTTCGTGAAGTTGCCCGTGGCGTTGTCGGGCGGCAGCAGCGCGAACTTGGCGCCAGTGGCCGACGCGATACTCTCCACCACGCCCTCGGCGGCGGCCGCGTAGGCGTCCACTTCGAGGGCCACCTGCTGCCCCACGCGGATGCGCGCCAGCTGCGTCTCCTTGAAGTTCGCCGTCACGAATACCCCCGAGTCGGACACGATCGACAGCAGCGTTTGCCCGGCTTGCACCAGCTGGCCGACTTCCACCTGCTTGCGCGATACGATCCCCGACAGCGGTGCCGTGATCTTCGCGTACGACAGCTGCAGCGACGCGTTCTCGCGCGCGGCCTGAGCCGCCGCCAGGCGCGCCCGCGCCAGACGCACCCCCGCTTCGGCGTTCGACACCCCCGAGGTTGCGGCGCTCACCTGTCGCTGCGTGGCCGTGAGCGTGGCCGCCGCCGCATCGAACGCAGCTTGCGCCGCATCGAGCTGCGCCATGCTGATGATCTGCTTTGCCGAGAGCTCCTTCGCGCGCGCGAGATCGCTCTGCGCCTTCACCACCTGCGCGCGCGCCGCCAAGACCTGCGCATCACCAACCTCACGCTGGCTCGACGCGGTGCGCACCATCGCCGCCGCCTGTCCTTCGACTCCACCGCTACCGGCGGCCGCTATGGCCGCCGCGTAGTCGGCCTCGGCCTGCGCCAGCTTGACCTGATACTCACGCTCATCGATCGACACCAGCACGCCCTTGTCATCGACATGCGCATTCTCGCCCACGTTTACCGCCAGCACGTAGCCGCCGATCTTGGCGACCACCGGCACGATGTGTCCGTCCACCTGCGCATTGTCGGTGGATTCGTGCGACTGCGAAAAGGACCAGCGATTGAAACCCCACACGCCACCGGCGATGACCAGCACGATGGGAATGAGCAGGCGAATATTCTTCTTCATAAACTGCGAAGTATGGAGTTGGGAGTATGGACGGCGCCGACGCGCTTAGGGGAGCTTCTGGACTTCGCCCATCGCGCGGGCCAGCGCGACGCGGGAGCCCTGATAGCTCGCCAGCGCATCGTTGCGCAGTGTGCGGGCCTGATTCAGCGACAGCAGTGCCGTGATCACGTCACCGTTGCCGGCGACCCCGGCGCGGAATCGCTCCTGCGCCTGACTCACTTCCTGCTCGGCCAGACGCAGCCGTTCGCGCACGGCGTCCACCTGCTCCAGCGCCGCGCTCAAGTCGAGGAGCGCGGCGCGTACCTCGAGCGCGCTCTGCGCGCGGAGCTCACGCAGCTTGGCGTCGGTTTCGCGCGACGCCGCCAGCTGTTCCTGCGCACGGCCTTCACGGCGGAACCCGTCGAACAGGCCGACGGACAACTGCACGCCCCACGAATAGGTGGGTAGCAGTCGATTCCAGTTCTTACCGATCACGCCCTGATCGACCACCAGCCCGAGTTGCGGCGTGCGTTCCCACTTGATCGCTTGTGAGGCCGCACGCTGCGCCGTTTCCTGCGCCTGCAGCGCCTTCACGTCCGCGCGC
The DNA here is from genome assembly GCF_044376735.1 of Gemmatimonas sp. Classification (GTDB taxonomy): domain Bacteria; phylum Gemmatimonadota; class Gemmatimonadetes; order Gemmatimonadales; family Gemmatimonadaceae; genus Gemmatimonas. Next base: position 3,374 of record NZ_JBILKJ010000179.1, read on the forward strand.
GATTCGGTTGCCCGGGCGAGGGCGACGGCGGCATCGGGGGCACCGTCGGAGACCGGCATACCGGCCAGCGAATCGCTCAGCGTGAGCGGGGCATCGAGCGGCAAACCAACGGCGCGCTTGAGTTCCAACAGCCCACGGTCGCGCTCATTGCGCGCGCCGATGATCTGCGCGCGTACATTGGCCAGCTGCGACTCGGCGCGCGTGACATCGAGCGCGATGCCCGTGCCGGCCTGGAGCTGATCGCGCGCAATGCGCAGCAGATCCGCCGCCAACGCCGAGTCGGCGCGGCGTGACGCCAACTGCGCCTCGGCGCGTGCGGCGCGCACGTACACCGCCGCGGCCGTGGCCGCCGCCAGGTCGGCCTGCGCCTGCACGTCGGCGCTGGCCGCCAGCACCGACGACTGCGCGGCACGCCACTTGGCCACGTTGCCGAGATCGAGCAACGGCTGCTGCAGGCGATAGCGCATATCGACCGTGGGCACCGGTCCGATGATCTCACCATCCGGGCGCAGCAGCGGCTTGCCGGTGACCGGATTGCTGAACGTGAACCCGAACGTTGCCGAGTTGATGTTGCGCTCGGCTTGTGCGATGCCGGCCGCGAGATCGGGGAAGAGCGCACCCCGTCGCTGGGTCACGCGGGCTTCGGCCTGCGCCACGCGTTGGCGGGCGACATCGACGCCACCGCTCTGTTTCGCGGCGAGTCGCGCCGCGTCGCCCAGGGAGAGCGCGCTTTGCGCGCGCACGGCGGTACCCGCCGTCGAGAGGGCGGCAACGAGGAAGAGCAGGCGAGGCGTCATGGACGAAGGGCGTAGAGATAAAACTCGAGCATCTCGGCGAGCACTTGCTCGTCGCTGCCGAGTGTCATGAAGAATTCACGACGCGCACACCAGGTGCTGTGCGACATCCAGATCGACGAGAACATGCGGGCCGCCAATGGCGGATCGACGTCGCGGAATTCGCCACGCGCGACTCCGCGGGCGATGATGCCTGCGACGAGGCGGCGTCCCCTGGCAATCACCTCGTCGGCGTAGAACTGCATGAGGTCGGGAAAAGCCCCAAGCTCGAGCGAGACGAGGCGCTGCAGCACTTGGACGCGCTCGGTGCGCAGGAAGGCCCACCAGCCGGTCCCGAGCCGGCGCAACTGCGCCTCGGCGGTCTCCGCGTGGGATTCGGCCTGCGACGCCTCCGCCTCGGCCAGCGCCGCGACGATCGTGGTGTGCACCATCTCCCGGAACAGCGCTTCCTTGTTCGGGAAGTAGAGGTAGATGGTGCCCTTGGCTACCTGCGCCCGCTTGGCGATGTCGTCGAGGCGCGCGCCGGCGAGTCCGTGTTCGCCGAATTCGTGGAAGGCGGCGTCGAGGATCTGGGTGGGTCGTTCTTCCGGCGCCCGGCGGCGGTGGGTTTCGATGGTCGGCACCCGCGGATGTTAATGACTGACTGGTCAGTTAGTAAGGGGATTGACGGCGACGTACTCGACACGATCGGTTTCAAGGGGTCAGAGTCGTTGGACGCGCGGGGTGGACGCCTCTGTCCCCGGGTCAGGA
>NZ_JBILKJ010000212.1:0-3827 GCF_044376735.1 Gemmatimonas sp.
AACGCGAGCGTTCAACGACTCTGACCCCTTGAAAGGACCCCTTGAAAGACCCTGAAACCTGCCCCCTCGATCGGAAAGGGGGCAGGACCGCGTTGCCGCAGTCCTGCCCCCTCCTTCCTGCGACCCTCCGTCCTGCTGCCTAGGCCGTCGGCAGCTGCGGCGCCGTCACCGCAGCGCCGGGCTTCTCCGCCTCATGCTCCGCAAACAGGCCATTCGTCCAAATCACGATGCCGTACAGGATGGCGCCGATGAACACGGCGCCACCGATCAGCCCCACGAATGCAGCGCCCTTGTCGCTGCCATGCTGTGCGTGTCCGCTCACCGCAGATCTCCGGAGAAAGTCAGTCGACGTCGGTGACGCGCACCGACACCATGCCATCGTTCGCCACGATCGAGGGAAGGAACTCGAGCCCCGTCGTGACCTTGCCGAACACCGTGTGCACGCCGTTCAGGTGACGCGTGTTCGCCTCGCTCAGCACAATGAAAAACTGGCTGCCGCCCGTGTTCTTGCCGGCATGCGCCATCGACAGCGCGCCCACGTCGTGCTTGTGCGGGTTGCCAGCCGTTTCGCACGGGATCTGCCAGCCCGGGCCGCCCGTGCCGATACGACGATCGCCAGCGGGCAGATCGCGCGAGTACGGATCGCCGCCCTGCACCACGAACTCTTCAATCACGCGATGGAACTTCACGCCATCGTAAAACCCCTGATTGGCGAGCTTCTCGAAATTCTCTACGGTCTTGGGCGCCTCGGCCGGGTACAACTCGGCGACAAGGGTCCCCTTGGTGGTCTCGAACGTTGCCAGCTTGGCCACTTGGTCTCCTGGGTGCTGAAGCGAAGGAAGATGGGAAAGCTAATGCGGTCACCGCGCATTGACAGCCGCGCCCGCCGAGCCGGTCACCCGGCCGCGCGTTTCAGTTCGGTACCCACAAGAGCAAGGCGCACGGGCAGTACCACAACTAATGAGCGCCCCTAATTCTTGGCGCCCCTAATTTTTAGCGCCCCTAATTTTTTGCGCCCCTAACCCTTAGCGCCCCCCCCTCGCCGTTCAAATCATCTCACAACTCGCACAAACCTCCTTCACCACGCATCCCTCACAATCCGGCTTCCGCGCCGTGCATCGCCGGCGACCGTGCCAGATCAACAAGTGGCTCAACAACGCCCAGTCTTCGCGCGGAAACAGCGGCATCAACGCCTGCTCGATCCCGATCGCGTCCGCTTCCCGCGTGAGCCCCAGCTTCCGCGCGAGCCGCTGCACGTGCGTGTCCACCACGATGCCTTCGTTGATCCCGAACGCGTTGCCCAGCACCACATTCGCCGTCTTGCGTCCGACCCCGGGCAGCGGCACCAGTTCGGCCACCGTGCGCGGGACCTCGCCACCATACCGCTCCATCAGCATGGTCCCCATGCCGATCAGGCTCTTCGCTTTCGCGCGGAAGAAGCCGGTCGTGCGCACGATCTCCTCCACGTCTTCCTGCGACGCTTCGCTCAACGCGCGAGCATCCGGATAGCGCGCGAACAAAGCCGGCGTGACCATATTCACGCGCACGTCGGTGCACTGCGCCGAGAGAATCGTGGCGCATAGCAGTTCGAACGGATTGCGGTAGTCCAGTTCGCAGTGGGCGTCGGGATATTCCGCCTTGAGACGCTCCAGCACGACCGTCGCGATCGCCAGCTTGTCGGCTTTCGTTTTCGGCGAGCGCGACACCAGCGCCGCGCGCTGCGACGGCTTCTGTCCGTACGTTTTCGTGGTCTTGCGCGCCACCATCAACCCTGCATCACACGCAGCTGCGGGGATGTCGCCCCGGCGCCCACGCGTCGCGCCCGCGCGAACGCCAGGACCTCCGCGGCCGACCGCGTGTTCAGCACATTGGCCGGCGTCAGCCATCCCTTCCGCGCGTTCGCGATGCCCAGTTCGAGGTGCGCCAATCCCTGCGGCGAATGGGCATCGGGGCCGATGCTCACCAAGGCACCGCGCTCCTGCGCCATGCGGCAGGCGCGCCAGTCGATGTCGAGTCGATTCGGGTCGGCGTTGAGTTCCAGCGCGACCCCGACGGCCCCGGCTTTTTCGATGATCGCCGCGATGTCGATGGCATACGGCTCGCGCGTGAGCAGCAGGCGACCCGTGGGGTGGCCCAAGATCGTGAGATGCGGATCGTCGAGCGCCTTGAGCACGCGGTCGGTCATCTGCCGCTCATTCATGCCGTAGCGCGAGTGCACCGAGCCGATCACGAAGTCGAAGCGATCGAGAAACGCCGCGTCGTAGTCCACCCGACCGCAGGGCAGGATGTCCGCCTCGATCCCCTTGAGCACCTGGAAGGCGTGACCCCGCGCGGCATACTCCGCATTCAGGGCATCGATCTCGTCGTGCTGTCGCAGAATCGCGTCGCGCGACAAGCCGCCCGCGTACGTGTTCGACTGCGAGTGGTCGGACACGCCGAGGTAGCGCAGGCCACGGGCATACGCGGCGCCGGCCATGTCGCTGATCGTCGCGCCACCGTCGCTGTACTGCGAGTGGCAGTGCAGGGCGCCCACCAAGTCCGCTTCGGTGATCAGCGTCGGGAACGGGCCGCGCGCTGCCGCTTCCACTTCCCCCATCGCCTCGCGCTGCTCGGGTACCACGTAGGCGAGTCCCAAGCGCGCATAGAGCGCGGGTTCATCGGGAATCGACACCAGCGCGCCATCGCGATCACGCAGCTCATCGCCGGCGAGAATGAAGCCCAGCCCTGCTGCTCGCTCGGTGATCTGCTTCACATGCGCGCTGCTGCCGGTGGCGCGCCACAGCGCGAGCGCGAACTGTTCCGGGCGCACGCAATGCACATCCACGCGTACGCCGTCGTCGAGTCGCAGCGACAACGTGCGGCCACCGCCGCCCAGCACTTCCTGCACGCCACGCAGCTGCGCGAACGACGCGGCCACCACGCTGGGGCTACCGCGTACTGCGCACACCAGATCCACGTCACGCACGATCTCCATGCGCCGGCGGATCGAGCCCGCGATCTCGAGGTGCAGTACATCCGGATGCGCGCGAATCGCCTCGGCGATGCGCTCGGCTTCCGCCCGCCCATGTTGCCAGAGCACATACGCGCCAGTGGCCCGCAAGTCGGCGATCCCCTTCAGGATCTTGTCCGCCGTCTTGACGCCGAACTTCGGCAGCGCCGCCAGCCGTCCATCGCGCGCGGCCACCTCGAGCTCCAGCAGCGAGTCGATGTGCAGCCCGTCGTGAATCGAGCGGATGCGCGACGGCCCCAAGCCGGGCACGCGCAGCATCTCCAGCAGTCCCTCGGGCGTTTCTTCCTGCAGCCGTTCCAGCAGGGCCGAGCCGTTACTGTCGGCGAGGTCGCGCAGCACCTCGATGGCCGCCGGCGCGATCAGATCCGCGGTCGTTAACTCACGCGCCAGCGCCTGCCTCAGGTCGGTCTCACCATGCGCCGCCACCGCGCGCGCCGCCGTCTGCATCGCGCGCACCGAAAATCGGTCCTCGTCATGCAGCTCGAGGAGCGTCGCGATCTGGGTCAGGGCGAAGGCGGCGGAGCGGCAATCCATGCTCCAAATCTAGCGCGATTGGCGGGGGGGAAACTGCCTCCTAGGCCGTTGGCAGTTCGCCGTTGGCAGTTTTACCCCTCGATCCCCACCATGTGCCGGACCTGGCGCACCAGCTGTACCAGCTGCGCCTCGGTCAGGTCCAGTTCCTGACCGGCCGCCTCCACATCCAGCAGTCCCGTCCGGACGCTCACCGCGACGCGATTCATGTAGCGCACCTTCGTCAGCAGCTCCAGCGTGAGCTGGCGCAGGCCGTGATACCGACGTTTCTCGGCGTTCGCGCGGC
>NZ_JBILKJ010000265.1:0-2803 GCF_044376735.1 Gemmatimonas sp.
GGTTCTGTCCCATCGTTTCGAATCCGCGCGCTTCGGTGCCCAGGCGCACCCACGCGGGAAAGAGCAGCGCGGTGCCGTTCTGAATCGTGAACATGAGCGCATTGAACACCGGCACGCCCACGGCCACCGAGACGAAGATCGGAATCGTGGCGCCGCTGTCGGTCAGCAGGGCGGGCTCCTGCAGGAACATCACGAGCGGCACGACCATGAGCGACCACACGGTGACCGAGTGCAGCGCGGTCACGGCGGCGATCTCCGCTGCCACGATGCGCCATCCGGGGAGCGGCATCGTTTTGAGCATGGCCAAGCGCGGCAGATCGAGTCGCAGGTCGAAGCGCATCCACAGCGGGCCGATGAACAGCATCATGGCGCCCCAGCCGACCGTAATGGCCATGAAGACGTCGCCGGCGCGCGCGGAGGCCGAGCGGGTGGCCACGGCGAGTACGGCGAGCCCGATGGTGAAGGTGACGAGCTGCGTGCGCCACGCGCCACCGCGCACGGCGGCCGCCACGTTCTTCCAGGCGATCGCCATTTCCGGACGACCGGTGAGGGCCAGCGACGGCACCTTGGCCAGCTTTCCCTTTCGTGAGCGCGAGTTGCCCAACTGTGACGAGCGCACGCGCCGCAGTCGTTCGGCGCGATGTTGCGTGGCTTCGAGGGCGGCTTCTTCGAAGGCTTTGTCGAGACGCACCACCCAGAGGTAATGCAGCATGAGGATCGCGGCGGCCCACGGCACCAGCGCGAGCCAGGCGCCTCCGCTGCTGAGGAAGACCGGCTCGAGCACGGCGCGTACCGGCCACAACGCGGCGGCAGGCACGGGAGCGCGGAGCGCGTCGGTGATGGCGAGCAGCACGGCCTTGGTGCCCGAGAGACTGGCCACCCGCAGCAGCGGCCACGCGGTCACCACCCCGTATACCACCGCCACCAGCACGGCGCCGAACACCAGCAGCGGCAGCACGAGCCGACGCCGCGCCTTGCCCACATGCTCCATGGCGTTGGCGTGCACGATCGATGCACCCAGCCGATGCAGCGCCAGCGTGGAGAAGAGCATCCACAACGACAACCCGCGCTGCCACCCTTCCACGGTGCCACCGCCGCCACGCAACAGCACGCTGAAGATGAGCGTGTTGAGCAGAATCGCGAGCTGCATGCGCACCAGCTTGGCGTGCACCAACTGCAAACGGCTCACGGGCGCGGGAAACAGGAACTGCACCTCGGCCGGCGTGAAGGCGAGCGCGCCGCGCTCTCCGCCGAACACCCACCAGCGCGCCGCCGACAGCAGCAGGAACACGCTGGCGATGGCGAGGAGGAGCTCGGTGATGTCGGTGTCGAGCAGCGACGCCATCGGTCCGCCGCCCAGCTGTGTGTTGCGGAACAGCGCCCACCAGATGTACAGCATGCCCATCACGACGGCGGCGAGATAGCGCGGGCTCTTGGCGCGCGCCACCTGTTGCCGCAGCCGATTGGCCGCGGTGCGCCGATACAGGAACAGCATGGCCGGCACGGGGGCCGGCGGATGTGGCATGCTCACGAGACGGTGTCGTCGCCGGTGAGCGCGATGAACATCTCTTCGAGTGAGCGGCCGGCCAGCTCGGGGCGCGCGTCCACGATTTCCGCGATGGTGCCCAACGCGACCGCCTGACCTTTGCGGATCACGAGCAGGCGCGTGCACAGCTCTTCCACCAGATGCAGCAAGTGCGAGCTGAGGATCACGGCGGCCCCTTCGCGCGCTCGCGCGGCGATGGTTTCCTTCATGCGACGGATGCCGACCGGATCGAGTCCGGTGAGCGGTTCGTCCAGCAGCAAGGCCGACGGGCGATGCAACAATCCGCAGGCGATCGCCAGCTTCTGCTTCATGCCCCGCGACAGTTCGGTGGGGAGCGCATCCTGCTTGGCGGTGAGCTCGAGCTCTTCGAGCAGCACCGGAATGCGCGGCGCCGCGTCGGGGACGCCATACAGGCGCGCCACGAACTGCAGATGCTCGGTGACGGTGAGATAGTCGAACAGCTGCGGCTCGTCGGGAATGAACGCGAGCCGCGACTTGGCCGCCACCGGATCGGTTTGCAGGTCGATGTCGGCAATGCGGATGCGTCCCGACGTGGGCTGCAGGATACCGGCGAGGGCGCGCAGGGTGGTGGTTTTGCCGGCTCCGTTGGGACCCACCAACCCGAGCACGTCGCCCGGTGCCACACGAAACGACAGCGACTGCACGGCCACGGTGTCGCCATACAACTTGGTGTACTCGATCACGTCAATCATGAAGAACAGTATGGAGTACGGGGTACGGAGTAGGGAGTCGCCCGTGGGTATTGTGCCTGCTATGGAACAACGAGTGGCGCGGATAGTGTGATGGTAAGCGTCGCCCCGGCCGGAAGACACCGCTCGGTTTGGGTGTTCCTGGCGGACGCGATGGTCCCCGCGGCCGCACCGCCGGCGGCGCCGATGATGGTACCACGGGCGTCGCCGCCGAGGACGCGTCCGGCGATGGCGCCGAGGATGGCACCGGTGACGACCTTGCCCTGATTGCCACCCTTCGACACTTGACGTTCGCTGACGGCGGTCTCGTCGTCCACGCGCACGGTGCCCTGCACGGGCAGCAACTCGCCGTCGACCTGCACGCTGCGCAGGCGAAAGGCGAAGCGGCCATCGGCGGTGGGCGGCGCCATTTCCACGAGGATGGGGGTGCCGGCGGGGAGCGTGGCGCCGTCGGGGCCGGTCACCGGTGCCGAGAGGGCGGCCACGAGGCGGTCGCCGGGGCGATTGGCGAGCGAGCAGATGGCGGCGTTGGTCTTGCCGGCGAGCG
>NZ_JBILKJ010000115.1:0-8710 GCF_044376735.1 Gemmatimonas sp.
TGGGCGGAATGATCACGCCCTCGCCCAGCTGCGCCAGAAACGCCAGAAAGCCGTGCGCACTGGCCGTGTAGCTCAGCAGCGTGCTGTCGGCGAGCTGTACGCTGCGACGATCGATCGCGCGGCGCACCAGCGAATCGGCCAGCGGGTCGCGCCATGCCTGATTGCCACCAGCCGGCGCGGCCGACGGTGTTTGCCCCTGAGCCTGCGCCTCCGCTGCATGCGTCGGCACGGCGAGGGCGATCAGCGCAACGGCCAGTACCGCCAACACCGGTGGCGCGGACCGCGGTCGGTTCGATGTCACGTCAGGCTTTCCATAGACGACGGGCAATGTAGTGGAAAGACGGCGCGCCCGAACGTCGACCCAGCCGTACGATCGCCGGGTTCCGCAACGGGCGGACCAACGCGTGACCGACCCGAGCAGAGGGGCGACCCGTCGGGGCCGACCCGTCTGCCCACTGGTCACCCCAAGGGAAGGCGATCCCGATAGGTGCGCATCACCGGCAGCGTAGCCTCGGTAGTCAGCCGCAGCTCGTATTCACCGGTGCCAAGCTGCACCAGCTCCCGCACACGATCGACCGGCACGATGTACGACCGGTGAATGCGTGCGAACCGGAGCGAGTCGAGGCTCTGCGCCAGCTTCTGCATGGTGGTACGCACCAAGTGCGTCTCGCGACCCACGTGCAGCCTAACGTAGTTGCCGTCAGCTTCGAACCAGTCGACGTCGTCGACCTTCACGAAGCGGGTGCGGCGCCCCACCGTCACGGCAAAGTGGACCGGTGACGTCGCCGTGTCACGGTGGCCCGCAACATCGCGAACGAGACGGGCCAGTTCCGCCCGGATTTCGTCATCGAACAGCGGCTGCGAGGTCGCGCGCGATTCCAGCGCATCCACGGCGCGATCGACGGATTCCGTGAGACGCTCGATACGCACCGGCTTGACCAGAAAATCGGTGGCCCGCGCATCGAAAGCGCGCACCGCCGCATCCGCGTGCGCTGTCACGAACACCACGAACGGCCGCAGCTCCGGCGGCAAATCCTGCAACAGCGAAAAGCCGTCTTCGCCCGGCATCGAGACATCCAGAAACAGCAGCGTGGGCTTGAGCACCGGCAGTTGCAGACGCGCCGTGGGCACATCGGCGGCTTCACCGACGACCTGCACGCGGCTGTCCTGCGCCAGCAGTCGCTTGAGACGCTGACGCGCGAGCGACTCGTCATCAACGATCATCACCCGCACGACCGACGACGATGGCGGTTTGGTCATGCGACCTCCAACGGAAACCGCAGCGTGACGCGCGCACCGCCTTCCGGAAGGCCCGTGAGTGCTGCCGTGGCGACATCGCCGTACAGCGCCGCCAGTCGGCCCTGCACGTTCCGCAGACCGGTGCCCGTGCCACGGTGCGTCGAGCCGCCGGGGCCCGGACCATCGTCGTCGACCTCCACCTCCAACATGCCGACATTGGCGCGCATGGCCAACCGCAGTTGCGATGCGCCGACACGACCCTCAATGCCGTGCACGACCGCATTCTCGACCAGCGGCTGTAGCAGCATGGGCGGAATGCGCGCCGACAACACCGACGGCTCGATGTGATACGTCACCTGCAAGCGATCATCGAAGCGCATCTGCTGAACAGCCAGGTAGTCCTGCAGCAGCTGCAGCTCCTGCGCAAGCAGGACGGTGCGCTGCCGACTCGTCGCGAGCGTCGCCTGCAACAGTGACGACAGATGTAGCAGCATCGCTTCCGCCCGCGCAGCGTTGTGGTGTACCAGTTCCGCAAGATCGTTCAGTGCATTGAACAGGAAATGCGGATGCAGTTCGGCCGTGAGCGCATTCAACCGTGCTTCCAGTGCCAAACGCTGCAGTTCGGTGTTGCGCTGCTCCAGCTCGCGCGCGCCATGCAAGCGCCGCAACACCAGATACGCAATCGACACGCCGAACACCGCGCAGGCGGACCAGAACAATTGCTCCGGGTAACCCGGCGCCATCACCGACAGCACATCGGACCGAACGCCGAAGACAGTGCCGGCAAAGACCAGTGCCGTCGTGGAGACCCACGACGACACGAACAGCACCGCGACGGCACCAAGCGCGCGCAGCCCCGCATGACGCACGTGCCGCGCGCCGCCAAGAGGAAACCGGTCGTACCACGCAAAGAGCGGCACGGGAAGCCACGCCAACGCCACGAAGTCTACGGCAACGAGACCGAAGGCCTGCTGCCACGAGTACAGACTGCTCTCCCGGTTGAGGACCGCGACAATCCACCCCACCGTGAGTAACTCGGCGAAGATCCCCACCGCCAACAGCGTGAGCAGCTCGCCCTGCGTCAGCCGCGACAGGACCGTCCGCGTGCGCACGGGCGTGGCGTCCGGCCCGTGGTCGAATGGCAGCGTCACACCTGCCCCTCGGGCCGCAGCAGTCCGCGAGATGTCGCCTCGTCCAACGCCTGGCCGTCGCGTGACACCGACAGGCTGCGCACCCGCTGCCGTGCGCCATCGAGTAGCGCGTACACCACCGGGACCACCAGCAACGTGAGCGCGGTGCTGGTGACCGTCCCACCGATCACGGCCACACCCAGCGGCGCCCGGAACATGGCGCCCTCACCACTGCCGAGTGCCACGGGCACCATGCCCGCGACAAGGGCGACCGTGGTCATCACGATCGGCCGCAGGCGCGTGGCACCGGCTTCCACCAAGGCGTCGGTCAACGTCCACCCTCCATCACGGAGCTGTTTCGCGTAGTCCAGCAGCAGGATCGCATTCTTTGCCACCACACCGCTCAGGAGAATCACGCCGATGAGCGACATGATGTTGATGGTCATGCCCGTCATCCACAAGGCGCCCACGACGCCCACCGCCGAGAGGGGCAACGAGGTGAGGATGGCCAGTGGCTCGATCCATGAATTGAACTGCAACACGAGCACGAAGTACATCCCCACCACAGCAGCGGCGAGTGCCAGCAGAATATTGCTGAACACTTCCTGCTGATCCTTCACGTCACCGGCGTAGGCCACCGCCACCCCGGGCGGGAGCGACATGGAGGCCAGCACGCGATCGATGCCGCTGGCGACATCACCCAGCGGGCGCCCCAGAACATTCGCGGTGAGGGTGACGGTCGCGGCCCCGTCTTCGTGTTCGATTTTGGTGGGAGCGGTGACCGCCGTGGCCGTCGCCACCTGCGCCATGGGCACGGCCTGCATGCGTGCATCGGGACCCGGTACCTGCAACGGCAGGGCACCAAGATCGGCGGCATCCTGCCGCCGGGACGACGGCAACTGGACCCGCACTTTCCGCAGATCCCCATCGTCGTCGAGCCAGCGACCGGCTTCGACCCCGGCAAAGGCCACCCGGAGCGCACCCGCGACATCGGCCGGCGTCATGCCGAGGGTCGCCGACAGCGCCCGCTGCAATCCGATGTCGACTGCGGGCGCTCCCGGACGGCTTGACAGCGACACATCCACCGCGCCCGGCACGGTGCGAAGGCGCGCCGCAATGGTGGCTGCCACCTGCGGTAGCGTGCTCGCATCCGGACCGCGCACCTGGAGTTGAATGGGCTTCAGGAACCCGTTGAGTCCGAGGTCCATGACCGCAACGGTGGCCCCACGCAGTGGCTGCACGTCATCTCGAAGCGCCGCCGCAATCTGCCGCGCCGAACGGTCGCGCTCAGCGCGCGCGGACAGCAGCACGAGGATCTGGGCCTGCGACACGTCACCGTCGCCGCCACCGACCGTGGTGTACACCGTGCGCACCTCGGGGAGACGACGGGCGATCGCAGCGGCCGCTTCGGCACGCGCGGTGGTGTACGCCAACGACGCGCCGGGCGGCGCCTCCACCAGAATGCCGACTTCCCCGCGATCGTCCTCCGGGAGAAATTCGGCGCCGACGAGACCCGTGGCCGGCAGCAGCACCGCCAGGACCAACGTCATCAACGCGGCACCGATGGTGGCCCCACGATGCCGGAGCGCCCACGCAATCACGGCCCGGTAGTGGCCGGCGACACCATCGAACCAGCGGTTGAAGCGATGGAGCACCCGACTGAGCCAGGCGCGCTGCTCCACGGGCACGTGCGGGTCGGGCCAGTAGGCCGACAGCATTGGATCGAGCGAGAAGCTGACGAACAACGACACCAGCACGGCGCACGCGATGGTGAGCGCGAAGGGTTTGAAGTACTGGCCGGCCAAGCCATTCATGAAGCCCACCGGCACGAAGACCACGACGATCGCGGCCGTTGTCGCGAGCACGGCCAGTCCGATCTCGCGTGTGCCGTCGCGTGAGGCGGCGACGTGGTCTTTCCCCATCTCCACGTGGCGCACGATGTTCTCGCGCACCACGATGGCATCATCGATCAGAATGCCGATCGCCAGCGACAGTCCCAGCAGCGACATGGTTTCCAGCTTGAAGCCGAATGCCCACACCGCCATGAAGCTGGCCAGCACCGACACGGGCAGCGCGAGCCCGGTAATCACCGTCGAGCGCCAGCTGTTCAGGAACACGAACACCACCAACACCGTGAGCAGCGCCCCTTCGAGCAGCGTCTTCTGCACGTCCCACACGGCGAGGGCGGTGCGCCGGCCCGCATCCTGAATGACACGCATCGTGCGTCCGGCAGGCCAGGCTGGTGCCAACGCCGTCATTCGCGCGTGGAGGCCGTCGGCCACCGTGGTGGCGCTGGCCCCGCGGCGCTTCCGCACTTCGAGTGTCACCGCCGCGCGTCCGTCAACCAACGCCGCCGCGCGCTGTTCGGCGGCGCGTACGCGCACATCGGCGACGTCACGCAACCGCACGACCTGCCCGTTGCTGGTCGCGAGCGGCAACGCCCCGAAGTCGGCGGCGTTCGCGGGACGTCCCTGAAAGCGCAGCGTCGCTTCGCGATCGCGACCTTCGAGACGACCGATCGGCACCGACACGTTCTGGCTTTCGAGACGCGCCGTGAGCTCGGCCAGCGTCATGCCCGATGCGCGGAGCGCGTCGGGACGAACCTGGACCGACATCTCAGGGACCGCATCGCCGATGACGCGTACCTGTGCCACGCCCGGGACGCCGCGCAGCTCGCGGGCGAGTCGGCGAGCGTCGGCACCAAGGGCCAGCGGGTCGCCGCTCCCGCTCACGGCCACCGTGAGCACCGGCAAGTCGGTTTCGCTGAAGCGTTCGACCACCGGCTCCTCCACCTCGCGTGGCAGATCGCCTCGGGCCGCGCTCACCGCATCGCGCACCTCCTGAACCGCCTCGGTGGGCGCCTTGCTGAACACGAATTCGGCAAAGAGCAGCGCATATCCGTCGCCCGCCGTGCCCTTGAGTTTCTTGAGACCGCCCACGCTGCGCACGCGGTCTTCGAGCGGCCGCAACAATTCGCGCTCGATCTCGGCCGGCGTCGCCCCGGGATACGGTACCGTGACCGTCACCATCGGCGCCTGGACGTCAGGCCACTCGTCGGTTTCGAGACCGCGAAGTGCCAGCAGGCCCGCCATGACCAGCGCGAGCATCGAGACCACCGCGACAATGGGGCGGCGAATGGCCAAGTCGGAGATCCACATCTCAGTGCCCTCCCGACGTGGAGCGGGTCGTACCGATGTTGTGGAGTAACGTCCCTTCGGCCCACGAGCCGGCAGGAATGCGGCCGTCCGTATTGGGCACGAGCACCGTGATGCGGAGCTGCCGCGTAACCGGATCAAGCGATGGCGACACACGAACAATGCGCGCCATGATCGCCGAATCGGCCATTCCGGTAATGCGCAGGGAGACCCGCATCCCGGGACGCGCCCGAGGCGCGTCGCCAGCGGAAACACCCGCCGCCAGCTCGAGCATGCGCGGGTCGACGAGGCGCACGAGCTCATCGCCGGCCTGCACGATCGAACCCTGCGTTGTGATCTGACGCTCGATGATACCATCAAACGGGGCGCGCACGGTGAGTCGCTGCACGTCGGCGGCCGCGTTGGCGCGCTGTGCGCGGGCGGCATTGAGTGCAGCGTCCGCCGCCTGCACGCGGCTCTCCCACTCCTCCATCTCGGCCGTGCTCACGCCGCCAATCCGCAGTAGTTGCGCGACCCGATCGTGCTCGCGCTTCGTCTGCCGCAGCGCCATCTCCTGCGCCATGACCTGCGCGTCGGCCGCCGCGAGGGCCGACTGCAGGGCAGGGACTTCGAGCACCGCCAATAGCTGCCCGGCAGCGACGCGCTGCCCCTCCTTCGCGCGAAGGGTACGGACAGCGCCCGAGAGCTCCGCCCGCAGCAGCGCGCGTGCTTGCGGCTCGAGTGTGCCGGTCAGCAATGACGACATGGCCGACGACGAGGCCATTGGACTGTGCGCTATGCCACCCGTGGTGTCCGACACCACAGCGCTGTCGGCGGGTTGATCCCGCGGCACGACACGGTTCGCCGTTGGGTTGGGGTGACGAGACGTGGTATCGACGGTGGCGTCGTTGCCACACCCGATCGACAGGAGCGACAGCAGTGAAAGGCCGAGCGTATAAGCGGCGAGGCGAGGGCCGTGATGCGTGTTGGTCATGAGGACACCGTCAGGGTTGGACAGACGAAAGCGGGAGCCGGTCAAAGCGGGCCATACGGGCTTCGATGACTTGGCGATCGCGCGCCGCGCGCGCGCGGGTGGCCATGGCGCGCAGCCAGGTCACGCGCGCATCCTGTACCTCGAGCAGCGAGGCGCGACCGACTTCGTGTCGGGCGCGCGCCACCTGCAGCGCCTTGTCGGCGCTCACGGCGCCAGCGACGGCGGCTTCCCACTCGAGACGACTCGCGTCGAGCTGTGCCTGCGCATCGAGCTGTTCGAGGGCGTGAACGCGTTCGGCATCGCGACGCTGTGCCGTGGCAAGGCGCGCCGCCGCCGCTGCCGATTCCACACGCGTGAGGCTGCCACCGGTGAGGTCGAGCGGAAACGTGAACGACACGCCAAGCACGGTGTTCGGATAGTAGGGGCCACCCCAGTTCGCATTGCGCAGGGGATAGGCAAGACGCTGATGCGTAAGCGTCACATCGAGAACAGGAAGCATGGAGCGCCACGCCGCCCGATATCCCGCTGCCGCTTGGCGCTCGCGCGCGTCGAACTCGCGCAGGGCGAACCGCATATCACGGCGATCCGCCGCGCGTGCGCGTGACGGGTCGGCAATGCGTGTGGTCGACAGCGTGTCGCTGCTCCAGGACTCGGGCGGCGCCTCGAGCGTCAGGACGGCGTGGTCCGGCAGATCGAGCAACTGCCGCAACGCCAGCTCCGCGATGCGGGCATTCCGTTGGGCATCGAGCTGCGCCGGTCGCAATGCCGCCACCTCGGCTTCCACGCGCCAGATCTCGAACTCGGCGGTGCGTCCCTGAACAACCGCCTGTCGGGTGAGCGACAGGGTGCGTTCGGCCTGCTGCAGCGCGGAATCCGCGACGTCCCGCATACGTCGGTGGAGCTGGACGTCGGCGTATCGCGTGACGATCTCGACCTCGAGTGCGGCGCGCACCTGCGACTCCGCCAGCGCACTGGCATCGAACCCGGCTCGCGCCGCATCGACACGCGCCGATGCGACACCGCCGTCGAAGGGGCGAATGGCGGCGCGGAACGACGCGTCGCGCGTGTTGGGAGACGCGAACACGCGCGAGAACGGATCGAGTTCATCCGCGGGCGTTGGCGGAATCCCGGCACGGCGGGCGATCTCCGTAAACTGATTCTGCGCGACACGCTGGGTCCCGAAGGACGCCGATACCTGAGGCAGAAAGCGATTGCGCTGTTCGCTGAGGGCTTCGCCGCGCGCGGCGCGCGCCATCTCACGGACGGCGCGAGCGGCGGCCATTCGTGGCTCGTCTCGGGAGACGCGGGCGAGCGCGTCCGCCAAGGTGACCGACAGCGTATCGGAGTGGCGCTGCGGCTGTCCCCGGACAGGGGAAGCGACCAGCAACAGCGGGAAGAGAAACGAAAGACGTCGAGTGTTCATGCGGTCCGGTTGAGATGACCGCAGGATTGCCGTCCCCCACGCGGCCTCCCAGCGGGCCCGTGACGGGAGCGGGGTTTTGTGGGTTGGTGGTCAGGTTTTGCGTGATGATGCGGTAACCGCCGCTGCGCCCACAGCGGCGTGATCGTGCCGGTGGAGCCGGTGAGTTGGACAACGGCATTCTCCGCCAGGTCGGTGTGCCAGGGCGCGCGCCGAAGCACCGCCCCAAGGCATCACACCGCCTCCCAACACCCCGCGGCGTCCTGTCGCCATCTCCGCGACTGTCTGCATTTGGAGACAGTACCGCCGTGCTGCCGACCCGACGCCCGACCGTGGCGGCGGCCGATAGCTCGCGTGAACGTCTTTTCCCGTAAGCACTTGCGTGAGACTGACGGCAGCCGCGCGCGTAGCGGCCCTCGCGTGGGCCCCGTGGCACCGCTGATGCCTCCTCCAACCGTGACTATCACTCTCGGGAGGATCTCATGACGCTGCATCGTTCGATGTTGTCTCGTGTCCGTCGCGCGGTCATCACCATGCCGGTGCTGGCCGGGCTCTGCGTGGCCACCTCGCAGGCTGGCGCGCTGCCGGCGCCACAGGGTGACCGCGGGTTTGGCGATCGCGCCCTGTTCACCTGGACCGGCCGCGTGGATCGCGAAGTGCTGATCGTCGTGCGTGGGCGCGACGTGAGCACGCACGGCTTCGACGCCGCACTGCCGAGCCGAACGCGGGTGAACTCGGCCCTGCCTCGCACCGGCGCCGACGTGTTCGTCGTCCTCAACGACGGTCGCGGCGA
>NZ_JBILKJ010000266.1:0-2790 GCF_044376735.1 Gemmatimonas sp.
CCACGCGCCCCAGCTCCTCGCGCGCCCCCTCCACCGATTCATGATCGCGATTGCCGTAGGTGCTTTCGCACAGAATCACGTGCGCGCCTCCGGTGGGTGGCTCGGGGTTGCGGATGATGGGCAGATCATTGCGCCCCACATCGCCGGAGAACACCACACGCCGGAATTCGTCACCCTCGCGCAGCTCCAACACGACTGAGGCGCTGCCGAGGATGTGTCCAGCCTCGGTGTACATCGCGCGCACGCCGTCAGTGACATCGAACCATTTGTGATACGGCATGCCGATCATCTGTTCGAGTGTGCGGGTGGCATCCTCCACACGATAAAGCGGCTCGGCATGCGGACGTCCATGCCGCTCCAGAAAGTCGGCATCCTTTTCCTGGATATGCGCCGAGTCGGCGAGCATCAGCGCGCAGAGATCTCGCGTGGCCGAGGTGGCCCAGATGGTGTTCTTGTAGCCCTGGGCGGTCAGAAACGGCAGGCGGCCGGCATGGTCGATGTGGGCGTGCGAGAGCACCACGGCGTCGATTTCGTCGATGGGCAGCGGGAGCCTGGCATTCTTCGCGTGGCTTTCGCTGCGCTTGCCCTGAAACAACCCGCAGTCGAGCAGCACGGTGCGCTGGCCCACGCGTACGATATGGCAGGAGCCGGTGACTTCCTGAGCGGCACCGGAGAACTCGATCTGCATAAGCCCTTGCTCCTGAGGTGAGAACGTCACCTGCAACGTACCGAACCCAGCGGTACGCTTACCCCACTTCGTCGGAATCACCGCCACGGCCCATCATCATCGGCCGCTGCCCGCGACCGGCTCCCGTGGTTGGCTCGTTGACGCGGCTCGACATCAGTTCACACAACCTCATGATCTGTCGGTCGGCAAGCGCATAGTGCACGAAAAGCCCATCTTTGCGCCGCTTGACGAACCCATGTGCATGAAGGACCTGCAGGTGTTTGGACGCGTTCGCCTGTCCGAGTCCAGTGCCGGAGACCAGTTCGTTGACCGTCTGCTCTCCCTGCTGTAATGCCCCCAAGAGGGAAAGTCGCGCAGGTTCAGACAGCACCTTGAACCGCTCTGCGACCAATGGAAGGACACGTTCCGACAAAACAAATCGTCCCATCAACACCTCGCAGAGTCCCATTCATTTCTCTCGTCGATTCCGCGACGGTGGCCGCGCTAAACGCGCGGCCACCAATCATATGGGCGCACACACCGTCTGAACAGGGACAAGTTGCGTACTGCCGTTCGCATGGGCGCCCGAGGGGAGCGCGAACTGGTTTTCCGATTCACGGAATGCGCCACAACCGTTCAGGTTTCGCCGAGTCGGATCCAGCGACGCACTATCGGTGCGTGAAAGCTCTGCAGTCGAGACAGCATCGATGCCACGTCGTGGTCGACCACGAGCCAGTCGCGTGGGTTGCCGCGCAGGAATCCCTCGGCGTCTACGTGTTCCAGCAAGGCCAGCAACGGAGTCCAATAGCCGCACACATCGAGCAGTCCGATCGGCTTTCGATGCACCCCCAGCTGGGCCCATGTCCACGTCTCGAACAGCTCTTCGAGTGTGCCCAGTCCGCCTGGCAACGTGATGTACGCATCGGCCAATTCCGCGATCATGGCTTTACGCTCGTGCATGGAGTCCACGACACGAAGCGCCGTCAGTCGATGATGCGCCACTTCCCGTTGCACGAGTCCGTGCGGCATCACACCAATCACCTCGCCGCCAGCAGCGAGCGCGGCGTCGGCCAGTGCACCCATCAAGCCCACGCGACCGCCGCCATACACCACGGTGAGTCCTTGCTGCGCCATCGCCGTGCCGAGGGCCTTCGCGCTCTCCAGATATTCGGGACGCGCACCATCATTCGAGGCGCAGTACACGGCGACGCGCTGCATTGGCGTCGCAACCGGAGCGGAATGGTCGGGGGCAGTGCTCATGGGGGAAAGCTAACGCCGATCTGGCGTACCCGATGACGGACACCCGGACGCACTATCCGGAGGCCGCCGGGAGCGGCTACTTTCGACGCCATGTCCACTACGCCGCGAACCTTCCCCACGCTCAGCATCGTGGACCACCCGTTGGTCCGCCACAAGATCACGCTCCTGCGCGACCGCGCAACGCCGACCAAGCAGTTCAAAGAGTTGGTCGACGAGATCGCCATGCTGATGGCCTATGAGGCCACACGCGATCTGGCGTTGGACCCGGTGCCGGTGAACACTCCACTCGAGACCACATCGGGATGGGCCGTGCGTGGCAAGAAGCTCACACTCGTCCCCATTCTGCGCGCTGGACTGGGCATGGTGGAGGGCATTCTGCGCCTCATGCCGTCGGCCCGTGTGGGACACATCGGCCTCTATCGCGATCACGATACGCTCGAACCGGTGGACTACTACTTCAAGGTCCCCGGCGATGTCAGCGAGCGGGAATTCCTGCTGCTCGACCCGATGCTGGCCACCGGCGGCAGCGCCACCGCCGCGGTGTCGTCACTCAAGCGCGCGGGCGCATCACGCATTCGCTTCCTCTGTCTCGTGGCGGCACCGGAAGGCGTGGAGCGACTGGCCCGCGAACACCCCGATGTGCCAATCCTCACCGCCGCCCTCGACCGACAACTCAACGAACACGGCTACATTCTGCCCGGACTCGGCGACGCCGGCGACCGGTTGTTTGGGACACGCTGAGTAAGGACAAGGGGGTATGGAGAAGGGAGATGTTCGTACCCCGTACTCCTCCTTACTCCCGACCCCTTACTTCGCCGTCATCACCCAAACCACTCCCGCGGCGCCGTCCGCTGCTGATCGGC
>NZ_JBILKJ010000031.1:0-29977 GCF_044376735.1 Gemmatimonas sp.
CTCGAGCGAATCGTCGCCCAGATTCAGCTGCTTCCGATAATGCGCATTGAAGACGAAGTGGCGATATACGGTGCCACTGATGCCCTGATCGCGCATCTCGACCACGTTGGCCACGTTGCCGACCCGCTTGGCCATCTTGGCGCCGTCGGTGAGCAGGAACTCACCATGACACCAGCAACGCGCGAACGGTTTGCCGGTGGCGGCTTCCGACTGCGCGATCTCGTCTTCATGGTGCGGGAAAATGAGATCGATACCGCCGGCATGAAGGTCGAAGGTCTCGCCAAGGTATTTCATGGCCATCGCGGAGCACTCGAGATGCCAACCGGGGCGTCCGCGCCCCCATGGTGAATCCCAGGCGGCGCCGGTGGCTTCGTCTTCGGGCTTGGCGGCCTTCCAGAGCGCGAAGTCCTGCGCGTTTTCCTTGGCGTACTCGTCTTGCGCCACCCGCGCGCCAGCGCGGATCTCCCGCTTGTCGAGCTGCGACAACTTGCCGTAGTCGGGGAAGCGATCGATCGCGAAGTATACCGAGCCATCCTCGGCGATATACGCCACGTGGTTGGCGACGAGACGCTCCACGAGCGCAATCATTTCCGGAATGTGCTCGGTGGCCTTCGGGTAACGCTCGGCGTCTTCAATGCGCAGGTACTGCCGGTCTCGGTGAAAGAGCTCGGTGAAGGGCTCCGTTACCTCAAGAATGCTCGTACCGGTCGCGGCCGCCTTCCGGATGATCTTGTCGTCGACATCGGTCAGGTTCATGACCTGTTCGACCTGCCAGCCGGCCAGTCGAATCACACGCCGCAGCAGATCCTCGAACAGGAACGTGCGGAAGTTGCCGAGGTGCGCCGGGTTGTAGACTGTCGGTCCACACGTGTACATGCGCACCGTCTGTCCGTCGGCAGGTGCGAACGGCTCGACGCGGCGCGCGAGCGTGTTGTACAGGCGGAATTCGGGCATCGGCGTGAAGGCAGCGTGGTGCGTGTGGGGTGCCAGCCGGGATCGCCCGCTGGGATCTCCCGGCAATTTCTTGCGTTCGTTGAATGTAGAAGGTAATTCACCCGTGTTGTTCCCCCACTTCCACCCGGACCGTTTCCATGAAGCCTCGCCAGGATCGCCCGCGCGTGCTCTCGCGCGTTTCCACTGTTGTCGGCATCGGCGCCCTCGTGGCGGTCGCCATGGCGGCACGCAGTCAGAGTGGTCAGCAGACCACCCCGCCGCCGGCTCCGACCCCACCGTCGGCCGCCGCGCCCGCGGTGGTCGACTCGACAATGCCGGACTCCATGCGCGTCGACAGCTCGATTGTGGCCGCCTCGATGGCGATGCCGGAGGGGATGCCGGTGATGCACACCCCGTCGCCCACCACGGCTGCTGCGCCGGCGGCGCAGCCGGCTGGCACGTGGCCGGTGGATCCGGTGACGGGTCAGACGATCATCAACGGCGAGCCGGTGGTGGGTCGTGTGTTCATCATGCAGAAGCCCGACGGCCTGGTGAAGCTGGGCACGTGGCAGGGCCAGTACGTCGGCGAGCCGAGCGCGCCGGCGCCAGCGAACGTGGGCACGTCGTACACGGTGCCGGCGCCGGAGCACACGCGTCGCATGCGGGGCATCATGATTCAGTCGACGCTCTGGGCCATGGACGGAAAGCGGTCGGCGCGTGAGCGTCGCCACTACCGGCCGAGCACCACGGGTGCGGCGCTGGGGCAACAGTAAGTCGCTCGGCGTTGGCGCGGTATCGGCGGGGCGTCCTGACTATGTGCAGGCGCCCCGCTCGCAGTTCGAGGGTACGCATGGTAGAGGACCGCGGCCACGGGTCGTCGAGGACGTACGAGGCGCGTGGTTCGTGCGCGGACGATCCCGCTGGCTGGCGAGGGTCGTCACCCGGACGCGACGCCACGGGCGGACAGGCGATCACGATGCCGTCAAGGCGTTCGTGCGCTTGTCGTCCCCATCGCCGCCATTCCGCCGCGTCACGCCGGGTGATGGCGCCGTCGCGTGAGGCGCGCAGCAGGTAGAGGGTGCGCGAGGCGGGCGCCGTCGCGTCCACGCGCGCCTCGTGCCAGCCGAACATGATGTCCGGCACGGCGAGCACATGCAGCGCCGCGCGACGGATGCGCAGTCCCGGTGCGGAATCGCGCAGTGAACGGACGTACCGATGGCGTGGGGAGTGCTCGCGCCCCGCCAGCGCCGCAAGCAGCATGGCCTGGGCCAGCGACTCAGGCGCGTGCACCAGCACGAGTTCGCCGGCGTGAATGCGCAGGGTGACGTTGTCGAGCACCCGGACGCTGACGGCGCAGCGGCCGGGAATGCCGGCCGAGATTTCGGCGCTCGTGTGCGCCACCGAGAGAAGTCGTGATTTGATCATGGGCGACACGATGTGGCCGTGCCGCCCATCACGTGTCACCCAAACGTTGCGGGTCTAACCTAAACCGCGCGTTCCGCCAGGCGATCCACGTGAATCGCGGCGATGGCTTCCGCGATGACGAGCGGTTCGTAGCGCACGGGATCCGTCGCGGGAAGGCCGGTTTCGGCGCGTACGCGCTCGATCGCCTTGCGCGCTTCACGGTCATCGAGATCAAAGGTGTTCAGCGCGATCGCGATCACCGGTGACGAGCGGAGGGGTTCCATCGCCGCTTCATACAACCGAATCATCTCGCTGAGCGACGGAATCGGCACCCACGGATTGCGATGGATCGTGGTGCGCGAGGGCTGTGCGCAGAGCACCATCGCATGCGGAAGGGCGCCGTGCATCAGCCCGAGCGTCACGCCGGAGTAGGCGGGATGAATGAGCGATCCCTGCCCTTCCACCAGCACGATGTCCGCCCCTTCGGCGGCCTCGATCGTGAGCGACTCGGCGGCACCGGCGATGAAGTCGGCGATGACGGCATCGACCGCGATACCGCGCCCCTCCACCAAAATACCGGTCTGACCGGTGGCCGCGAAATTCACGCGATGGCCGAGCTGCCGCACCGACGACTGCACCTGCAGCTGCGCCGTCATCTTCCCGATGTTACAGTCGGTGCCGACGGTCAGGACGATCGTGGCGTCGATGTCGCGGATGCGGCCCGCGGCCACCTCGAGGCCGGCCGGCGCCCGACGCAGATCGCGGATCGTCGCCCCCGCGGCGGCGGCCAGCGCGGCGAACTCCGGGTCGTCACCGAGCATGGTGTGGAGGCCACTCCAGACATCGAGTCCGGCGCGAAGCGCCTCGGACACGATGGAACGCCAGGCATCGGGGAACTGGCCACCGGCGGGGGCAATACCGATGAGCAGCGCATTCGGCCGATGCATCATCCCCGACGAGAAGTCAGCTACGACTGGAATGGTGCCGCCGAAACCGAGCACCTCCTGTGCCGTGCGACCGGCCGCAGCGCTATCGAGTACGGCGGCCACCTCGTCCGGCACGTAGCGGATGCAGGCGTTGGCGGTCTTGGAGCTGAGCGGACCGAAGCTGCCTTCGGCGAGGATCAGAAAGCGACGCGACAGAGCCATGATGTGGGGAGGGCGACTACGCCAACGGCGGCCCCCGGAAGGGAGCCGCCGTTGGCGACCGGAAGGGAGAACCGGAATCTACCGCCGAATCACGACCTCGGCTGAATCCCGCTGAGCCGCTCGATTTCGGCGATCAACGCCGCGTCCCCGGTCTTCGCCTGTTCCGCGGCCGCCGCAGCAGCAGCGGCGGCATCGGGACCGGCCGCCAACTGGGCCGGCGCGGCCGGGGCCGCCGCCTCGGTGACACCGGCCGCGAGCTGCCGCGACGCGGCGGGCGCGCCAGCCGCCAGCATGCCCATGCGCTGCTTGAGCTGGAGCAGTTGCTGGTCGGCGTTCACGCCGCCCGACGCACGTTCGAGTTGCTTGAACTCTCCCGCGAGACGATCGCCGCTGAATTCCTCGTCGATTTCCTGAGCGGCCTGCAGCTGCCGTTCGTTGGCCGTGATCTTCTCTTCCATGCGGTTGAAGGCATCGAAGGCCGAGTTGTCGGACAGACCGGACATCGTCTGCGAAATGCGCGCCTGCGCCTCCGCCCGACGCTGCCGGGCGAGCAGCAGATTCTTCTTGCGCTTCGCCTCTTCGATCTTGTCGTTCAGGTCACGGAGGGACTGCTTGAGCTTCTCCGTTTCCATGCGGTGCGTTTCCCACGTGCTGGCGAGCTGCTGGCCATGCTCGAGATGCTCCTGCCCACGAAGCAGCGCCTGCTTCGCGAGGTCGTCACGTCCCTCCTGCACGGCGAGCATCGCGCGACGCTCCCATTCGTCGGCCAGCTTGAATTCCGCATCGGCCTGATCCTTGAGGCGCTTTTCGTCGGCGATGGACGCGGCGACCTGCTGCTTGGCCTTGGCCAGCTGGTTGCGCATGTCGACGATGATCTGATTGAGCATCTTCTCGGGGTTTTCCGCCGAGGAGATGAGTTCATTCAGATTCGACTTGATGAGAGTCGACAGACGGTCGAAGATACCCATGGTTCAGCGAGCCTCGCGGAAGGCGGCCAGCTCACGCAGATGCGATGTGAGCGAAAGAGTCATGCTTTCGTATGACGCGAGGAACTCCTCGAAGTCGAGATGCGCGAGTTCGAGGGCTTCGGTCAGCACGACGTTGTTCTGATCGATGCCGTATGAGCCGTGCAGCAAGTCGCTGGCATTGAGCTCGAGCAGCCGCCGATTGAGCGCGGCTTGGTCGGAGGGATCAGCCGGGAGTGGCATCACCTTGACCCGCAGCAGGACAACGGGCGGATTATGCGTGACCACCACGTCGAATTCCAGCGCGCCGCTGGGACGCACGAGCCACAGCCCGGGCTCGAGTTCCTGATGGGAGGCGCCGTCGGCACTCAGTCGATCGAGGAACGCCTCGATGTCTTCTCGCGTGACCATGTTCGATTCCTTGAGGTTCGGATATCGGTCCGTACGGCAGCGCCCGCGCGTTCGTTTCGCCGGGGATGCGGAATTGTAGCGAGGGAGTACGGCCGTCGCATCATCTGGACGGAAGGGCAGACCGGCATCCACCCCACTACGGACAGGATCCCCGATAGAGGCTGGCACCGCGCCCCTCGTTGGCGAGCGTCAGCCGCCCGTCGGGAAGCCAACTGATCCCCTCGGCCTGTCGTAGCTCTGGCGGAACGACGCAGTGCGCCGTGGGCGCGCCGGGTTTCCCGGTGAGCGGGTCGGCGTCAAAGACATACACCGAGCCATAGGTCAGAATCGCCAGCCGGCGTCGGCCATCGGCCATGATCGCGGAGAGCGAGGCGTCGGTGACCCAATCACGTGAGCGGGACGCGAGGGGCACGATCGGCAGTGAGTCGGCCAGCTCCGCGGTGACCGTGGCGGTGGAACCGCTCGACCATGCGGACGCCGGGACGCGATACAGCTGCGACGGCCTCGGCCTGCCCGTCGCATCGACCTGCGGCCGCTTCGTGGCGAACCACATGCTGGTATCGGGTGCGACCCACATCGCTTCGACATCGCGGGCGCCGTCGGCGTACACGATGCGGCGCGACGCGGCGGATTCCGTGACGCGCGCGGTGGCGATCGGCGTTGGGACACGCCACACCCGCACGTCGGCCCGCCGGGCCGCGTTGTCGCCGACGTCTCCGATATAGAGACATTCGCCGTCGGGGCACGGTCCGATCGCGATCGCTTCCCAGTCAGTGTTGTCGGCATCGCGCACCTGCACGGCGCCGCGCGGCGTACCGGTTGAATCGTACGCGAAGAGCATGGCCGCATGGCCGCTATCGTTTTGCGACCAGAACACTCCGGGCTCCGTCGTGCTCGCCACGACGCCGGACGCTTCGGTGAGTCTCCGGTCGCCGAACTGCCCGGACCGGACCAGGTCGCCGAGCGGCGGCGCGCTGGTCGCCGTCGCGGCCTCGTCGGTCGCCGACCACGCCGCGTTCTCCGCCGTGCGGCCGCCACAACCGCTCGTCATCGCGAGCAGTAGGGCGAGCAACATGGCGTGCGTACGCTCAGCCACCGGCGCGCTTGATCTCGTACAGGCGTTCCTTGGCGAGCCGACGACCCGTCGGCGTGGCCGCGAGTCCCCCCCCGGCGGTCTCGCGATAGCGGACGTCCATGTTGGCCCCGATCTCGCCCATCGTGTCGATCACTTCGTCGGCGGGAATGGCGAACTCGATCCCGGCCATGGCCATTTCGATCGCGGCCATGGCGATCGCGGCTCCGGTCGCATTGCGGAACACGCAGGGCAGTTCCACGAGCCCGCCCAGCGGATCGCACACGAGCCCGAGCGTCCCCTGCTGTGCCAGCGCCGTGGCGTGTCCGACCTGCCGCGGCGAGCCGCCCAGCATCTCCACGGCGGCGCCGGCCGCCATGCCGGCGGCGGCCCCGGTTTCGGCCTGACAGCCCCCCTCGGCACCGGACAGCGATGCCCGTTCCGCCACGACGGCCCCGATCAGTCCGGCCGTCGCGAGCGCGTCGATGATCCGCTCGTCGTCGATGCCCTGCGCCTTGGCGATCCCGGTGAGAACCGCCGGCAGCACCCCGGCACCACCGGCGGTGGGTGCCGCGACAATGACCCCCATGGCCGCGTTCACTTCCTGCACCGCGATGGCACGCGCCAGCACGTCACGGAAGGCCGTGTTGGCGAGCGGACCATCGGGGCCAGTGCGCAGTTTCGCGGCGTCACCGCCCACCAGGCCCGACGACGACTTGAGATCGCCGACCATGCCACGGTCGACGGCCTCGCGCATCACCACCAGCGCCCGACGCAACGCCTCGCGGATACTCTCGACGGTGCGCCCCTGATCCTTCGCCTCCACCTCGAGGGCGACCTGCGACAGCGTGACACCGCGCGCTTCCGCGTCGCGAATGGCATCGGCCAGGGCTCGATACATCAGGCACCCACCTTGTCGAGACGGAACGCCCACTTCACCCACGCGAGTGCGCGGATGGCATCGCGCACGGACTCGTCCGGTTGCTCATCGACTTCAATCACCATGAAGGCATCACCGCCGCGTTCCTTCCGCGAGAGCTTGAGGGTGGCAATGTTGCAGTTCGCCTCGGCGAGAATGCCGGCAATGCGGGCCACGGAGCCCTTCACGTCTTCGGCCACCAGCACGATCGTGTGCAGGTTGCCGGGAATCTCCACCGGATACCCGTCGATCTCGGTGACGAGCACCCGACCGGCACCGAGCGACGCACCGACCATCTGCGCCGTGCGACCACCGCGCCCGAGGGAGATGCGCACCGTGTTGGGGTGCGCGTCGTCGCCGAGTGAGGTCTTTTCGAACTGATAGGCGAGCCCCTCGCGCTCCATGATGTCGAGCGCCGTTCGCAAGCGTTCGTCATCGGGGCGGAAGCCCATGAGACCACCCACGATCGCCTTGTCGGTTCCGTGGCCCTCGCCGGTGCGGGCGAACGAGCCGTGCAGTTCGATGTGTGCCGTTTCCGGCGTGCCACCGACCAGGCACCGTGCGAGCAACCCCAGACGGCACGCGCCTGCGGTATGTGAGCTGCTCGGTCCGACCATGACGGGACCGATGATATCGAGAAGAGAGACCATGCTCGGAATGTACCTGCCGTCCACATGGGACAACAGAAAGCCGTCCGTGTCCCCGTTACCGAGTGGCGAGCATCGGCGCCAGATATCGACCCGTGTGACTCTCCTTCACGCGGGCGACTTCCTCCGGTGTGCCCTGTGCCACAAGGGTTCCGCCGCGCACGCCACCTTCGGGACCGAGATCGACGATCCAGTCGGCGGTCTTGATCACGTCGAGATTGTGTTCGATGACCAGTACCGTGTTGCCGCGATCGACCAGCTTGTGCAGCACGCCCAACAGCACGCGCACGTCTTCGAAGTGCAAGCCGGTGGTCGGCTCATCGAGGATATACAGCGTCCGTCCGGTATCGCGCTTCGAGAGCTCGGTGGCCAGCTTCACGCGCTGCGCTTCGCCACCGGAGAGCGTCGTCGCGCTCTGCCCAAGGTGGATGTACCCCAACCCGACATCGCGCAGCGTTTCGAGTTTCTGCAGAATGCGCGGCTGATTCTCGAACACGGTGCACGCCTCCTCGACGGTGAGGTCGAGGATCTCGGCGATGCTGCGCCCACGAAAATGCACTTCCATGGTCTCGCGATTGAATCGCTTGCCCTTGCAGACGTCACAGGGCACGAAGACGTCGGGGAGGAAGTGCATCTCGATCTTCACGAGGCCATCGCCCTGACAGCTTTCGCAGCGCCCGCCCTTCACGTTGAACGAGAACCGTCCGGGACCGTAGCCGCGGATCTTGGACTCCGGCAGCTCCGCGAACAGTTCGCGCACGGGCGTGAAGATGCCAGTGTACGTTGCCGGATTCGATCGTGGCGTCCGGCCGATCGGGCTCTGGTCGATGTCGATGATCTTGTCGAGATGCTCGAGACCGGTGATGCGCGTATGCGCACCGGGGAGCACGCGCGCCCGGAAGAAGTGACGCGACAGGGTGCGCTGGAGAATGTCGGTGACGAGCGTGGACTTGCCCGATCCGGAGACGCCCGTGACCGCGACGAACAGGCCAAGCGGGAACTCGGCGGTGACATCGCGCAGGTTGTGTTCGCGCGCGCCCTGCACGGTGAGCAGGCGAGCCGCATCGCGCGGACGGCGCTGCCGTGGCACCTCGATGGAACGGGTGCCGCGCAGATACTGTCCCGTGATCGACGCGGGGGTATCGATCACATCCTGCACCGATCCCGCCGCGATGACTTCGCCGCCATGCTTGCCGGCACCGGGCCCGAGATCGATGAGATAGTCGGCATCCCGAATGGTTTCCTCGTCGTGTTCGACGACGATGACGGTGTTCCCGAGGTCGCGCAGCTGCTTGAGCGTGGCGAGCAGGCGGCCGTTATCACGCTGATGCAGCCCGATGCTGGGTTCGTCGAGGATGTACAGCACACCAACCAGACGCGACCCGATCTGTGTGGCCAACCGGATACGCTGGGCTTCGCCGCCGGAGAGCGACTCGGCACTGCGATTGAGCGTGAGGTAGTCGAGTCCGACGTCGACCAGAAAGCGCAGCCGCTCGCGCACTTCCTTGAGAATCGGCCCGGCGATGCCGGGATCGAGACCGGGATGACCCGCGCTGCGCACCGGCACCGTGTCGAAGAACGCCAGTGAATCCACCACGCTGCGCTCGACGACTTCACCGATGTTGAGACCGTGCACGGTGACCGACAGCGATTCGGGACGTAGCCGCCGGCCTTCGCACGCTGGGCACGGCCCGGCGACCATGAAGGATTCGAGCTCGAGACGGACACCGTCGGAGCTGCTCTCGTCGTAACGACGCTGCACGTGGGAGACGATGCCTTCCCACGTGCTCTCCGCTGCGGCCTTGGCCGCGGACTTGGCGGCGGTCTTGGCGGCCGCGCCCTTCACCGCCTTCTTGACCGCCTTGCGCGCACGCGGCGGCGCGTCACCAACGCCGTGCAGCAACTGCTGACGCACCTTGGCGGGAAGCTCTCCCCACGGACGGTGGAGATCGAAGCCGAGCTGCTTGGCGAGACCCGGCAGAATCACCTTCCGCATATAGCCGTCAGGCTCGCCCCATGGCAACACCACGCCCTCGAGGATCGAGATGCTGGGGTCTCCGAGGATGAGCTCTTCGCTCACGGTACGCGTGGTACCCAAGCCGCTGCACATCTCGCACGCACCGAACGGCGAGTTGAACGAGAAGTGACGCGGCTCGAGCTCGGGCATGGAAATGCCGCAGGCCGCGCAGCCGTAGCGCTCCGAGAACATCTCGGTGACCGGCTCCGACCCGTCATAGCGGACGACTTCGGCGAGGCCATCGGCCAGCCGCAGTGCCGTTTCCACTGAATCCGTGATCCGGCCGCGATCCTCGGTGCGCACGACCAAGCGATCGACCACGACGGACACGGAGTGATTCAGACGCCGGTTGAGCTTTGGCGGATCGGCGAGCTCAATGAGATCGCCATCGACCACGGCACGCACGAAGCCCTGCTTGCGCGCGCTCTCGAACAGCTCCTTGAATTCACCCTTGCGTTCCTGCACCAGCGGCGCGCGGATCTCCAAGCGCGTACCGTCCGGCCAGGCGAGCACCATTTCGGCGATCTGTGTCGGGCTCTGCCGTTGCACGGCGCGCCCGCAATTCGGGCAATGCGGCGTGCCGGTGCGCGCGTAGAGCAAGCGCAAATAGTCGTAGACTTCGGTGACCGTGCCGACCGTGGAACGCGGATTGTGCCCGGCCGATTTCTGCTCAATGGAGATGGCCGGTGAGAGCCCCTCGATGGCGTCGACATCGGGCTTCTCCATGAGCCCCAGGAACTGTCGCGCGTACGCGGAGAGGGACTCGACATAGCGTCGCTGCCCTTCGGCGTAGATCGTGTCGAAGGCGAGCGACGATTTCCCGGACCCAGACAAGCCGGTGACGACGGTCAGCTTGTCGCGCGGAATGGTGACGCTGATGTTGCGGAGGTTGTGCTCGCGGGCACCGCGCACCACGAGCGCATCGGACGGACGGACCGGTTCGGGCATAGTTCCTGAAGGTGCGGGGGCCGGACGAGCAAGACAACCCCGCCGCCGTGCGAATTGGGGCCCGTGGCGTAACGCTCCCGGGGGGCGGCGCGCGCGCGGCGGCGAAGAAGTTGCGCCGGGGTGCTATCTGATCGTCCTCCGGACATGATTGAGATCAGTTCACTCTGCAAGCGCTATGGGTCGTTCACGGCCGTCCGCTCGCTCGACCTCGTGGTACCCGCCGGAGAACTCTTCGGCTTTCTGGGACCGAACGGGGCCGGGAAGACGACCACCATGCGCATGATCGCCGGCATCCTGCAGCCGACCTCCGGCTCGGTGCGGATCGCGGGCCACGACTTGCGGGTCGATCCGCTGGCAGCCAAGAAGGCGCTGGGGTTCATCCCCGACCGCCCATTCATCTACGAGAAGCTCACCGGCATCGAGTTTCTGCGGTTCAGCGCTGGGCTCTACGGCGAACAGGGCCCCGATGTCGAGAAGCGCGGGCAGGAGTTGCTGGCGCTGTTCGATCTGGACGCATGGCGCGACGAACTCGTGGAGAGCTACAGTCATGGAATGCGCCAGAAGCTGATCATCGCCAGCGCCTTCGTACACCGGCCGGCGGTGATCGTCGTGGACGAGCCCATGGTGGGACTCGACCCGAAGTCGTCAAAGATCCTGAAGGATCTGTTCCGCGAATACACGCGTCGTGGTCACACGGTCATGATGTCGACCCACACGCTGGAGATTGCCGAGGGCATGTGTGACCGCATCGGCATCATGCAGCAGGGCGAATTGGTGGCGTGCGGTACGATGGAGGAGCTGCGACGGAGCACGGGTCACGACGATGCGCTGGAAGACATCTTCCTGCGACTCACCGGCGACCATGTGGCGCGCGAGCTGGTCGAGGTGCTGGATGCCTGAGGCCGCCCCGCTGCCGGCCACCACGGCGTGGCAGCTGCTGGAGCCCAAGTGGCAGATGGCGCGACACCGCATGCGGCGGCATGAGAAGGGAGACGTTCGTCGCCTGCTCGTGGTGTCGACGCTCGGCGCACTGTTCTGGCTGGCCGCGTTCGCGATCTCGCTCAAGCTGCTGCGCTACTTCCGCGGCGCCGAGGACATCGGTGCCCTGCTCGCGGCGAAGCTGCTGTCGATGATCCTGCTGTCGTTCGGGTCGATTCTGTTGCTCTCGAATACGATCGCGGCCCTCTCGAACTTCTTTCTTGCCCGCGATCTCGACCAGCTGGCGGCCGCACCGATTCGCGCCGGGGCGTTGTATCGCGCGCGTCTGCTGGAAACGGCGCTGCACTCGAGCTGGATGGTAGCGCTGCTGCTGATTCCGCTGGTGGCCGCGTACGGCGTGGCCTACAAGGCCAACGCGTCGTTCGTGCTCTTCGCGATCGCGGTGCTGGTCCCGTTTCTGCTGATCCCGGCGGCGGCGGGATCGACCGTCACGCTGCTGCTGGTGAACGTGTTTCCGGCGCGGCGCACACGCGATCTCCTGAGCGTGATCACGGCGATGGCCGTGTGCGGGCTCGTCCTGCTGTTCCGGGCTGCGCGCCCCGAGCAGTTGGCCCGGCCAGAAGGCTTTCAGACGTTCATGCAGTTCATCGCGGCGCTCGACACGCCGTCGTCACCGTGGCTGCCGAGCGAGTGGGTGGCAGAATCGATCGTCAAGTTCCTCGACGGACGCAGTGTGTGGTCGCCGTTGTTGCGCCTGTGGGGCGTGGCGTCGGTGTTGATCCTCGTGGGCCAGCTGTTGCACGGTCGCGGGTGGCATCGGGCCTACAGCATGGCGCAGGAAGGGGCGAACTCCCGGGCCAAGTTGCGCACGGGACGACCGTTGCTCGACCGGATGCTGTCGGTACTCGGCACGACGCGGCGTGAGTTGGTGCTGAAGGAGCTGCGCGTGTTCATGCGCGACAGCACGCAGTGGTCGCAGCTGGTCATGCTCGCCGTCCTGTTGGTGGTCTACGTGGCGAACGTGCGGTACCTACCGCTGTCCGGCGCCGGCATGACAACGCTCTTGCGTAATGTGATTCCGTTCCTGAATCTCGCGCTGGCAGGCTTCGTGCTCGCCTCGATCGCCGCGCGGTTCGTGTTTCCCAGTGTCAGTCTCGAAGGGCGCGCACTGTGGTTGCTGCGCTCCAGCCCATTGCGCATGTCGGACCTGCTGTGGGCCAAGTTCTGGGTTGGCGCCGTGCCCTTGCTGCTGCTGGCGCTGGTGCTGGTGGGATGCACGAATCTGATGCTCGGCGTACGCCCGTTCGTGCACCTCGTGTCACTCACGGCGATCACGGCGCTGGTGTTTCCGCTCACGGCGCTGGCGCTGAGCTACGGCACCTTCTATCCGCAATTCGACACCGAGAACGCGGCGCAGATCCCGACATCGTTCGGAGGGCTGCTGTTCATGATGACGGCCATCGTATTGATCGGTGCCGTCGCCTATCTCACCGGTCGTCCGGCCGCGCGGTACGTGGTGGCGGAGCACTTCGGTTGGGCGCGGACGCCGACGGACATGCTGCTGCCGTTTGCGATCGCCGCCACCGCATGCGTCGCGGCAACCGCCGCGCCGCTCATGATGGCGCGTCGTCGGCTGGACGCGACGGAACGCGCGTAGCGACGGACCGCCGACCGGCTTTGTGCTTTCGGCGGTCCGGCCGCTAGGTTCTTGCGCGATGGCCACACGACGTTCCGCCCCGATCGACCTGACGGTCGCGCCCCATACCGCCACGGCCTTTCGCCGCCGGCTGCATGCGTGGTACCGGAAGCACTCGCGCGACCTGCCCTGGCGCCAGACGCGCGACCCGTACCGGATCCTGGTGTCGGAGCTGATGCTCCAGCAGACGCAGGTGTCGCGGGTCCTCGACTTCTACAGGCGCTTTCTCGATCGCTTTCCCGATTTGCATGCGCTTGCTGACGCGCGACCGAAGCGGGTCATGGAGGCGTGGGAGGGGCTGGGGTATTACGCACGCGCCAGAAATTTGCACGCCTTGGCGAAGCACGTGACCAGCGAGCAGGACGGCGTGATCCCGAGCGAACCGATCGCGCTGCGCGAACTGCCTGGGGTCGGCGCGTATACGGCCGGCGCGGTGGCCTCGTTCGCGTATGAGAAGCGCGCGGCGTTGGTGGACACGAACGTTGCCCGTGTGCTGCAGCGGGTTTTTGCGCCGCACCTGCACCCCAAGTCGGGGCCCGGGCTCAAGCAACTGTGGCGCATCGCCGAGCAGCTGCTGCCCCGCACGGGAAAGAGCACCTGGACGCACAATCAGGCGCTGATGGAGCTGGGCGCCCTCGTGTGCACGGCCCGCGTCCCTCGTTGCGGCATCTGCCCGGTAAAGGTCGGCTGCGCCACGTTCCCGCTACTGAAGGCCGACGCGGAGCTGGCGGCGGCCAACGTCGACGCGCCGCCCACCCCGAAGGGGAAGCGGCGCGCGGCGACGACAGGCTGAGGCTGGGCGCGGCTGGGCGCTACGCGGCCGCGAGCTGGTCGCCGCAGCCGGCGCAGAAGCGCGATCCCACCAGATCGACGTGGGTGCCGCACTTGGCACATGCACCGGGCAGATACCGCCCACAGCTCGAGCAGTAGGTGGCATCGGGCTCGGGCCGTGGCCCGCAGACGCCACAGGAACGCTGATTCTCGCGCGCTCGACGGATTGCCGCCTCCACCGGGTCGGCGGCGTCGGCGAGGCTCAGCGCCGCCGGCACGACAACCATTGCCGGAACCGCCGAGGCTTCTCTCGCATCAGCCGCACGCAACTCGGCTAAGGCTTCACGCGTGTACCGCGTCTTGAGTTCGGCGTAGTCGCTGTCCGACAGCTTCCCCGTTTCGCGGTCGAATTCGATTTCACGGAGTGCGGCCACCGCACCGTCCAACTGCTCCTCTTCGCGACCGGCGCGCTTGACGCGGGCCGCCTTGAGGCGCGCCGCCTCGGTGGCCGCTCGCTTTTCGTCGTCGGCTCGCACTTCGTCCTCACCACTGAGGAGCGGTGCGAGCACCAGCGTGAGGGCGCCGAGCGCCAGCGCCGTGCCCAGCACCAGCGGCACGGCCCCTTCCGGCAACGCCACGATCGACATCAGCGCTCCTCCCGTAGGGCGGCCTGAAGCCGCGCCAACTCATCGGGCGTCGCATCGATCGACGTGTCAATGGTCACCGGCGCCGAGGCGCGCTTGGCCGCGGCCACATCCGCATTGCGGCGCCAGCCACGCAGCAACGCCCCGATCGCGACGGCGCCGAGGGCCATGGCCGCGAACGGTGCGAACCACGCGAGCAGGTTGAAGCCCTGCTTGCGCGGCTGCATGAGGATGAAATCGCCGTAGGTCTGCGTCATCGCGGCCATGATTTCATCGGCGCTGTAACCGCCGTCGACCAGCCGCTGAATGTCACCGTGCACGGCCGGAGAGATGCCGCAGTTGAAGTCGGTGGTGCGGCACGTGTAGATGTCGAGCGTACAGGGACACGGACAGGCGAGGTTGCGCTCGAACGCTTCGAGCTGCTTCTCGTCCATCTGTTTCGCGGCGTTCGGTTTGGCGGGTCGCACCACCGGCTTGTAAGAATCCGATGTCATCGCTTCACCGCCGGGCGCGGTCGCCGGCTGCGGCGCAGCGGCGTCCTGCCCCCACGCCGTGCGAGACAGCAGGACGGATCCGGCAGCGACCACGGCCACCGAACCGGCGCGCGTGAGGAACAGCCGACGACTCGTGATCACCGCCTCATGCGACGACGCGCGTGATGGGATCACGCGCCCGCCCCGACCAGCGCGCCGATGGAGTCCGAGGGCAGCTCGGCCACGTATCCACCCTCGCGCTCCGCGCGCACGGCCTGCGGCCACATCACGATCAATCCACCGAACGCCATGATGATGCCGCCGAACCACACCCACCACACGAGCGGGTTGAAGTTGATGTGAATCGCCGCCGTTTCGCGATCGACCGCACCGGTGAACACGAGATACACGTCCTGCTTCGGCGATTCGAGAATGCCGACTTCGGTGGAGGGCTCGAACGTCGGCTCGCCCGCAGCGTTCACATGCTGCCGCTTCTCGCTCGACAGGATCCCCATGCTCTGACCGTCGCGCGTGACGCTGAACGACGCGGCCACCACCCGGCGATTGAGCTGTTCGAACGACGAGATGCCCTGACTGGTGAACACCCACTCGCTGCCGTACGCATCCTTCGCCTTGACCGACTCGCCGGCCTTGAGCGTGGCGGTGAGGTCCTTCTTGAACATCAGGCCAGCGAAGGCGCAGAACAGGATGACGACCCCGAAGTGCACGATGTAGCCGCCGTAACGACGACGGTTGCGGCCGATGAGTCGCATGGACGCGCTGAACAGTCCTTCACCATACATGCGGCGGCGGGCGCCGATGCCCTTCACGAATTCCTGAATGATCGTGCCGAACACGAAGCCGGCCAGCAGGTACGACACCAGCGCGTACATGTCGCGCATGCCCAGTGCGAACAGCACCGAGAAGGTGACCACGCCGGCGCCCACGGGCCACGTGAACTGGCGCTTGAGGTTCGTGACCGACGCGCGGCGCCAGGCGATGAGCGGCCCGATGCCCGTGAGGGCGAGCAGCAGCAGGCCGAGCGGGCCGTTCACCGCGTTGAAGAACGGGGGACCCACGGTGATCTTGTCGCCCTTCACCCACTCGCTGAGGATCGGGAACAGCACCCCCCACAGCGTGGCGAAGCAGATGCCGATCAGTACGAGGTTGTTGTACAGGAACGCCGCCTCGCGGCTCACCATGCTTTCGAGCTCGGCGTTCGCCTGCAGGTCGTTGAGGCGAGTGGACACGAGATAGGCCGTGCTCACCGCCGCGAAGATGAGGAACCAGAGGAACCAATCACCGACGGGCGACTGCGCGAAGGCATGCACGCTCTCGATGATGCCGCTGCGCGTGATGAAGGTGCCGAGGATGGTGAGCAGGAAGGACATCGCCACCAGCGTCACGTTCCACTTGCGCAGCATACCGCGCTTTTCCTGAATCATGATGCTGTGCAGGAACGCGGTGATCGTGAGCCACGGCAGGAACGACGAATTCTCGACGGCGTCCCACGCCCAGTACCCGGCCCAGCCGAGCTCCACGTACGCCCACCACATACCGAGCACGATCCCGATCGTGAGGAAGAACCACGAAAGCAGCGCCCACCGGCGCACAGCGCCCAGCCACTGCGCATCGAGCTGGCGCGTGACGAGCGCCCCGATCGCGAAGGCGAAGGGGATCGCCGTTCCGACGAGGCCGAGATAGAGCATCGGCGGATGGATCGCCATGCCCGGATTCTGCAGCTGGGGATTCATGCCGCGTCCTTCGGGCGGAATCCAGTCGAGACGCTCGTAGGGATTGGCGCCGAAGCACATCGTCATCAGGAAGAACAGACAGATGATGCCGAGCGTGCCGGTGACATACGGCATCATCGCCCGATTCGTCTTGCGATTCGTGAAGACGGCGATGGACGAATACGTGGTCAGAATCAGGGCCCAGAACAGCATCGACCCGGACTGCCCCGCCCAGAAGGCGGTGAACGTATAGATCTTGGGGAGATTCGAGCTCGTATATGACGCGACGAACTTGATCGAGAAGTCGTGCAGGAAGAGCGCGGTCCACAAACCGAGGGACGCGAGCAGGGTGAAGCCGAACGTCGCGTACAGCGCGCGCTCACCACTCTTCACCAGATCGGGGCGCCCCTGCAGGCCCCCGGAGAACGACACGGTGGTCGTCCAGGCCGCCATCAGCAAGGCGACCCAGAGCGACAGCTCACCAACGAGAATCATGTGGCCTCGCGCTTACGCGCAGGCGCGCAACAACTAGGCGCGCGGGGTTGCCGGCATACCCTGCTTGTAGCCGGGCGTGTCCTTGTACTTCTCGGGAGCGTTTTCGTAGCGCGACGCGCACTTGGCCAACAGCGTGGTCGCCTGGAAGGTGCCGTTGGCGTCGAGACGCCCTTCGACCACGACATCGACCCCATCGGTGAACGTGTCGGGCGCGATGCCACGGTACCGGACGTCATACGTTTTCGTGCCGTCGGTCATCTTGAACGTGAGCGACTGGCCCGACGCGTCACGCACGATCGTGCCGCTCACCACGCGGGCACCGACCTTCACGCCGGTGTTCACGAAGCGCGGGTTCTCCGACACTTTGCCGGCGAGCTCACCTGGCGTGAGATAATAGGTGGCCGTCTCGTCGATCGAGCTGGCCATCAGATAGCCCGCGGTGCCAAGCACCAGCACGCCGCCGAGCAGAAATTTATTTCGAGCTTTCACGGGACCCGTCCTCGTCGTCCGGATGGTGTTCGTAGAAGATAGCGCTGGGGCGGTCGGGCGTCAGCTAGGCCGTCAACGATCTCAAGCAGTTCAGGGTGCCCGCTCGGTATCACGCGCCCACCCCAACGCCCCGCGCACCGCCCGGCGCCACCCGGCGTAGCCGGCGGTGGCCGTCGCGTCGCCGGTTGGGGTGAACCGTGTGAAATGGCGCCCGGCCAGAAACTCATCCCCATTCGCCCACAGGCCGGCCGCCAAACCCGCCAGGCCGGCGGCCCCCAGCGCCGTGGTTTCCACGATGTCCGGACGCTCCACCGGTACCCCGAGCACATCGGCCTGGAACTGCATCAGCCAGTCATTGGCCGTGGCGCCACCATCCACGCGTAACCGATCGAAGGCGACACCCCCCTGCGTGCGCATATCGCCCAGGACGTCGTTGGTGGCGTACGCCATGGCCTCGAGCGCGGCGCGGGCGAGATGGGCTCGCGTGGTCCCGCGCGTGAGGCCGACAATCGTGCCCCGCGCATTCGGCTCCCAGTCGGGCGCCCCCAGGCCGACCAACGCCGGCACGAAGTACACCCCCTCATTGCTCTCGAGCGACCGGGCCAACCCTTCGGTCTCGCTGCTGGTGGCAATGATGCCAAGGCCGTCGCGCAGCCACTGCACCGCCGCGCCGGCAATGAAGATGGACGCCTCGAGGGCGTACACCGGCGCCCCTCGCTCATCGCAGGCGATCGTGGTGAGCAGGCCGGTGGCCCCGGTTGGACGCGCCGTGCCCGTATTGAGCAGCAGGAACGCTCCCGTGCCGTAGGTGTTCTTTCCACTCCCCGCGTGCCAGCCACCCTGCCCGAACAGCGCGGCCTGCTGATCGCCGGCGATGCCCATGATGGGGATCGCATGGCCCAGCACGGAGGCCACGGCGGTGCCGATCAGACCGCTCGATGGCACGATACGCGGCAACAGGTCGGCCGGCACGCTGAACAGTGCGCACAGCTCGGGCGACCAGGCGTGGGTACCCAGATCATAGAGCATCGTGCGCGACGCGTTAGTGTGATCGGTCACGTGCGACGCGCCGCCGGTGAGGTGCCACACCAGCCAGCTGTCGATGGTGCCCGCCGCCAACTCGCCGCGCTGCGCCCGTTCGCGCAGGCCCGGCTGCTGCAGTAGCCACTCGAGCTTCGTGGCGCTGAAATAGGGATCGGTGACCAAGCCGGTCTTCTCGGCGATCATCGCCGCCTGCGGCGCCAGCTCGAGGCAGCGATCGGCGGTGCGACGATCCTGCCACACGATGGCGCGATGGACGGCGCGTCCCGTGGCCCGCTCCCACACGACGATCGTTTCGCGCTGGTTGGTGATCCCGATGGCGATCGGGTCGACGCCGGCATCGGCGATCGCCTCGCGGGCGGCCGCCACCGTGCGGTCGAGGATTTCATGGGCGTCGTGTTCGACCCACCCTGGCGCGGGATAATGCTGCGTGATCTCGCGGTAGGCGCGTCCGAGGATCTGCCCGCTCCGGCCGATCACGAGACAGGTCGTGCCCGTGGTGCCCTGATCGATGGCGAGGACGCACGTCATTGGCAGTTCATACGCCGGTAGCTCCGGAAAAGGGCGGCTGCACGAGGCCGCGATCAGTGAGGTAGCCGCTGACGAGCTCGCGCGGCGTGACATCGAACGCCGGGTTCCATACCCGAGCGCCGATGGGGAGTTCGCCGAGTTCGTCGGCGTGACGGTGTTCGATCTCGATGTCGACGCCGGTGGGCGTGGCCACATCGATGGTGCTCCACGGGGCGGCCACATAGAACGGAATGCCATGGGCGCGCGCGGCGAGCGCCACGCCATACGTACCGACCTTGTTGGCGACATCGCCATTGGCCGTGATACGATCGGCACCCACGAGCACCAGGTCGACCGCGCCGCTCCGCAGGAGTGACGCCGCCGCGCCATCCGGCAATACGGTGACCGGAATGCCGGCGCGTTGCAGCTCCCACGCGGTAAGCCGCGCGCCCTGACGCAGCGGTCGCGTCTCATCAGCGTACACGTGCACGCGACGCCCGTCCCGATGGGCGCGGTGCACCGGGGCCAGCGCGGTTCCGATGCCCGCCGTGGCCAGCGCACCCGCGTTGCAATGCGTGAGTAGCCGCGCTCCGTCGGGGACGAGGTCGAGTCCGAAACGGCCAATGGCCTCGCACATGGCGACATCCTCGACGCGAATCGCTTCGGCGTCGGCCCGGAGCGCGGCCAGCAGCGCGTCGTCGCCCACGGCCGAGGCCACCGCCATGAGCCGCCGCACGGCCCACGACAGATTCACCGCGGTGGGGCGCGACGCGATGAGCCGCTCGGCGTATCGCGCGAGGAGCTCCCGCGCGCGCTCCCCACGCCCCTCGCTGTTGTGGTCGAGGGCGACCACCAGGCCGATCGCGGCCGCCACACCGATCGCGGGCGCGCCACGGACGGCGAGGGTACGAATGGCATCGATCACGTCGTCGAGCGTGACGAGATCGCGCATCACCTCGGCAGCGGGGAGGCGACGCTGATCGAGGATCCGGAGGGCGCGTTGGTCGGGAGACCAGCCGACGACGAAGAGGGGAAGCACGGGCCAAACGTAGCAGACCGGAGCGTCGATGCCAGCGTCCTGTGTAGATTTCATGCTCCTCGCGCCTTCCCCCGCTCTACCCCGGTCCGCCATGGCCTATCAGTTCCTGACCTTCGACGTCTCCGACCGTATCGCCACGATCACGGTCAACCGTCCGGACAAGCTGAACGCGTTGAACGATGCCACGATCGCCGAACTCGGGATCGCCATCGACGAAGCGAACGCGCGCGACGACGTGGGCGCGGTGCTGCTCACCGGCGCCGGCCGGGCGTTCGTGGCGGGGGCGGATATCTCCGAACTGGAAAGCCAGTCACCGCTGGAAGCGCAGCGTCGCGCCCGGGCGGGACAGGTGATTTTCCGTCGCTTCGAAACCAGTCCCAAGCCCACGATCGCGGCGATCAACGGATTCGCGCTGGGCGGCGGCTGCGAACTGGCGA
Source organism: Gemmatimonas sp. (assembly GCF_044376735.1). GTDB lineage: Bacteria > Gemmatimonadota > Gemmatimonadetes > Gemmatimonadales > Gemmatimonadaceae > Gemmatimonas. The sequence goes on from NZ_JBILKJ010000031.1 coordinate 20,732, forward strand.
TGGCGTGTCACGTGCGCATCGCCAGCGAGAAGGCCAAGCTGGGCCAGCCGGAAGCGAAGCTCGGGATCGTCCCGGGGTACGGCGGCACTCAGCGCCTGCCGCGCTTGATCGGTCGTGGGGCGGCGCTGCGACTGCTGCTCACGGGCGACATGATCGACGCCGCCGAAGCGCACCGACTTGGCCTGGTGGACCAGGTTACGACGCCCGAGGCGCTGATCACGACCGTGCGCGCCCTGCTCACGACGATGCTGGCCAACGCTCCCCTGGCGATCGCGGGGTGCATCGAGGCGGTTAACCGCGGCCAGGACGTTCCGCTGGAAGAAGGATGCACGATCGAATCCGACTTCTTCGGGTTGCTCTCGAGCACGGCCGACATGAAGGAAGGGATGCGCGCGTTTCTCGAAAAGCGCCCTCCCCAGTTCACCGGGCGCTGATCGCGCCGCCGACGTGCTCGCCCGCCTGACCGCCAAGGACTACCGCAATTTCACACAGCTCGACCTCGAGGTTCCCTCGACCGGGCTGGTGATCGTCGGCGAGAACGGGCATGGCAAGACCAATCTCCTCGAAGCGGTGGCGTATCTCGCGCTGTTGCGGTCGTTCCGCGCCGCGCGCGACGCCGATGTGGTGCGCTTCGGCGCCGCGGCGTTTCACGTGCGCGCCGAGCTCGCGCCACCATCGGCGTTCAACACCGTGACCGTCGGGTTCGAGCGGAGCACGCGACGCAAGCGCGCGATGCTCGATGGCGTGGAACAGCCGAGGCTCACGAGCGCCCTCGGGGCGGTACCGTCGGTGGAATTCTCGCCGGCCGATGTCGCGCTGGTGGCTGGCGGACCGAGCGAGCGGCGGCACTATCTCGACGTCATGCTCGCGCTGTCGTCGCGCGCCTACCTGCAGGCGCTGCAGCAGTATCGGGGCGGCCTGCTGCGACGCAACGCGGCGCTGCGTACCGCTCAGCGCGATGGCGCACGCGCGGCCGAGCACGAGGCCCGGGTGAGCGTATGGGAGCCGGCGATGGCCGAGCATGGTGGCATCGTAGCGGCCACCAGACATGCGTTCGTGCGCGATCACACCGCGCGGTTCACGCAGCTCTCGGCGGCGATCGGCGAGCGGCAGACCGTCGTGATGAAGTATGCCGCAACCGGCGGTGAGACCGCGGACGACCAGCTCACGAGCGCCGACGCGCAGGCCGAGGCGTATCGACGGGCGTACGCGCAGCAGCGCCCACAGGAACTGCGTCGTGGTGTCACGATGGTGGGACCGCATCGCGACGATCTGCAGTTGCTGCTGGGCGGTCGCGATATGCGCACGTTCGGATCGGCCGGACAACAGCGCAGTGCGGCGATCGCGCTGCGCTTGCTGGAGCTGGCCACGCTGCGTGATGCCGTGGGCTATCCGCCGCTCTTGCTGCTGGATGATCCGTTCGCCGAGCTCGACCTCGGCCGGGCGGGGCGCGTGCTGGCGTTGCTTGAAGATTCGGGCGCCTCGCAGGTGTTGTTGGCCGTGCCGCGCGTGGAAGACATCCCCGCGGCGTTCACCCGGCTCGAGCAGCGATCGATGTGCGATGGGCTGCTGCAGCCACTGGTGCGGCAGCCATGAGTGCTGAGCCGAAGAAACGCGCGCCCGCCAAGCTCGGCGATGTGCTCGCCTCGGTGTTGCAGCACGCCGGGCTGACCGATCGCGTGGCGCAGGCGGCCGTGATTCCGGAATGGCCAGCGCTGGTGGGCGCGCAGATCGCGGCGGTCACGGAACCGTTGCTGCTGCAGCAGGATGGCACGTTGGTGGTGATGGTGAAGACGCACGCGTGGATGCAGGAGCTCACGTTTCTCGAGCCCGACCTGCTGCGGTCCGTGAACCGGGACCCATCGCGTCCCCCGGTGACGCGCCTGCGCTGGATGCTGCAGCGCTGAGTCAGCCTCGCCGCAAGCTGTTTTGCCGCAACGACTTACAATACAACCGTCGAGTTGCGCGCGGACGACGGCGCGACTATATTCAGGGGTTGTGTTTGCAGGCCAGTCGAATGGCCGCCGCAGTTCATTTCTTCGGGATATCCCCACCTCATGGCGAATAGCAGCGAACAGCCCGAGAACGGGTACGGCGCAAATAGCATCACCGTTCTCAAGGGGCTCGAAGCGGTCCGCAAGCGCCCCGGCATGTACATCGGGTCCACCTCGGCGCGTGGCCTTCACCACCTTGTATATGAAGTGGTGGACAACTCGATCGACGAAGCGCTGGCCGGCCATGCCGACCGGGTGCACGTCACGATCCACGAGGACGACTCGATCTCGGTCGAGGACAACGGGCGCGGCATTCCGGTGGACATGCACCCGGTCGAGAAGATGCCGGGTGTGGAGCTCGCCATGACGGTGCTGCATGCCGGCGGCAAGTTCGACAAGGACACGTATAAGGTGTCGGGCGGTCTGCACGGCGTGGGCGTGTCGGTGGTGAACGCGTTGTCGAAGCAGCTCAAGGTGTGGATCAAGCGCGACGGCAAGGAGCATTACATGGACTTCGAGCGTGGCATCACGCAGACGAAGCTCAAGGTGATGCGCACGGTTGCGGCCAAGGAAACGGGCACGAAGGTGTGGTTCAAGCCCGATGGGGAGATCTTCCAGGAAACGCTGCGCTACGAGTGGGTCACCCTCGCCAGCCGTCTCCGTGAGCTCGCGTATCTGAACAAGGGGATTCAGATCACGCTGCGCGACGAGCGCCCCGACGAAATGAAGGACGGGCAGGCTCGCGAAGAAGTGTTCTTCGCGCGCGGCGGACTGAAGGAGTTCGTGACGTACCTGATCGGCAACAAGAAGCCGTTGCATCAGGACGTGGTCTACATCGATACCACGCGTGACGACATCGGCATCGAGATGGCGTTGCAGTACAACGACAGCTACGCCGAGAACGTGTTCTCGTTCGTGAACAACATCAACACGCACGAAGGCGGCACGCACCTCACCGGCTTCAAGAGCGCGCTCACGTCGGTCATCAACAAGTACATCCAGGAAAAGTCGACGCTCAACAAGAAGGACAAGGAAACGCGCCTGTCGGGCGACGATGTGCGTGAAGGCCTCACGGCGGTGCTGTCGGTGAAGGTGCTGGAGCCGCAGTTCGAAGGGCAGACCAAGACCAAGCTGGGCAACTCGGAAGTCGAAGGCGCGGTGCGCAGCGTGATGAACGAACTGCTCACGCAGTACCTCGACGAGCACCCGAAGTCGGCCAACATCATCATCGACAAGGCGATGTCGGCGGCGCGGGCCCGTGAAGCGGCGCGCAAGGCGCGCGATCTCACGCGCAAGAAGTCGGCGCTCGACGTGGCCAACCTGCCCGGCAAGCTGGCCGACTGCTCCCTCTCCGACCCGGCGCTCTGCGAGATCTATCTCGTGGAGGGCGACTCGGCCGGCGGTTCGGCCAAACAGGGACGTAAGCGCGATTTCCAGGCGATTTTGCCATTGCGCGGCAAGATCATCAACGTGGAGAAGGCGCGCTTCGACAAGGTGCTGAACAACGAGGAAATCCGGACGATCATCACGGCAATCGGCTCGGGCATCAAGGAAGAGTTCGACCTGACCAAGACGCGCTACCACAAGATCATCATCATGACCGACGCCGACGTGGACGGCGCGCACATCCGCACGCTGCTGCTCACGTTCTTCTTCCGTCAGATGCCGGAGCTGATCGACGCCGGCTACATGTACATCGCGCAGCCCCCCCTGTATCGCGTGGCCAAGGGGAAGGAAGAGTACTACGCCTACACCGAGAAGGAGCGCGACGGTTACGTGGAGCGGCTCGGTGGACCGGAAGGGCGCGGCAACATCAACATCCAGCGCTACAAGGGTCTCGGTGAAATGAACCCCGAGCAGCTCTGGAAGACGACGATGGATCCGGAAACCCGCACGATGTTCCGCGTGACGATGGAAGACGCCGTGCTGGCCGACCAGACGTTCCAAACGCTGATGGGTGACGAGGTCGAGCCGCGCCGGCTGTTCATCGAGACCAATGCGAGATTCGTGAGTAACCTCGACATCTAGTGGACTCCTGAGTCGAAGCTCGAACGCGAAACCCGGCACTCACGTGAGTGTCGGGTTTCGCGTTCGAGTCCCGAGTCGTGAGTGCGAACTCAGCACTCCGAACGTGGACTCACCACTCCACACTCACATGTGCTTTACCGCCCGAACGGATTCGAGAACCTCACATCGGTCAGGAACGTGTTGTCCGTGAGCGTCCCGAGGAACGCCACCAACGACGCCCGCTCGGCCGCCGACAGATTGAGGCGGAGCGGCTGTCCGCCGGGGCCGCGCATCCGCGGGTCTAGCCCCGGGTTGTTCTGCACACCGCTGTCGTAGAACGCGATCACCTGCTCGAGCGTCCGGAAGCGGCCATCGTGCATGTACGGCGGTCGCACCGCGATGTTGCGCAGCGACGGCGCCTTGAAGCGCCCATTGCCGGCGCCGACATCGGTTATCGTGGCGTCGAGCCCGGTGTTGTGCACGTTGTCGCTGATGTGCGCGTTCGTACCGTGACACCGTGCGCAGCCGGCGCGGCCGTTGAAGAGATCCTGGCCGGCGAGCTCCTGCGCCGTGAAGGTGGCGGCGAAGTTCGGCACGCCGTTCATGCCGAAGGCACGGTCGAACTTCGAGTTTGCCGATACCAGTGACCGAACGAACTGCGAGAGCGCGAGACTCACCCGATCGCTCGTGATGTCGCTCGTACCGAATGCGGCGGTAAACAGCGCCGGGTAGTACGTGGTGGCCGAGAGCTTCGCGAGCGCGTTCGGCAACGTCATGCCCATTTCGGTGGCGTCCTGAATGGGTTGCAGCACCTGCGCTTCCAGACTCGCGGCGCGTTCATCCCAGAAGAATCGCCCACTCGCGTAGAAGCGCGCGTTGGCGAGACCCATGCTGTGTCGGCCGGTGACTGCGCCCGCGAATCCACGACTCAGCCTCGCGGTGTCGGAGAAGGCGAACTGCTGTTGATGACAGGAAGCGCACGACACTCGGTCATTGACCGACAGGCGGCGGTCGTAGAACAATACGCGGCCCAGCGTGGCGCCGGCATCGGTCGTGCGATTGGACGCGGGCGTGTTGTCGGCCCCGATCGGGCTGCCGGCGTTCGGCGCGGCCTGTGAGAAATGCCGAGGCAGCGGATTGCCTGCATCGGAGTACGAGAGGGCGGTAGCGGGCAACGTCGGCACCGTGAGATCGCCCGCGAATACCACGATCGAGAAGCTGTGCGATGCGCTACTGCCGCTGTTGTCACGGGCGGTGATCGTGACGGTATAGACACCGGGCTCGGCGGCGGTGCCGGTGATACGCCCGTTTGTCGCCGCGAGTCCGCTCACAGCCGGCGTGAACGACACCGTGTAGGTGAGTCCTGATCGTCGCGGATCGCTGAACGCCGTACCGGCCTTCGTGGCATCGTACGCGAACGGCACCCCGACCATCGCCGCCTGTGTGCTATTAGGCGACACCACCGTCACGGCGTCGGCGTTTGGTGCGACCGTCGGGGTATCGAGGCTGACGGGTTGTGTCGTGCCGTCACCGGCGCACGCGCTCACCGTAAGCGATGCCGTGACGAACGCAATCAGTCTGATGTGGCGCATGGCGGGAGTCCCGGCGTTGGAGAGCGTGCACTGACTTACGTGCGATGTGATCCTGAACACGGACTCCACGTCGGGACCCTACGTGCTTGCGCCCCGGACCCAGCACTCCAAACTTTTGCTCAAAACCCGGCACTCACGTGAGTGTCGGGTTTCGAGTTGAGGTCCGGAGTTGTGGGTCCAAACACAGAAAGGGCGCGGGATCATAAAGATCCCGCGCCCTTCGTTCACCCCCCCCGCCCGTATTACGGCGTGAGGTACACACCCTTCGCTTCGCGCGACAGCTGCCTCGAGAAATTCAGCGCCACGATGATGAGCGCCGAGAAGATGACCGTGAACGCGATGTAGCAAATCGTGGTGACCGTCGGCTCCATGCCGCCCGTGGGGGACGGCGTAGCGATGTACATCAGGAGCGCGTACAACCCGAGCAGCGGGAGCACGGCAGCGGCAGCCACGAGACTGAGCAGACGGTTCGTCTTCGGAGCGATCATGGTATGGCGACGGGGACGCGAGGCGTCGGTGATCAAAAGGCGGCCGGTTCACAGCCGAGCCGTAAGCTACCAAGACGCGTCGTACAGTTCCACCCCCGCCTCGGTGACCCGGTGCGAGACCAGAGGCAGTGGGGGCTCGGCGTCGTCGGCGATGGTAATCGCCTCGCGAAGGGTCGCCAGCCCGGCGTCCACCCCGGCTCGGTCCCTCGCGAAGACCGTGGCCAACGGCTCCCCGGCCCTCACGATGTCGCCCGTTCGGGCGGTGATCACGAAGCCCACGCTGGGGTCGATGCCGTCCTCCACCTTGGTCCGTTGACCACCCATCGCCGTGATCCCGCGGCCGATGGTCTTCGGCTCCACCTGCGCGACCACGCCGTCGCGGGGGGCCAGATACAGCTCACATTCGGCGGCCTGCGGAAGGATCGACGGGTCGTCGATCACGTTGGGGTCTCCGCCTTGGGCGGCGATGATCTCCTGAAACTTCGCGGCAGCACGGCCGCTGGAGATGGCCACTTCCATTCGACGGAATGCGTCGTCGCGATTGGACGCTACGCCGGCGAGCACCAACATCTCGGCACCCAAGGCGTACGTGACCTTCATGAGGTCGGGCGGGCCTTCACCCCGGAGCGCCATGATCGACTCCTCCACCTCGAGCGCATTTCCGCAGGCCCGTCCCAGCGGCCGGTCCATGGCGGTCATGAGCGCCACGACGGGACACCCGTGATCGGCCCCGAGCTCGATCATGGTGCGGGCCAGGGCGAGTCCGCGGTCGAGCTCCGGCAGGAAGGCGCCCGACCCGCGTTTCACGTCGAGCACCAGACCAGTCAACCCTTCGGCCAGCTTCTTCGACATGATGCTGGCCGAAATCAGCGGGATGCTCTCCACGGTGGCGGTGGCGTCACGCAGGGCGTACAACCGGCGATCGGCGGGGGCGATCTCGCGCGTCTGGCCGATCAGCGCGCAGCCGATCCGTTCGAGCTGCTCGGTGGCACGGGCCAGCGACAAATCGGTACGAAACCCTGGGATCGATTCGAGCTTGTCGAGGGTACCGCCGGTGTGCCCCAGTCCGCGACCCGACATCATGGGCACCGCCACGCCGAGGCACGCGATGAGCGGTGCCAGTACCAGGGAGACTTTATCACCCACGCCGCCGGTGGAATGCTTGTCGACGCGCGCCATCACGAGATGATCGAGATCGAGCATGGCGCCACTGTGCAGCATGGCATCGGTGAGGGCACCGATCTCGTCTCGATCAAGCCCATTGAAGTAGATGGCCATCGCCAGGGCGGCCATCTGGTAGTCCGGAACCTCGTCTGTCGCGTACTGCGACATGAGCGTGCGCCACTCGGCGGGAGAGATTCGACCGCCGTCGCGCTTTCGCTCGATCAGCGCGCGTGCCAACATTGAGTGCTCATGATGCAGCCAACCTACCTCCTCGCGCCCCAGGGCGCACGTCACCGGGCGCAGCGCGCCGTTATCGGTTCGGCCCTCGGCTTGGCCATCGGCGTCGCCATGCTCGCGCTGCCGGGGCTGCCGCTGTCGCCGCGGCCACTTGACTCGCAGAGCGTGAGTGAGCTGCTCAGCGTCGGAGACCGCGAAAGTGTGGCGCGCCGTCCGGCGGCGGCGCTCAGCAACTATGAGCGAGCCATACAGGCGGAGCCCAAATCGTACGTGGCGCTCTGGAAGGCCGCGCGCGAAGCGGTGGATCTGGGAGAATTCGAAACGAACATCCCCACGCGCACGGCACTGTACGTGCGGGCGACGGACTACGCGCGGCGGGCGGTCGCGGCGAATGCGAACGACGCCGAGGGGCATTTTCAGTTATCTCGCGCCGTCGGTCGTACGGCGCTCGCCGCGAATCCGCGTGATCGCGTGAAATACGCGGTCGAGGTTCGCGAGACGGCGCTCAAGGCGTTGCAGTTTCAGCCCAGACATCCCGGTGCCCTGCATGTGCTCGGGGTCTGGAACGCCGAAGTGATGCGATTGAACGGCATCCTGCGTTCCGTCGCGAAGGCGTTTCTCGGCGGGCAGGTGCTCGGCTCCGCCAGTTGGGCCGAAGCGATTCGTTATCTGGAGCTCGCGGTCGCGGTGGAGCCCAACCGTCTGGTGCACCATCTGGATCTCGCGCGCATCTTTCGTGACGCCGGACGTCCGAACGAAGCGCGCGCCGCGTACCAGGCCGCGCTGCGCGCTCCGCTGCAGGACGCGAACGATGATCGCTACCGCCAAAGCGCTGACGACGAGCTGAAGAAGCTGCGATAGACGCTCGGCGCGCGGCGTCCGGCGAGCTTACCAGGGGGCGACGTCGCGGGTGAGCTCGCGGACACGGCTGGCCGCCTTGCGGCTCTGTCTCATGCCACGGCGTGCCAAGCGGCGCGCGGTTTCATCGGCGTCGTCCCGCAGCGTGGACAGGGTATCGCTCCCCTGCTCGGCCAGTCGTCGCGCGTGGCGCCGCAGCTGACGACGGGTTTGCTCACCGCTGGCCGGTGCCATCAGCAGGGCAGCCCCGGCGCCGATGGCGGCACCGATGAGCAGCCCGAGTCCGAGTGCACGTGCATCGATGCGATCACCGCGATCCTGCGTGATGCTGTGGAACATGCGACCTCCCGCGCCAGAGCGCGTGAAATGAGTCTGTGGCATTCGCCCTGCGCCGGCGTTCCGGCACCTGCCCGTCGACGACCGGAGAGGGACGGATGACGCCCCCCTTCCCCATCGATACATTCCGCGGATGAGCGTCGTTCCCTCCTCCACCGTACAGCGCGCTGCGGCGTTGCGTGAGCAGCTGAGCCGCGCGCAGCACGAGTACTACGTGCTCGACCGCCCCACGCTCACGGACGCCGAGTACGATCGGCTCTTTCGCGAGCTTCAGGCCCTCGAACAGGAGTACACCACACTACGCACGGAAGATTCACCCACGCTCCGGGTGGGTGCGCCCGTGCAGGGCGCGTTCCAGACGCATCGGCACCTGGTCCGGATGCTCTCGCTGGACAACGCCTTCGACGATGCGGAACTGCTCGCCTTCGAGCAATCCATCGAGCGCGTGGTCGGCGCGTCGGTGCACGTGAGCGGCTACACCGTGGAGCTCAAGATCGACGGGGCGGCGATTGCGCTCACTTATCGCGATGGTGTGCTGACCACGGCAACGACGCGCGGCGACGGTACCGA
>NZ_JBILKJ010000116.1:0-8652 GCF_044376735.1 Gemmatimonas sp.
CGTACGTGGGGAGTCGCAGGCGCTTGGTGATCAGCCGGTCGACTTCCTGCCACACGACCATCTCGGTGAGCGCGATCTGGTCCTGCTTGCGCAGCACTTCAACGGCTTCGTCGCCGATCTTGAGCAGCGCGCCGCGCGACACCGAGTCCTTGTAGTCCTCGATTTCGCGTTCGACGTACAGCTCGTACTCGTACTTGAGCGATCGGGGAGAATGGATAGCGGTACCCCAGAAGTGTGGATGGAATGTGGATAAAGTAGCCATCCACATCCGGAACGCAAGAGGAGATTGTCGACGGATTTGTGATCCCTGAACTTCCAAGTGTCTTTCGGCATTAGAGTTGGGATGGTGCCGCGACAGTGCCGCCAGTGTCGCTCGTTCGCCCTCTCCGCCGCCCCCACATGCCCGAGTTGCCCGAAGTCGAATTCGCCGCCAAGCGACTGCGAAGTGCGGTCGCCGGACGCGTCATCGCCCGCCTCGACGCCATGCACCCCTCCCAGCAGCGGCACCTGCCGGCGGACGCCCTTCGGGCGGCCGAAGGGCTCACCATCGATCGGGTGGAACGTCGGGCGAAGATCCAGTTGGTGCACCTTCAGGGGGGCGCCATCCTCGAGGTCCACTTCCGGATGACCGGCGACTGGGAGTTCACCCGCGTGGGGGACCAGGCGCCCCGCCACGAGCGGGTGCGCCTGGAAACGGCCGACGGCGTGCGGGTCTCGCTGGTGGACAGCCGGGCGCTCGGTGTGGTGCGCCTGCACGCGCCGGGCACCTTCGTGCTGCCGGCGATAGGCCCCGAGCCGCTCACCGACGACTTCACCGCCGATGGCTTTCGCACCGCGCTGGCGCGTCGGAGCGGGCCGATCAAGCCGGCGCTACTCGATCAGAAACTGGTAGCCGGCGTGGGCAACATCTACGCGTCGGAAGCGCTCTGGGAAGCGCGCATCCATCCCGCCACCGCCGCCAACACGTTGTCGCGCGAACGCGTGACGCGGCTGCGTGATGCCATTCGCCACGTGCTCGAGACGGCGCCGACCGAGCGCTACTACGGACGCGATGACGTCGATGAGAGTGAGATCTGGCGCGTGTACGGCCGTGACGGCGAACCGTGCCGCCGCTGCGGCGCGACGCTCAAGCGGTTGCCGCAGGCGGGGCGCAGCACCTTCTACTGCCCGCGCTGTCAGCGACGCTGAGCCCGCTCGACGGCCACGCGCACGAAGCCGGTCACCGGAACGCTCAGCTCATCGCTTCGAGCAGGGCACCCTTCAGATAACCGGTTTCCGGTACGGTGATGAGTTCCGGATGATCGAGCGGCTGGCCCGTGATCGCACGCAGGGCGAAGGCGCGGCCGCTGTCGGCCGAGGCTTCCTGCAGCATCTCGAAGAAATGCCCGCGCGACAGGTGAAAGCTGCAGCTGGCGGTGAACAGCAGTCCGCCCGGCGCCAGCAGACGCATCGCCTGCAGGTTGATGTCCTTGTAGCCGCGCAGCGCGCCATCGATGGCACTCTTGGTTTTCGCGAACGCCGGCGGATCGACCACGATCGTGTCGAAGCGACGGCCTTCGCGGTACCACGCGCGCAGCACGTCGAACGCGTCGCCCTCGACCGGCTCGATGTTCGTGAGCCCGTTGCGTTCGGCATGCTCGTGCACGCGCGCCAGCGCCGGCGCCGACACGTCGAGCGCGAAGACCGTGTCGGCCTGCTTGGCCAGATGCAGCGCGAAGCTGCCGTGATACGCAAAGCAGTCCAGCGCCTGACCACGCGCCAGCGACCCGATGAGCACACGATTCTCGCGCTGATCGAGGAACGCGCCGGTTTTCTGGCCATCCCATGGGGCGGCGAGATAGCGCACGCCATGCTCCTCCACTTCCACCGTGCGCGGCACCTCGCCGTACAGCAGCTTCACCTCGCGCGGCAGCCCTTCGCGACCGCGCGCGGCCGGATCATTGCGCGCCAGAATGCCCGTGCACTGCGTGAGCTCCACCAGCGACGACACGATGGTGTCGGTCCAGGCGTCCACACCGGCCGACAGCAGCTGCACCACGAGAACGTCGCCGTATTTGTCCACCACCAGCGAGGGCAGGCCATCGCCTTCGCCATGCACCAAGCGATAGGCGTTCGATTCAACGGCCAGCGGCGCCCGCCGAGCGATCGCCGTGCGCAGCTTCTCGTGCCACCAGGCGTCGTCGGGCGTGCGCGACAGATCGGTCTCGATGCGGCGCAGGGAGATCTCCGATAGCGGACTCCACAACGCGAACCCGAGCGGGGCACCGTCGGGGCCTTCCATCGGCACGATGCCAGCTGGCGCCGATGGTCGATGCTCCACGTCGGAGCGGAATATCCAGGGATGACCACCGCGCAGGCGCTGTACACCCCGACGCGAAACGACCGCCGCCCCCGGCGTACGCGGTGCGCGACTCATGTGAGCGGCTCCGGCGTGCGCAGATACTGGTCCAGTCCGCACTCCGCCCGGGTCAGCCGTTCACGCTGTGCGCGTTCGAACCGCTCATGGTTCCGGTCCACGGCGTCCTGATTCGCAAGGCGATGCCACAAATGAAACGCCACGGAGGAGAATTTGAGGTTGCGCCGCACGACACCGGCGTTGATGAGCCGAAGGGCGAGCTCGCTGTCCTCGCGGCCCCATCCTTCCATGTACTCGTCGTAGCCATTCACCCGAATCAGGTCGTCGCGCCAGAACGCCATGTGACAACCGCGCGTTCGGCGCAGTGCGCCGGTGGGGCCGTTGACGAACCGCGAGAGCCACGGGGCGTACACGGCATTCGCCCGATGGGTGATCCCCGGCGCATACCACGACACCGGCACGTCGTCGCCCGCAAACAGGCGGTTCGTCACCGCCTCCGACAGCAACGCTCGCGAGCCCTGCACGTAGCTGCCGCGGCGCGCGAACCGCGCATGTCCCGCAATGAACTCGGGATGGAGCACGATGTCGCCGTCGATTTGCACCACATAATCCCCGCGCGACTGCGCGATGGCCTTGTTCCGTATCGCGGCCAGGCGAAACCCTGTGTCCTCATGCCAGACATGCACAATCGGCACCGGGAAGTGTTGCGCCTCGCGCTCGATGAGCGCGCGTGTCTCGTCGCGACTGCCGTCATCGGCGATCACGACCTCGAGCGGTGGTACACGCTGCGCCCGGACGCTCGCAAGCACGAGCGAGAGTGCCTGCGGCCAATTGTACGTCGCGATCAGCAGGGAGATCGTGGGCGCGTTGCGCGGCGTCGACGCCACGGTGCTCATTGGGGCTGCGTGGCGCGTTTTGCGCGCTTGATGTCGGCGATCGCCCGCTGATGCTGGGAGAACGTGGTACGGAATTCGTGACCGCCATCGGCGCGCGCCACGAAGAACAGATACGGGACATCGGCCGGCGCGAGCGCGGCGGCAATCGAGGCTTCACCGGGCGACGCAATCGGGCCGGGCGGCAGGCCGACGTACTTGTACGTGTTGTACTTCGATTCCACTTCGAGATCCTTGTAGAACACGCGATCCACGTGCTGCGGGAGCGCGTACTGCACGGTGGGATCGGCCTGAAGGAGCATGCCCTTCTTCACGCGATTCCAGTACACCGCCGAAATGAGCGCGCGCTCTTCAGGCTTGCGCGCTTCCTTCTCGATGATGGACGCCATGGTGATCGCATCGTGCCGCGAGATGGCCATCGCCTTCACGCGCGCATCCCACTCGGGCTTCCACACCGACTCGAAGCGCTCGAGCATCGCGTTCACCGCTTCACGCGCCGTGGTGCCGTCGGCGAAGGCGTAGGTGGCGGGGAAGAGATACCCCTCGAGCGAGGCCGCCGGCACGTTCAGCGTGCGGCGCCACGTGGTGTCGGTCGCGGCCACCTGCACCGAGTCGTCGGGCACCGACAGCGCCTTGGCCAGCAGCGGTGCGATGTCGCGCAAGTCGAAGCCTTCCGGGATCACCACCGTGCGCATAATGCCGCGTCCGGTCACCAGGGCGTCGAGCACGTAGGCGTAGCCGGCATCCGAGGGGAACTGATAGGTGCCGGGCTTGATCGTGCGCTCGCGCCCGGCCGCCGCGGTGTACCAGCGGAACAGCCGGGTCGATCCGATCACCTCGTGCACGGCGAGTGACTCCGCCGCGGCGCGCATGGACGCGCCCTTGGGGATCACGACGCGCTCACTCGCCACGCCGGCGTCGCCGCTGCCGGCGATCTCGCTGTACGCGAACCACGCGGCCACGACGAGGACCGCGAGTAGCAAGAGGCGCTTCACGGCGTCGGCGCGCTCACCAGCTCGCCCAGCGTGACGCCCTGCGACGACGCGCGCAGCACCCCTTCCAAGAGAATGCAGGCGGCTAAGGCGTCCACCTCTTCCTTGCGACCACGCGTGCTGCCACCCTGCTCCTTGATGCTGCGCAGCGCGGCCGACGTGGTAAAGCGTTCGTCGACCAACCGCACCGGCAGCGGCTGGCGCGTGATGAGCTTGGCGGCCACGTCGCGCACTTCACGGCAGCGATCGGTCTCTAATCCTGCCGGATCGATTGGCAGACCGAACACGTAGCCCGTCACGCCGAGTTCGTCGGCGCGGCGCATCAACTCGGCGATCGGCGGGCGCTTACCCGCGCGGCGCGTGATGGCGCCGGCGGACGAGGCGAGCATGCCCAGTTCATCACTGACGGCCAGCCCGATACGCTTGTCCCCCCAGTCCACCGCGAGGAGGCGTCCGGTCGTCGCGTTCATTGGGCGTGAGGCATAAAGGGGGTCAGGGTTCCGCCATGTGGTCGAAGAATTCCTTGTTGTTCTGCGCGCGTTCCATGCGCTTGATCAGGAACTGCAGCGCCTCGTCGGAGGGCATGTCCGCCAGGAACGCGCGCAACAAAAAGATGCGCTGCTGTTCGAACGGCGTGAGCAACAGCTCCTCACGGCGGGTGCCCGACTTGTTGATGTCGATGGCGGGGAAGATGCGCAGGTTGGCCAGCTTGCGATCGAGCACGAGCTCCATGTTGCCGGTGCCCTTGAACTCCTCGAAGATCAGCTCGTCCATGCGCGAGTTGGTTTCGATGAGGGCCGTGGCCACGATCGTGAGTGAGCCGCCTTCCTTGAGATTACGCGCCGCGCCGAAGAACGCCTTGGGCTTCTGCATGGCCGAGGCTTCCATCCCACCCGACATGATCTTCCCGCCGGAGGGCGCCACCGCGTTGTGAGCACGGGCCAATCGCGTGATCGAGTCGAGCAAGATCACCACGTCCTTACCCGTTTCGACGAGACGCTTGGCCTTCTCGATGACCATGTCGGCCACCTGCACATGGCGTTCGGCCGTTTCGTCGAAGGTGGAGCAGATGACCTCGGCCTTGGGACAGCTGGCCTGCATGTCGGTCACTTCTTCCGGACGTTCATCGATGAGCAGCACGATGAGCGTGATCTCGGGATGATTCTCGATGATCGCGTTCGCGAGCTGCTGCATGAGGATCGTCTTGCCGCCCTTGGGCGGGGCCACGATGAGGGCGCGCTGGCCCTTCCCGAGCGGGGCGATGATGTCGCAGATCCGGGTGGCGACTTCGCCGTTGCTCCGCTCGAGGCGGATGCGCTCGTCGGGGTACTTCGCGGTCAGGTTGTCGAAGGCGCTACGCAATTTCGACTGCTCAGGGTCACCACCGTTGATGCGCTCCACCTTGAGGAGCGCGAGATAGCGTTCCCACTCCTTCGGCGGGCGGACTTCCCCCATCACCGTATCCCCGGTGCGGAGGTCGAAGCGCTTCACCTGCGAAGGGGAGACGTAGATATCGTCCGGGCCGTGCAGATAATTGAAGTCCTGCGACCGGAGAAATCCGTAGCCTTCCGGGAGCACTTCAAGGACGCCTTCACCGTACAGCGTCGTTTCGGCATCGAGCAGAGCCTGCTCG
Organism: Gemmatimonas sp.; assembly: GCF_044376735.1. Taxonomy (GTDB): domain Bacteria; phylum Gemmatimonadota; class Gemmatimonadetes; order Gemmatimonadales; family Gemmatimonadaceae; genus Gemmatimonas. The sequence goes on from NZ_JBILKJ010000116.1 coordinate 5,875, forward strand.
ATCCGGAAGATCAGCTCCTGCTTGCGAAGGCCACTGGTACTGGTGACGTGCAACGACGCGGCCAGCGCCAGGAGTTCAGGAACCGACTTCCGCTTCAGCTCGGCTACGTGCACTAGGCATGGGAAACGAGAGTGACCGCAGGCCGAACGGACGCGCATGGCAGGACTCGAACCTGCGACCTTCTGCTCCGGAGGCAGACGCTCTATCCAACTGAGCTACACGCGCAACGCCGGCTTGTGGCATCCCCGAAGGAACACCGTTCATCGGCTAGACTGCGCAAGTTAATCCGCTGGGGACGACTGGGGCAAGGAAGCATGGGGGTATCGGCGGCGAGGGGCTGCTTCCCGGAAGCCTTTGCGGTGCGTTGCGGAACGCTGGGCGGTCGTGCGGAGACGGCGGCATTGGCCGCCAGCGAGGTCGCGGTCCGATGATGTCGCACGCGTCGTTTCGCTATCGCGCGATGACGACCTGACCTCCATACTGTTTCCGCATCACCCGACGGCGCCCGTGGCCGTCGGTCCGACCCCAATTGCGTGCCATCGCCCGGCGTCGCGCTCCCGCGCACGCCGGCTTCGCTCCTGACGATCCCAATGCAGACCCCTCTTCGTCGTCCGGCCGTTCGCACCGCTGACAGCCTGCTGAGCGCCGCGCCACTGCTGCTCGCGCTCACGCTCGCCGCCTGCAACAAGGGCGACGCCGCCGCGACCACCGATTCTGCCAGCGCCACCTCCACCGCCGCCCAGGAGGCGGCCGAGGAAGCCGGTCGCCCGGCGCTGGCGCTGCCGGTATTGGCCGAAGAGGCGCGCGATGGCGACCTGGTGCTACGGGTCACGACCACGGGACAGATCCGCTCCGATGCGGCCGTGAAGCTGCGCGCCGAAGTGGCGGGCACCGTGGCGCAGCTGGTGGTGCGACCGGGGCAGGCCGTCACCAAGGGACAGGTGCTGGCCCGTCTCGATGGCTATCCGTTCGACCTCTCGGTGCGCGACGCGCAGGCCAGTACCGACGAAGCCGAGCAGCGCTTTCTGGAAAGCTTTGTGCCGGAGTCGGTGGTGACCGGTCGCGGCCCCACGCCGGAGCAGCGCAAGGCGCTGATGAACAAGGCGGGCCTGGTAGGCGCACGCTTGCGCCTCGAGCGCGCCAAGTACGAACAGGATCGCGCCACGATCCGCAGCCCCGTGAACGGCACGGTCGATGCCATCGAGATCTCGGCCGGCGAAAAGGTCAGTGCCGGGCAGGCGCTGCTCACGGTGGTGGACACCCGCAATCTGCGCATCGAGGCGCAGGTGCTCGAACACGACTTGCCGTTGGTGCGCGTGGGCGGCGAAGCCAGCATCAGCAGCGCGGGCGCGCCGGGGAGACTGCTGCGCGGCCGCGTGGATGCACTGTTGCCGCTGGTGGACTCGGTCACCCGCGCCGGCCGCGCGATCGTGCGCGTGCAGGGCGATGGCACGCTACGCCCCGGCATGTATGCCGACGTGCAGCTCGAGGCGACCCGGTTGCCCGGACGGCGCATGGTGCCGTCGCGCGCGGTGATCGAGCGCGACGGGCGACCGCTGGTGTTCGTGGTGAAGGACGGCCGCGCGCAGTGGACGTACATCGTGCCCGGTCGCACGAATGGCGTGGATACCGAAGTGCTCCCCGACTCCACCACCGGACAGATTCCGGTGAATCCAGGCGATCAGATCATTACCGAAGGACACCTCACGCTCACGCACGACGCGCCGGTGCGCGTGACGGCGCCGCGCGAAGGTGCGCCGCGCGAGTCGGGTGATACCGCCCGTCTCGATCGTGCGCCGAAACTCAAGCGATAGGGAGGGCGGCGCGTGAGTCTCGCCGCCTACGCGGTGCGTCGCCCCGTCGCGACGCTCTCCGCCATCCTGGCCGTCGTGCTGCTGGGCTCCGTGTCACTGAGCCGCTTGCCGGTGTCGTTGCTGCCCGATGTGTCGCTGCCGGTGCTCACCATTCGCACCACGTACTCCGGTGCCGCGGCACCGGAAGTATCCCGCTTTGTGGCCGAGCCGATTGAAGAAGCGATCGGCGCCACGCCGGGGCTGACCGAGTTGCGCAGTGTGAGTCGCAACAATGAAGTGACCACCACCGCGCGCTTCGAGTGGGGCACTGATATGCGCGCCACCGTGCTGTCGGTGCGGGAACGACTCGATGCCGCGCGCAGTCAGCTGCCGGAGCGCGCCGATCGTCCCACGCTGCTGACCAGTGATCCGGGTGAACGGCCCATCGCGGTGCTGGCCATCAAGCAATCAGCATCGCAAGCGGCGAAGGACTCGCGGGCGCAGGGTGGTGGCGACCTGCGCAGCTTGGCGCGTACGGCCACCGAAGTGCATGCGCGACGTCTCGAGCAAATCGAAGGCGTGTCGAGTGTGGCGGTCGTGGGAGCACCCGACGATGAAATCCGCGTGGAGCTCGACCCCGAGAAGCTGCGTGCGCTCGATCTCACGCCGGAAGACGTGGCGGCCGCGATCCGGGCTGAGAACGCGACGGGTGCCGGCGGCACCATTCGCAAAGGACAGTTTCGCTTCTCGGTGCGGGCGCTCACGGAGTTTCGCAGTCCGGCCGAGATCCTCGATACGCCAGTCGGGAAGGTGGGCGCGGGAATCACGCTGCGCGATGTGGGGACCGTGTCGCTAGGGCTGGCCGATCCGCAAACGCTCACGCGTCTCGATGGGACGTCGGCCATCGGCATGGTGGTCTACAAAGACGCCGGCTCGAACACGGTGGCCGTCACGCGTCGCATGACCGACGCCATCGCGCAGCTGG
>NZ_JBILKJ010000267.1:0-2768 GCF_044376735.1 Gemmatimonas sp.
CGAGCGTTCCGAGAAAGCCGGTGGTATTCGGCGTGGTGGCACCGCTGAACATCAGCCCCGTGCTGGCATTCGCGCGTTGGGCGGAGAACCGCGCGGTACCGGTGAACATGGTGTTCGCGCGCGCCACGCGCACGTCGGCATCGGCCAGCAGTCGCTGCTCCGAGGCACCGGGCACGTACGCCCCGACCGTTCCGACATTGAGACCGAGGCCGAGACTGCGTGAACTGCTGCCGCGGCGAAACGACAACGCATGGTCCTGCACGAAGGCATCACGCGGGGCGTACGCGGTGGCCGACAGGCCGGCCGTCGTGGACAGTTGCACGACCGGCGCGCCAGTCGGCGTCCCGTCGTGTCGGGTGAGAATGTTCACCACGCCGCTGATCGCATCGGCGCCGTACAGCGCCGCGCCCTGCGGTCCTCGGATCACTTCCACCCGCTCCACCCGTGCCGCATCGAGCTGCGTCACCAGCAGCGGATTCGCCACCTCGATCCCATCGAGATAGATCTTCGGCGCACTCGCGCCAAACGAACTCGCCCCGCGAATGCTGCCGTAGCGGGCCGACAGGGTGCCGGCACTCGCGGTCCACAACCACACGCCGGGCACCGCCAACTCCAGCGCTTCCCCAAGCGTCCCCACTCCCTGTCGCGCCAGCGTCGCACCATCGATCACATCGAGCGCAAAGGGCGAGCCGCGCTGCGGTGCGCCGTCGGGAGACCCGGTCACGACCACGCGATCGAGCACGCTGGCCCGCCGCGCAACCGTCGTGCCCGACATGCCACTCACCGCCGGGGCGACACCGCCCGGGCCGGCGCCGTCCGCCACCGTGCCGGCGCGCGAGGGGGCGAGGACGACCTGCGTGCTCCCCAGCACGATCGACCGCAGCGCACTGCCGGCCAACAGCGACTCCAGCACGGCGCCCACGGGAACACGATCGAGCGTGAGGCAGACCCGCTTGCCGGCCGGCAACAGCTCCGCGCTGTACGACAGCTCGATCTTGGCCACCGCGGCCAGTCGATCGAGTGCTTCACGCAGGGAGACGTCGGGCACGCGCAGATTCACGATCCGGTCGAGCGGCGGTGCCCACAACGAGGAGCGGTCCTGTGCCCCGAGCCGCCCCGCACACACTGGATCCGAGACCGCAACCGAGACGGCATGCGGGAGCAGCGCCGGCATCGCGGGCGCACGCTCGGCCCGAACGACAGCAAGGGGCGCGATCAAGACGGCGATCGCGCCCACGGTCCACCCGCCTCGTACCAGCTGCCACCCCATATGCGCGCTAATCGCCCCGTTCAAGGATTCGGCGTGGAACCCGGCCCCTGCGGCTGTAGCAGGATCGTATCGCCGTGCTGCACCACGTTGGCGCCGAGGGCCAGCGCAATCACCTGCACCACCTGCGCGGCGGAATCGCCGCGGAACGTCGCCGTCAGGGTGCGCCCGGCCAGCGCCGCATCGGCCACCTGCAGCTCGATGCCGTACCAGCGACGCACGTCGGCCTGCACTTCGGCCAGCGGCGCATCTCGATACACGAGCTGGCCGCGTGTCCACGACACATCGTCCTCGGTAACCGTACCGCGTGCCACCGCCACCGTGCCAGCCCCGAGCACGCCGCGGTCACCGGCCCGCAGCTCCACCGGGGCGGCACTCCCCGCCGTCGTATCGCGCAGCGCCACAATGCCGTGCGTCACCGCCACCGACACGCGACCATTCACATCGGTGTTCACCGAAAAGGCCGTGCCGATATCGCGAATCTCCGCACCACGCGAATGGACCACGAACGGATGCGCGCCGTCGTGCTGCACTTCGAAAAAGGCCGCACCGTCCAGCGTCACCTCGCGATGGCCGCGGCGGAATCCCGCAGCAACCGTGAGCCGGCTCCCCGGCGCCAGCACGACCGTGCTGCCATCGGAGAGCCTCACCGAATCGCGCTGCCCCACCGTCGTGGCGTACACCTGCGCCGTGCCCGTGTCGCCGCCACGCCACTGCGCGATCCCGACCATGGCCGTGAACGCCGCCGCGACCGCAAACACCGGCCCACGCCAGCGCCGCGCCGACGACGATCCCACCGACGGGATGGACGCGCCGCCGCGGTGGACCGTGAACGCCCCTGTCGAGGCACCCGTGACCGCCGAGGACGCCGCCATACGGGTCCGTACGGCCGCCAGCGCCCGTTCGGCATCCACCGCCACCGCCGATCGCATGGACGCCTGATCGGCCCGCGCCTTAACGATCGCCACCAACGCCGCGTCTTCCGGGTGGGCCGCCAGCCACTGGCTCACGGCGGCCGACTCCGCCGGGTCGCTTTCCCCCGCGACAAAGCGGGCGATCGCCTCCCAATCGGCGTCGGCAGCGGATTCAGCGAATGAACGGATTTCGTCGGACATGACCGAAAGACACGAGTGGATGGCGATACCCTACGTCCCCGCTTTTCCAGCAGGCCCCCGCGCAAAATCGCCGCAGTCTGGTGTAGTATACGCGGCAACGCCGGTCGGCAGGACTCTGGGGAGTCGCGTCGACCGCATTCCGTCCCAATCATTTCCCGCGCCCACGCCCCTCGTGTCCGACGCTGACTTGCTGGCTCGCCTCCGGGGCGGGGATCACGCAGCGTTCGATGCGATCTTTCGGCAGTGGTATGAGCCCGTGGTCCGCTCCGCCAACCGCGTGCTGCACGATCCCGGTGTGGCCGAAGAGCTCTCGCAGGACATCTTCCTCGAGTTGTGGCGTCGGCGCGAATCGCTCGCCCCCGACAGCAGCGTGGCCGGCTATCTGC
>NZ_JBILKJ010000268.1:0-2766 GCF_044376735.1 Gemmatimonas sp.
TGCGCCTCGTGTTGCGCAAGCCGGGGCCGCGGCCCTCCCGGCCCTTGCCTCCCCCCACGCCGGTACCGTCGCCGGGGTCGTGACGATTCGGGTGCGTGGAGCGTCCCCAGTTCGGGACACACGCATTCACACCGAACCCGCTCGCCATGCCCTCACCCGCCGACGCGGATTCGCGTCGCTCGGGAAGTCATCCGATCACCGATCGCCGACGCTCGCTCGAGAGCGTCCCGGCGATCGGTGATCCGGTGCTGGGCGCATTCCGGGGCCGCCCGATCCTGGCGGCCCTCTGTGTGTACACCGTGCTGGTGACCACGTGGCTGGCGTTGGGCGCGCCTGGCGCCGATCCCGGCAGCTGGATCCGCCGTGTCGCCCCCCTCATGGGTGCCCTCATCGCGACGCTGTTCGCGTGGCGCGCCGGCGGAGAGCCCGCCTTCGACCGCGGGACCCGCCTGTTCTGGAAGGCCGTTGCTGGCGCCGTGGCGGTGTTTCCGCTCGGTCACGTCATTTTTGATCGGATGGTGCGGCCGGTGTCGCCGTCGACGGCTGATCTCGCCGGGATGGCCGCGTCGATGGGCGCCGAAATCGTGATGCTGCTCGCGCTCCTCTACCTGCCGAGTGCGCCGCGTACCATGGTGGATCGCGTCAAGCTGTCACTCGACATTGGCGCCGTGAGCGTGGCCGGACTGCTCGTGATCTGGTACGGCCGCTGGACGATCGAGGGCAGCGGCATCGCCTCGTACCCGTTCACCATCCTGCTTGCCCAGGCAACGCTCGACCTGATCGTGCTGGTGGTCATGTCGGTGCTGTGGCGTCGCACGGTGTTGCAGTATCGCGCCCGCGTGCTCGTGCTGCTGGGGATCGCCCTGCTCGTGCAGTTCGCTGTGCACGTGCTCGCCATCGTGCAGCTGACCCAAGGGATCGCGGACACCGACGTCGTCGACTTGGCGGCGCCGGTGTATTTCGTCGTGATCGCGGCCGCGGCGTGGGCGAGTCTCGCCAAGGTGCGGCATCGCCAGCTCCGCGTGCGCCGTGAGAAAGAACACCTCATCACGATTTCCCTGCCCTTCGCCGCGGTGCTGGCAGGATTCGCGTTGCTGCTCGATCTGGCGGTCTCGTACGACCACGACACCGGTGGGGCGAGGCCGTTGCTCGGCGTGGTGCTCGGCGTCGTGGTGCTCACCGCGCTCGTGCTGGCCCGTCAGTTCGCTTCGACGAAGGACGCCGTGCGCGGCCTCGCCGAATCGACGGCGCGCAACAACGAGGCACGCTTTCAGGCGCTCGTGCAACACAGCAGCGACGTCATCATGGTCCTCGATCCGGATGGGATCATCCGGTACGCGAGTCCCTCGATGTCGTTGGTGTTCGGTCATGATCCCGCCAAACTCGTCACGTCGAGCATCGAAGCGATCCTGCACCCCGAAGACGTCGAGGCCTCGCTGCAGTTCCTCGAGGAGCTGGCGCGTTCCGCGCGGGCGAGCACCGGTGGCAGAGCGTCCGGCGTGATGAAGCGCGAGTGGCGTATCCGGCACGCGGACGGCGAGTGGATGACGGTGGACAACGTCGGAACGAACCTGCTCAGCGAGCCGGTCATTCGCGGCCTGGTGCTCAATACCCGCGATGTGACCGAGCAGAGCATGATCAAGCAGCAGTACATGCATCAGGCGTTTCACGACCCGCTCACCGATCTCGCGAACCGCTCGCTGTTCCTGTATCAGGTGGGGCAGGCGTTGTCGCGCGCGCCTCGGCAGTCGAACATCGTCACCGTGCTTTTTCTCGACCTCGACAACTTCAAGACGGTCAACGATTCGCTCGGGCATGCGGCCGGCGACCGGCTGCTGGTGGAAGCGGCGCGGCGGCTCACGGTCTGCGTTCGCGAGAGCGATCTGATCGCACGGCTTGGTGGCGATGAATTCGCCGTGCTCGTGGAGGACGCAGCTTCGGTCGACGAGGTGCTGGCCATCGCCGAGCGCATCGGCGCCGCGTTGAGCAGACCGTTCGTGCTCGGGGCGAAGGAAGTCTTCGTGAACGCGAGCGTCGGCATCTCGCGCAGCACGCGGGGAGAAGGCACCGATGAACTCGTGCGGAATGCCGATGTGGCGATGTACGTCGCGAAGATGCGTGGCAAGGCGCAGCACGCCCTCTTCGAGCCGGCCATGCACAAGGCGGCCCTCGACCGGCTCGTGGTGGAGGCCGACCTGCGCCGCGCCATCGAGCTTGAGGAGTTCGTCCTGCAGTACCAGCCGATCGTGGAGCTGGCGTCGGGTGACATCATCGGGGCCGAGGCGCTGGTGCGCTGGACCTGCCGCGATCGCGGCCGGGTGCTGCCGGGCGTCTTCATCCCGATTGCCGAGGAAACCGGACTGATCGTGGCGATCGGGCGCTGGGTGCTTCGTGAAGCATGCCGACAGGCGAAACGCTGGACCGACGAGCGCGGACTGCCGGTACGGATCAGTGTGAATCTCTCCGGGCGCCAGCTGCAGGAGCCGGGCATCGTGGATGAGGTGCGGCAGGCGCTGGCCGATTCCGGGTTGGCGCCCGGGCAGTTGGTGCTCGAGCTCACGGAGAGCATGCTGATGCACAACACCGAGCAGGCGATGGCGCGGCTGAACGCGCTGAAGGCTCTCGGGGTCTCGCTGGCCATCGACGATTTTGGCACGGGTTATTCTTCCCTGAGTTACCTGCAGCGCTATCCGATCGACATTCTGAAGATCGACAAGGCGTTTGTGGATGTCATCGCTCAGGGAGGCGACGGACCGGTTCTGGCGA
>NZ_JBILKJ010000269.1:0-2761 GCF_044376735.1 Gemmatimonas sp.
CGATGAAAATGTTCTCCGGCGAGATATCGTGATGCATCACGCCGCGTCCATGCGCGTAGCTGAGTACGTTCGCCATCTCATCAGCGAAGCGGAGGGCATCGGCGATCGGCAGCGGCCCGTCGCGCGCGAGCCGATCGCGCAGGCTCTCGCTCTCCACGACGGGCGTTACGGCGAAGAGGAACCCCGCCGCGTCGCCGGCGTCGTACAGCGACACGAGGTTGGGATGGCGCAGCCCCGCCGCGGTGGCGATCGCGCGCAGGAAGCGATCGGGCGTCAGTGTTGCCGAGAGGGCGGGGCGCAGCACCTTCACCGCCACCGGGCGGTGGTGTCGGAGGTCTTCCGCGAGGTACACGGTGGCCATGCTGTCGGCGCCGAGCTCTCGCGTCAGGCGGTAGCGGTCGGCCAACGCTGACGAGAGTCGCGGATCAATCATAGGCGGATACTGCCGGGCACGGCCCCGCGGCGCAATCACCGATCCGTGCGGCGCGACCGGCGCGTTGGCCTGCCGCGATTACCTTTCGTGGGTACGGATCTGGCGTGCGGGTACCTGCCCGAGCGCCAGGTCGTCACCGGAGTCGCCCATGAAGAAGCACAATACCGCTGTCCCCGATTTCTCGCGCAAGCGTCCGATCCCCGGCACGCCGTCCACGGCCGCGGGCGCGAAGTCCACGCAGCCGAGTCCTCGTCAGCCGCAGAAGCCACCCACGACGGCCAAGAACGGCGGGCGTCGCGGTACCTGATTCGGTGCCGGGACAGCGGCGCCGCGCGGCGTTCGCCGGCCAAGGCCCGCGTGCTCCCGACGCCTCCCACCGGTTCGGGTGGCGGGGTATGCTTCGGTATGCCTGTTTCAACGCTGACTGACGGCGCGTTCGCCTCCGATGTGCTCGCCCAGCCCGGGCTGCTCGTGCTCGATGTCTGGGCCGAGTGGTGTACGCCGTGCCGGGCCTTGGTCCCGATTTTCGAGACGCTCGCCGAGCGGTACGACGGGCGGGTTCGTGTGGCAAAGCTCGACGCCGACGCGAATGTCGAAACCGTGACCCGCTTCGATGTGCGGGCGCTCCCGACTGTCCTGATCTTTCAGGATGGGGTGCTCGTGGAGCGGCTTAGCGGCGCCCGCGCCCTGGGCGTGTACGTGGACGCCATCGAGGCGCAGCTGTCCCGTGGGAGCATGGCCGCGGTGCCGCTGGTGCCGGCGTCGCCGGAGCGCGTCGTGGCCCCGTCCACCAGCGGCGACAGTGACGCCATCCGCGAAGCCCGCGAGCTGTTGGCGCACCCCGAAGCCATGCTGGTCTTCAAGCACAGCAACAGCTGCCCCGTCTCCTTCACCGCCAAGCGTCAGTACGATCACTTCGTCGCGGCCAATCCCGAGGTGCCCACGCGTCTCGTGATCGTGCAGCAGGAACGCGAACTCTCGAATGCGCTGGAGACGGTGAGCCGACTGCGGCACGAGTCGCCCCAGGCGCTCATCGTGCGAGCCGGGCGGGTGCTCTGGGATGCGTCGCATGGGGGGATTACGGCGCCGCGCCTGGAGCAGGCCTTCGTGACCGTGCAGCCGCCGGGCTAATCCGGCACACCGCGGCGCCGCGCGCCGCCGCCTCGCGCCGCTGCCCCCGACGCGCTAGACATTAGGGACGCTGGTCCATCGTTCCCCGGCCCCCTTTGTCGATGTCTCCGTTCTCTGTCGTTCGTCACAACCGCGTGCTCGCGGCCGCGCTGCTGTCCCTAATGGCCACGGCGCCTGGGCTGGTGCAGGGCCAGTCCGCATCCGCAGCTGCAGCGGTCGCGGACCGGACACCGCCGCGCGCAATCCGCCGCGATATCCCGATCACGAACAGCATCCGCCGCGCCTACGCCGCCGGAACGCGCGATTCCACGGGACGGCCGGGTCGTGCGTACTGGCAGCTGCGCACCGACTACGCGATCGACGTGTCCCTCGATCCCGCCACCTCGCGACTGAACGGTACGGCGCGCATCACGCTGCACAACAGCAGCCCCGATGAGCTGCGTGACATCGGCCTCCGACTCGACCCCAATCACTTCCTCGGCAACGCACCGCACGCCGCGCCGTGGGTGCCCGCCGAAGTGACCGATGGGATGGTCATCTCGCGCATGACCATCGACGGTAAGCCGGTGAATCTTGCCTCCAACGCGGCGCCGGCCGGCGACGGCGGTTCGGGGGCCAGGGCCATCGTCGCGGCGCAGCAGAGCGCCGCCAATGCGCCCACCGGCGAGGCGGTGCTGCGCAACGGGCGCTCCACCTCGGCCAGTGTCCGGCTCGGCACGCCGATCGCCGCCGGCGCGAAGGCGGTGCTCGAGATTGTGTGGTCGCACAAACTGCCGGGCGGTCCCGGCACCGGACACCGCATGGTGCAGCGGTGGGCGGATACGCTGTACCAGCCCACCCAGTGGTTCCCGCGCGTGGCCGTGTACGACGACCTGCGCGGCTGGGACAGCGAGTTGTACGTGGGTCCGTCGGAGTTCTACAACAACTTCGGCACCTTCGATGTGAACATCGATGTGCCTGCCGGCTGGATCGTGAGTGGTACCGGCGTGCTGCAGAACCCTGAGCAGGTGCTGACTCCGGCGGCGCGCGAGCGGCTCACCAAGGTCACGCAATCCGACGCCGTCACGACCATCGTCGGGCCCGAGGAAATCGGTCCGGGGCAGGCCACCGCCATGGGCAATGCCAACGGACGACTCGTGTGGCGTTTCCACGCCGATACGGTGAACGATTTCGCGTGGGCAACCGCCAAGAAGTACG
>NZ_JBILKJ010000270.1:0-2759 GCF_044376735.1 Gemmatimonas sp.
TCGTCGGCGGTGCGCCATACGAGTTCGCTGGCGAACACCTTGGCGCACGCGGCTTCGAGTGAGGCGTCGACATGGTCTTCATCGAGCGCCGCCGCCAGCGCGCCCACCATCGCGTCGACGGCATACGTCTCGGCGGCGATCGTGGCCATCTTGCGTTGCGTAATCTCGAATGACGCCAGCGGGCCACCGAACTGCGTGCGCGCTTCGGCGTAGCGAGTGAACTCGGCCAGCAATCGCTTGCATCCCGATGCACAGCCGGCGGCCAGCGACAGGCGCCCGGCGTTGAGGGCATGCACGGCCACCCGGAACCCCTTACCCACCTCGCCCAGCACGTGGTCGTCGGGCACGAAGCAGTCGTCGAAGACGAGCTCCGCCTGCGTCGACGCGCGGATGCCGAGTTTGCGGATGGTCCCGTCAATGCGGAACCCCGGCATGTCGGGGCGCACGATGAACGCCGTGGGGCGCATGATCGTCTCGCCGTCGCGCACGATCGGCGTCTGCGCGAAGGTGGCGATCATGCCCGCCCGCTGTCCGTTGCCGATCCAGTGCTTGCGGCCAGTCAGCAACCATCCGGTATCCTCGGCATTGCGGCGCGCCGTGGTCACGATGTGCTGCGCGTCGGAGCCGGTTTCGGGTTCGGTGAGCGCATAGGCCGCGAGCATCTCGCCACGGGCCAGTGCCGGCAGATAGCGCGCCTTCTGTTCGTCGGTGCCGAAGAGCACCAGCGCCTTGCCACCGAGTCCGCAGTGCACGCCGATGAGCACGCCGAGTGATGCATCCACCGACGCCACCGCGCCGAATACGCGGGCGTAGGCGCTGGCCGAGAGCCCAAGGCCGCCGTACTCCGTGGGCGTGGTAAGCCCGAGCAACCCGGCTTCGGCGAACGCCCTGATCACGGGCTCACCGATGGCCTCGTCCTCGTCCATCTGGCGCGGATCGATCAGCCCCGACGCGACCATCGCGTTAAGGGCGGCGATCAGCCGCTGCACCGTGGCCGCTTCCTCGGGGCGCCGCGCATCGAGCGTGGCCGGATAGGGGAAGAGCAGCGCTTCGGTGATGTCGCCGTGAAAGAGCCCGCGAAGAAACGACGGCTTGGTGTGGGCGGCAGTCGGCGATGCACTCATGGCGGCGGCACGACCGTCGTCACGGTGACCACCACCTGCGTCGCTTTGCCTTCGTTCTGGTTATTGCCGTTGACCACCTGCAGCGTCAGCGTCGCAGTCCCGGCCGTGATCCCGCTTACCGAGACCAGCGTCGACTGAGCATTGGCCGCACCGATGGATATCCCCGGCTTGTCACTGGTCACGACGACGTTCCGGTTGCGCAGCGTATTGCCGCGGCTGTCGCGCAAGGTGATGGCGAACGCGCTGGTCTCGCCTCGATTCACCGGGAACGTCGGATTCGGGAGGCTGACGACGATCGTGTCGACCGGCGTCTGCTGAATGATCACCGTGCTCTGCCCAAGGCGGGTTTCCGACGTGGCGCCGATGTTCACCGCCCCCGCTGCGATCGCGGTGACCAGGCCGGTGCTCGACACCGTGGCCTTGGTCGGGTCGCTGGTCAGCCACTCGACGGGGCGATCGGAGACCTCGCGCCCGGTGGAGTCGGTCACGACGGCACGCAGCTGTGTCGTGGATCCCTCCTGTACCGAGATCTGCACCGGCGACACCGTCACTTTGTCCACCGGCACGTTCGTGACCGACAGTTGGACCGTGTCCGCGACCCCTTCCGACGCCGCGATCACCCGCGCCGTTCCGAGCGACAATCCGGTCACGATACCGGCCGACGTGATACTGATGACCGTCGGTGTGTTCGTGCTCCACGTGGTGATGCGTCCCGCTGGCACCTGCGAATTCGTGGAGTCGAGCAGTGCCGCCGAGAAGCCACGCGGGATCCCGAGGCGGAGCGATCCGGTACGCTGCTGGATCACCACCTGCAGAATCCGCGGGTCGACGGCTTCGACGTTCGCACTGCAGGTCACCTGTGCGTTCTCGGCCGGTGACGCGGTGATCGTGGTCGTCCCCGCTCTGCGGGTGGTGGCCAGCCCGGTGTTGGACACCGTGGCCACGATTTCATTGCTGCTCGTCCACAGGATCGTCCGCCCCTGCGACGGGATCACGTTGTTGGCGGTATCACGCACCACGAGCGTGGGTTGCACGCTCTGGGTCACCGTGACCTTCGACGAGGTCGGACTCAGGGAACAGCTGCCGATCGGAATGTCCGTGACGGTGATGTTGGCACTCCCAACCGTTTGGTCGGCGGTGGCCGTCACCACCACGTTGCCCGGGGCGATCGCGGTGACCTTGCCGTTCTGATCGACCGACAGGATCGACGAGTTGCTGCTGCTCCACCGGAACGTGCGGTTGGCGATGATGGTGTTCTGATTATTACGCGCCGTGGCCACGAGGTCGCGCGTATTGGTGCGGCGCAGCGTCAGCACGGGCGGGTTGATGGTCACCGTGGCGGCAACCTCCGGCGTCACGGTCACGGGCACCGAGGCGCTCTTCCCGTCGGCGACGACCGATACCGTGGCCGACCCCACGCTCACGGCGATCACGTTGCCCTCGGTCGTCACGGTCGCAACCGCGGTGTTGCTCGAGGAATACGAGATCTTCTTGTTGCGGATCGAATTGCCGTTGCAATCGAAGGCGGTGCCCACGATGGACGAGGAGCCGTTTACCGGAAGCGACAGGGTGGCCGGTGCCACCGAGATCGTGCACGCGTCGGCAATGACCTTGAGATCGAGACAACCCGCGAGC
>NZ_JBILKJ010000271.1:0-2739 GCF_044376735.1 Gemmatimonas sp.
AACAGTTCCTCCTGCGCGCGCGCATCGTTGGCGGTGCACCAGGCGGCGAGATCGGCGGGAATCGTGGGAGCAGTCATGAGTGGTGCTCAGCGTGTGCGTGGATGGCGGCGACAGGTCGGCATGGATGACAACGGACACGGGCAGAGCCGGCGTGGTGAACCGCCACTACCGCGCCGTGCGGCCAACCGCGAGCCCGGCGAATGTAGCCAACACACCGAGGACGAGGCTGACCGTGACGTACAGCGCGGCGCGCCCGGCTTTCCCCTGCTGCAACAGCGTGACCGTTTCAGCGCTGAAGGTGGAGAAGGTGGTGAATCCACCACAGATGCCGACGGTGAGCGCCGCGCGCAGCACCTGATTCTGGTCGGGCGCGTCGAACAGGCGCGCCAACAAGCCAATGAGAAAGCTGCCCGACACATTGATCAGCAACGTCGACACCGGGAACCCGCTGCCGACGCGCAGCAGCAGCGTACCGAGGACGTAGCGTGCAACAGAACCCGTCGCACCGCCGGCCGCGACGGCGAGCAGCATCGGCATGGACAGCGCTGCATTCATGGCCGCGTCGGCACGTTGCGCGCGATGCGATACAGCCAGATGCGTCGCTCGGTGATGATGCCATCGCCACGGCGCAGGGGCACGGTGACGCCCCGCTGCGATTCGGCGAACCACGCGCCCACCACACCGGCCAGCGAGTCGCCCTTGGCGTCCGCATCGAACGCGGCCACGAGACCGTCGCCCGGGCGGATCCGGTCGTACGCGTTCGGCCAGATGTCGTACTGACTCGTGCGGCCACCAAGATTCAGCGCGAACACCGTGGGCTGATCGGGGAGGTGAAAGGCCAGCTCCGACGCGTCCTGATAGCGATCGGTGGCCACCCACCGCTTCACCGTGCCCGTCAGAAAATCGCTCTGCCGACTGTGATCGACGGCGGCGGCCAGCGTGTCCCACCCGTGCGCGCGGGCAATCGGATCCTTGCGCGGCGGGATCGGCAGGATCGGAGTGGCCGCCTGCCATGCCACGATCGCCAGCAGGATGGCGGCGAACGCCTGGCCGCGATGCCACCATCGTCCGTACGACCACGGCTGGCCGTTGGCGGCCAGCAACAGGATCGCGCTCGGATACATCATCGCTGGCCAATTCGCTTCCACCGGACGACGCCACGCGCTCACCGCGAAGAAGGCCAGCGGGGCCACCGAAATCACGGCCAACGCAAACCGGCGCGTCATCGGGTCGGCGGGCTCCAGATCGCGGCGCATGCGCCAGCCGTCGCGCAGGGCGAACCATACGGCACCGGCCATCAACAGGAACAGAATCGGCGAGGCCAGTCCGATTTGCCCGCCCAGCATCTCGAGCTCACGCGACAGCGGATGTCCACGCGAGCTCGGCGAGAAGCCATGCCCCAACTGGAATCGGAACGACACCCAGTCGTGTTGTGCGTTCCATACCACCACCGGCGCGAAGAGCCCCAGCGCGATGACCGAGGCAAGCCACGGCCCCGGCTCGGCGAACCGTTTGCGCAGCGCCGGGTGTGCGACGCAGGCGATCACCAATCCCATCGGCAGCAGGACGGCCGTGTACTTCGCCACGAACGCCGCGCCCAAGCCGATCCCCGCGACCGTCCACCAACCGAGGCTGCGCCACGAACGCAGCGGCGAGGCCAGGGCCCGCTCCACACCAAGTAAGGCGAACATCGCGCTGACGAACAGCACCGCATCCGGCGTGGCCAGCACGAGCCCGAGCGAGGCGATCGGTATCAGCGTCACCAGCATGGCGGCCCGCGTCGCCGCGCGGCGTCCGGAGGGACCTCGCCCGGCCAGTTGCCAGGCGCACACAACCGACGCCACGTGCATCAGCACCGCCACGATCGCCGGACCGGCACGGACCCCCATGGTCGTAGGGCCAAGCAGGCGGGTGCCCGCCGCAATCAGCAGGGCGATGCCCGGCGGATGGTCGAAATAGCCTGCCGCGAGTCGGCGCGACCACTCCCAGTAGTAGGTCTCATCGGGCAGCAGCGGAACGAGCCCCGACAGGGCCGCCCGCAGCACCGCCGCGGCGAGAATCCAGCTCGCCGCCGCGGTCCACGAACCGGGTGGGGCGACGGGGGGCTTGGTGGCAAGGTCAACTGGTGTCGTCATGGGCGGGGGTAAGTTGCACGGAGCCCCGATCGCCTCGCTACTGACGCGGATGGTTCGTGCCCGCGACCGTGACGGCAGCGTGCGTGCCAGTGGCTCCGCCAATGGCTCCGTCCATGGCACTGGCACGGTGGATCCGGGTAGAAGCGCGGGCTGGACGTTGCCGGATACCGTTCTGGCTACACTCATGCAACAGCTCACGACGTCGCTTGCCGACACGTGACCGACCGGACAGCTTGTCCAGAGCGCGAACGGTTCCTGCCATGTAACGGTTACGGCTGGTACCAACCATGCGTCCTAGTTGGACGTTGCTGCCCGGGAGGCCCTTCCGGATAGCCCATTCACTTTTGTTGACAGGACGGACCTGCATGCGGGTCTCTGCCCCCAATGCGAACATCCGCGCGACGCTGACCGCCACGCGACGCGCGCTCGCGACCGCGATTGCCTTGATCGGGCTCGCGGGTTGTCTCGATCTCAAGGTCATTGCCGACGCGTGCACGATCTCGGTGGCACCGGCCACCCTGTCGCTTCCGGTAAACGGCTCCTCGTCCATCGTGGGCACCGCCTTCGATTGCAACGGGAATTCGATCCGCAACAAGAAGATCTC
>NZ_JBILKJ010000272.1:0-2737 GCF_044376735.1 Gemmatimonas sp.
TGCCGCGCCCGCGGCATCGATCCCGTACACGAAGCCATCCCCGTGACTCCGGCCGCGCATTACATGATGGGCGGGGTGATGACCGACCTCGCCGGCCGCTCCAGCATCTCGCGGTTGTACGCCGTGGGGGAAGTGGCGCGCACCGGTGTGCACGGCGCCAACCGGCTCGCCTCCAATTCGCTGCTGGAAGGGCTCGTCTTCGCGGAACGGGTGGCGCGCGACCTGGTGCAAACGCCGCAGGACCTGCCCGTTCCCGACCCCACCGACTGGGACGTGCCGACGCTCGACGATCGCGGCGCCGCCCAGGTGGCCGCCGACGAGATCCGCGAACTGATGTGGGAGTACGCCTCGATCGCCCGTACCGCCCCCGGGCTGCGCCGGTGCCTTGCCGCACTCCAACAGATCGGTGACCGCCTGCCGCCCGGGGCCACGGAGGAGCGAAATCTCCACACCACCGCCACGCTCGTGGCGGAGGCGTCGCTGCTGCGCAAGGAGTCGCGGGGAGGGCACTTCCGGAGCGATTTTCCGAAGACCCGCCGGAAGTGGCAGGACAAGCATATCACGTGGTAACACTCAACAAATGACCATTCTCGAAGCGCACTACGATCCCGCTCTCGCTGCTGAAATCCGCGCGCTCGCCAAGGAGCGGAACGCGGTGATCCTCGCGCACAACTACGAACGTCCGGAAATTCAGGACGTAGCCGACTTCGTGGGCGACTCCCTCGGACTGTCACGCGAGGCGGCGAAAACGGATGCCGACGTGATCGTCTTCTGCGGCGTGCACTTCATGGCCGAAACGGCGGCGATCCTTTCGCCGCAGAAAACGGTCCTGCTCCCCGATCTCGCTGCCGGCTGTTCCCTCGCCAGCACGATCAACGCCGAACAGCTGCGCGACTGGAAGGCGCAGCATCCGGGTGCGGTCGTCGTGGCGTACGTGAATACCACCGCCGAAGTGAAGGCCGAGAGCGACTACTGCTGCACCTCGGGCAACGCGGTCGAGGTCGTGAATTCCATTCCCGCTGACCGGGAGATTCTGTTTCTCCCCGACATGTTCCTCGGTGCGCATGTGCGCCGCGAGTCGCGGCGCGAGAATATCCACGTGTGGCTCGGTGAGTGTCACGTGCATGCCGGGATCGATCCCGAGCATATCTCGCTCATGCGCGCGCAACATCCGGGTGCCGAGTTCCTGATCCATCCGGAATGCGGCTGCGCGACGCCGGTGGTGGAGGCGATGAGCGCCGGGGCCATCGACGCCGACAATGTGCACATTCTCTCCACCGAGGGGATGATCCAGCGTCCAAGCCAGACCGATCAGGACACGTTCATCGTGGCCACCGAAATCGGCATTCTGCACCGGCTGCGTCGCGCCAATCCCACCAAGCACTTCATTGCGGCGAACGATCGTGCGCAGTGCGCGTATATGAAGGTGACGACGCTGCCCAAGGTGCGCGATGCCCTCCTGCATCTGCAGCATCGCATCACGGTGCCCGACGACATCGCCGCCCGCGCACGGATTGCCATCCAGCGCATGGTGTCGATCGGCGGGACATCCGGCGTGAGTCCGTTTGGTCCTGAGGATCCTGGCGAATGACGGCCTTCCACCCGCCCCTGCGCCCCACGCCATCCAATGGGGCGCCCGCGCTCACGCCTCGCACGATCACCCCGGGCAGTACGCGCGCAGTGCAGGGTGCCGCCCTGGCGTTTCCGTTGTCCGAGGAGGCGACCACGGCGCAGGTGCGGGTGGCCCTGCAGGAAGATCAGGCATTCAACGACGTGTCCACGCTGGCCACCGTCGTCAGCACCCGCCATGTCCGCAGCGCGATCGTGGCACGACGCGACGGCGTGATTGCCGGCATTCCGCTCGCCGTCGAGGCGTTCCGTCAGCTCGACAGCGCGGTCATCATTCGCGTGGACGCCGAAGACGGTACCCGGGTCAAGGCGGGTGAGATCATCATGCACCTCAGTGGGCACGCCCGCGGCATGCTGTCGGCCGAACGCACCGCGCTCAACTATCTGCAGCATCTGTCCGGCATCGCGACGCTGACCGCCCGCTTCGTCGACGCGGTCGCCGGCACGTCGGCGAACATTCTCGACACGCGCAAAACCACGCCGGGCTGGCGCGCCCTCGAGAAGTACGCGGTACGCGCTGGAGGTGGGACGAATCATCGCATGGATCTGCGCAGCGGTGTGCTCATCAAGGACAATCATCTCGCCGCCATCGGTGGCGACATGGCGATGGCGGTGACGCGCGCCCGTGGGCTGGCCATGAGTGGCACCGCGATCGAAGTCGAATGTGATACGCTGGAGCAGGTCGATGCGGCCATCGCCGCCGGCGCCGACTGGGTGCTGCTCGACAACATGTCAATCGAGCAGCTGCGCGAGGCGGTGCAGCGCTGTCGCGCCCGCGTGATCACGGAGGCGTCGGGTGGCGTCACACTCGACACCGTGCGTCGCATCGCGGAAACGGGAGTGGACCGCATCTCGATCGGCGCACTCACGCATTCCGCACCGGCGCTCGACATCGGTCTCGATTTCGATGATCTGTAAGCCCTCCTGACAGACTCTCGCCATGCCTGTTCGCCTTCCGCCGCTCACCGATCGCGCCTCCCGCATTCTGATGGAGGGGCTCGTCGATTACGCCGGACTCTATGCGCCGGCCTCGCTCGCCATGCCCAACGCGGTGCGCAACTATGCGCATTACCGAGCGGCTGGATTCGGCTGGATCCTCGGGCGTTTC